>NZ_JAATEP010000009.1:0-288787 GCF_012034275.1 Nonomuraea composti | reverse complement strand
CTGTTGTCGCAGTAGCCGACGTCGGTGGTGATGTACCGGAAACGGTCGTCGTGATGACGCAGCGTGCCCGCGCAGATCCAAGGACGGGAGTCGCGTCTTCTTGCCGGGATTCAGTTGACGCTGCGGACGCGCCGCACGAGCACGCCACCGAGGATCGCGACGACCCCGGCCGTCAGATACAGGACGGGATAACCGCCCAGCGAGGTGAGCGCGCCGAGCGCGATGACGGCCGGTGCGATCATGGGGCCGATGGAGCGCGGGAGCTGGTCCGCGATCACGACCAGGGACATGTACTTGGCCACGTCGCTCTTCCCGCCACCTGGCAGAACGCTCATGACCAGCACCCCGTCGGTGGGGATGAACAGGCCGATGGCGAAGAAGAGCAGGCCGCTGCCGATCAGGAAGATCGGTACGTTCGGGGAGAAGGCGACGATGAGCCCGCCGGTGGCGAGCAGCAGCGCGGATACCAGGACGAGGTTCCGGCGGCTGCGGACCCGGTCGGTGACGAATGCCCCGACGATTGTTCCGAGCGTGGTCCCGCCCAGGCTGAGCATGCTGTTGATCGCGATGAGGGAGGGGAGTTCGGCCTTGCTCACCTTGAGCTGGTCGGTGAGGAAGTAGATGGAGAAGGAGGCGGCGAAGGCGATGCCGAAGGTGACGAAGAAGCGGCCGAGCCAGACCCACGCGAAGTCCGGGGCGCTCTTGGGGCTGAAGCGGTAGCTCCGTAGCACAGTGCGGAAGATCGGCTGCTGCGGGACGTCCTTCGGGTCGAGCACGCGGTCGCGGTAGAGCCAGAGCCCGATCGCCATGAGAGGTATGGAAAGGGGCAGAGTCGCCGTGGCGAGGAGGAACTGGTTGTCGATGAACTGCGGTCCGACGACACTCGCGATCAGCCCTGCCGACACGCCTGTCACCGTCGAGAACCCCAGCACGCGGCCGCGCAGGCGGTCCGGGATGCTGTCGGGGATCATCGCCCCGTCGGCCGCGCCGGCGATGCCCGAGCCGACGGCCATGGTCACGACGGCGACGTACACGGCCGCGAGGCTGTCGGCCAAGCCGAGGGTGACCAGCCCGGCGACGGTGATGCAGGGGCCGACGATGAGGAAGGGCCGGCGCATGCCCAGCCGCAGGGTGGTCCTGTCGCTGATCGCGCCGAAGATCGGGGCGAGAAGCATGCCGAGGAACGAGGTGATGCCGAGGGCGATGCCGAGGCCGGACTCCTTGTTCTCGGGCGAGACTCGGGCGACGATGATCGGCAATGCCACCATGGCGGGCATCAGCGTGGCGAACGAGACCGCGAACGTGGTCATCAGGATGGCGGCGACGTTGCGCTTCGAAACCTTCTGGGGTGCCGCCTCTTCGGTAGCAGTGTCCTCGGCCTGTGCGCTATCCGAGTGAGTAGAGACTGTCTGGGGGGAGGCGGCCGGCGGAATCATGTCCGGCTGCGGCTCTGATGTGGGCATCGCGGATCTCCCATGATCAGCGCGAAGGGAAATCTAGTCGCTGCTAGATATTGCTGTGGGGACCGTACCAGCAAAATATGACTGAGGCTAGATTTTCGTTCGGGTGAAGCGGGGGTAAATCCTGCGTATCTTGGCCTCGGCCTTCATCGTCCGCGTATCGGTGAGCTGACCTGCGGTGAGGTCTCACGGACGTCCTTCAGTTGCGGGTCCGGCCAGCATGAAGAGGGTCGCCGGCGATGTGAAGCCGTGCGAGGGGCTGAGCGACAAAACACCGCCTAAGCGCCACGTGCGTCACACGGGAGCGTTGGACTATCGCGTGTGAGGCTGACGGCGCCCGCATCCTGCGCCGCACGACCCGACGTGGGGCGGCCGACGCGGTCAGTGGGGCTCACGGTGACAGGCTTACTTTGCCTCCGGAGGCGCCAGGAGGTCGGCGATGAAACCGCGTACGGTCTCCCGGAGGTCCACCTCGTTCGGGTCGAGCAGCCATTGAAGCTGGACGCCGTCCAGCACGCCGAGCAGCAGTGCCGCAAGGTGCTTGGGCGCTGGAGTGCTGCGGATCTCGCCGCGGGCGGCGGCTTCGGCGAGTGCGGCTTCAAGGAGGCGACGGCCGTTGCGGTAGCGGTCGCGAAAGTATTCGTGCGCGGGATGGTCGTCCGCGGTGGCCTCCGCCGAGAGCACGCAGTGCAGCTCGGCGAAGCCCGGGTGGGCGATGTTCTCGGCCAGCATGGCCATCACGTAGTCGATGAGGTCGTCGCGGGACATCGAGGCAGGCAGGGACGTGCCGGGCTGGGAGACGCGGCTGTCGCGTTCCTGCAGGACCGCGGCGAGGAGCGCGTCCTTGTCGGCGAAATAGTAGGTCAGCCCGGCATGGGTCATGCCGAGCTTGGCCGCCACGTCCTTGAAGGTCGCACCCCGGTAGCCCGCATTGCCGAAGATCTCGGAGGCGGCCTCGATCGCCGCGGCTCGTACCCGGGCACTCTTGGAGTACGGTCCTCTGGTCGTCGTCACTGCCGGCCCCATCCCACTGGTGTAGCGATGTCGGCGAAAAGCTTACTCCACCTAGATTTTAACTGTGAGGGGCTCGCGAAATCCTCATCTGTCGCACCGCCGTGTCTTGCTCATGAGGCCATCGATGAGTCCCGCGGGAAGGCTGTCACCGAGCAGGTCGACGACCTTCTGCATCGGCAGGGATCCGATCCCGCGCAGGATGTGTGGCTGCGCTGCCGTCTTCACCAGGTCGGATCGCAGATCGTCCACCAGGGTGGGGCCGACGACGGGATGCTCGACCCATTCCTGGAAGGTCGAGTTCAGGGTCAGTTCGCGGACGACGGCGTCTCCGCTGAGGTGGACGCGCACTTCAGCCTCAATCGTCTCGGCGTCGCGGCCGAGCTGGACCGCGTACTCGCCCGGGGTGACGACCCAGCCGGACAGCTCCAGATCCCAGTAGGCGAAGGCCCGGCGGTCCAGCGGCAGCTCGACGGTGACCTCCTGCCCTTCCGGGACGAAGACCTTGGTGAAGGCGCGGAGCTCGCGGCGCGGACGCTGGGCCGGTCCGGCGGGAGGCTCGCCGACGTACACCTGGACGACGTAGGCGCCGTCGCGATCTCCGGTGTTGGCGACGGTCGTCCGGGCGACTGCGGTGTCGGCGCCGAGGATCTCGACGGAGAAGTCCTTGGTCTCGAAGGTGGTGTAGCTGAGCCCATGGCCGAAGGGGAAGCGCACTGGCCGGTCGAGGGTGGTGTACCCGCGGTAGCCGATGAGCGTGCGCTCACCGTAGAGCACATGTCCTTGACCGCCGGGGAAGGTGGCATGGCTGGGGGTGTGGGCGAGCCGCCGTGGGATGGTCTCGGCGAGGCGGCCGGAGGGGTTGACGACGCCGTAGAGCAGATCGGCCAGCGCGCCGCCGCCGGCCTGCCCGATCAGGAAGCCTTCGAGAATGGCGTTGACATCGTCGTGCCAATCCTCGAGGGTGACGATGCCGCCGTTGGACAGCACGACCACGGTCTTGGGGGCGGCCGCGGCGACCGCCTTGATCAGGTCGATCTGGGTGGTGGGCAGTTCGAGAGTGGTCCGGTCGAAGCCCTCGGATTCTTCCGTCTCGCTCAGTCCGGCGAAGATGACGGCCACCTCCGCGGCGGCGGCGCAAGCGACGGCGTCGGCGCGGAGCCGGTCGGGGTCGCCGCTGCCGTCGAGGGTGTAGCCGGGCCGGAAGTCCACATCGGTGACGGCGTCGAGGAAGCTTTCGGCGCGGGTCGCGTTCACGCGTGAACTGCCGCCGCCCTGGAATCGCGGGGTGCGGGCCAGCTCGCCGATGACCGCCACCCTGGTGGAGAGGGCGAGCGGCAGGACGCCGTCATTCTTCAACAGGACCGCGCACTGCGCGGCGAGCTCGCGGGCGAGCCTGTGGTGCGCGTCGAGATCGATGTCCTCGGTCTTGTCCGCGCGCCAGGCGGCGAGCGCGAGGATCCTGCCAGCCGCGTGGTCCAGCTCTGTCTCGTCCAGGGCCCCTGACCGGACCGCCTCGACGAGCCGGGCGGTGCTGCGCCCGCTGGTGCTCGGCATCTCCAGGTCCAGTCCGGCGTGTACGGCGGCGACCGGGTCGTGGACGGCTCCCCAGTCGGAGACGACCGCCCCCTTGAAGCCCCACTCGTCGCGCAGCACGTCGGTCAGCAGCCACCGGTTCTGCGAGGCGTACACGCCGTTGATCTTGTTATAGGCGCTCATCACGGTGGCCGGCTGCGCCTGCGTCACCACGCGTTCGAAGGCGGGCAGGTAGATCTCGCGCAGCGTCTGCTCGTCCACGTCGGCGCTGACCCGCATGCGGTCGGTTTCCTGGTTGTTGGCGGCGAAGTGCTTGACCGAGGCTCCCACTCCGGTCTCCTGCAGGGCTCGCACGTAGGCCGCGCCGAGCACGCCGGACAGGAGCGGGTCCTCGGAGAAGTACTCGAAGTTGCGGCCGCACAGCGGGGAGCGCTTGATGTTCACCCCCGGCCCCAGGACGATGTGGACGCTGGCCGACCGGGCCTCGCGGCCGATCGCGTCGGCCACCCGAGCGGCGAGTGTGGGATCCCAGCTCGACCCCACGGCGACGGCGGGCGGGAAGCAGGTGGCGGGCAGGCTGGGACTTAAGGCCACCTGGTCGCCACCGGTATCGTCCTGCACCCGCAGTCCATGCGGCCCGTCGGACATCCTCACCGGCGCGATGCCGTGCTCGTCGATCGGATGCGTCGTCCAGCTGTCCCGGCCGGACAGGAGCAGGGCCTTCTGCCCGAGGGTCAGTCGGTGGCGGGTCACCAGGTCTCCTTCTTGATCGCGGTGATGATCTCCCATGCGATGGCCTCGGCCTGGGGCACGTAACCGAAATGGGCGGGGGTGTCGTGCTTGATGCCGAGATAGCGGACGGCCTTGACCGGCACGCCGGCCTGGACGAGCTGCCCGGCGTAGTGCTCGGCCTGCGGGCGCAGGCTGTCCATCTCGGCCGTGATGACCAGCGCACGGGGCAGCCCGGTCAGGTCGCCCGCCATCGCGGGGGACAAGTACGGGTGGCCGGTGCTCTGCCCGCCCCGGTAGGGGTCCAGCATGACCTTGAGGTTGCGGTCCCTGGCGGGATCGACGATGCGGCCGGCGTGCTTCCGCATGCCGTCGGCGACGTGGAAGTCCGCCGGGTTCCAGGTGTAGCCGGGAGGCCGTGAGGTGCCCATCATGACGACGGCGTTCATGAGGATCTGCAGCGCGATGATCGGCGTTCCTTCGTCCTTGGCCTTGAGCGCGGTGACCGCGGCGAGATTGCCGCCGGCGCTGCCGCCGCCGATCGCGATTCTCGCCGGGTCGATGCCGTACTCGTCGGCGTGGTCGTGAATGTGCTTGACCGCGGCGTAGGTCTCGTTGACCGCGTGCGGGAACCTGTACTCCGGGCTCAGGGAGTAATCCAGGTCAAACACCACGGCGTCGGCCTGCTCGGCGATGTACTTGAGGAAGTAGTCGCGCCCGGTGGGCTTACCCGCGAAGAACCCGCCGCCGTGCAGGTGCAGGAGGCAGGGCCTGCGTGCCTGGCTCGTCGACTTCCTCTCGTACCGCCACAGGGTGTTGGTGTTCTTCCACAGGACCAGCTCCTGGCGGGAGACCAGCACTTCCTCGGTGGTCAGATCGATCGCCGACTCGGCTTCTGGGCTGAGCACGATGCCCTTGGCGGTGTCGCGGATCTGGATCAGCAGTTTCTCCGGCCGGAAGAGCATCGACCACAGGAGCCTGAGGCTGGGCTTGGGCACGGCGGAAGGGAGCCTGCGCAGCACTTCCTCCCGGCTGAGCAGCCACGGGTCCAGGTGTCCGGGCCGGTCGTCGGGCGTCGCCCTTTTCAGCAGCACGGTGGCGCCGTTCACCGTGGCGTGCTCTGCTCCGTCCAGCAGCCGTCGTAGCGTCTCCTCGTCGTAAGCCCTCGTCATCCCCGGACCCATCGCGACATGTCCGCGTACGTCTGCTCCAGCTGGGGGAGGGCCGGGCGGGCCAGGTGGCCGTGGTCGACGTCGGGCACGGTGTCCAGGACGACCTCGACCCCGGCGTCGCGCAACTGCTGGGCGAAGCGCTCGCCGGACGCGCGGAGGCCGTCGTACTCACTGTTGATGATCATGGTGCGGGGCAGGCCGCTGAGGTCGTCCGCGAGGCCGGGCATGGCGTACGACGTCGCCTCGGTGATCGGCGTGCCGAGGTAGTTCTCCACAATGGGAGTCGTCACGTGGGGGGCGAAGGCCGCGGCGGGGGACATCCGGTCCAAGACGGCTCGCAACTCGGGCGACGCCGGGGGTAGTTCGGGATGCAGGCAGGGGTAGACGAGCAGGAGCGCGGCGGGTGGCGGTGATCCTTCGTCCCGTACGCGCAGGGCGGCTCCCGCGGCGAGGTTGCCCCCGGCGCTCGCGCCGCCCAGCGTGATAAGCGCCGGGTCGGCGCCCAGGTCCTTGGCGTTGTCCACCGCCCACAGGTACGCCGCGACCACGTCGTCCAGCGGGATCGGGTAGTGCACGCCGTCCGTGGCCAGCCGGTAGTCAACGGAGACCACGACGGCGTCGGCTCGGGTGCAGATCTCCCGTGCGGTAGCGTCGGCTTCCGGGCCTTCGAGATCGCCCGCCGCCCACGCGCCGCCGTGGCACCACACGAACAGCGGGCGGCCGATGGCGTCCGCCTCCGGGGTGTAAACCCGTACGGTGCAAGGCCCGATCACGACGTCACGTACCCGCGCCGCCGGGGCGGCATACTCCGCTTCGCCTTCCCGTGGTGCGCGGAGCCGTGCGGCCAGTTCGGGATCCGGCGTTCGCGCGTCGGGATGGTCGGCGCCCAGCCGCAGGTGCTCGTGGTACAGCGTGCGGAGGCGGTCCCAGTAGGGGTCTGTCATGTCGTTCTACCCTTCCTTGCCGGCCAGGTTGTGCCGGCGCTGTTGCTGTACCAGCCGGCCGAGCCAGGCGAGGCTCGGGCGCGGGGTGCGGGCGAAGGTGGTGCGGTCCACCGCGATGAGGCCGAAGGTGGGGTGCCAGTCGCCCCATTCGTAGTTGTCCAGGGCGCTCCAGTGGAGGTAGCCGCGCACGTCGATGCCGTCGGTGACGGCGTCGTTCAGGCCCCGGAGCGCCTCGGTGATGTAGGTGACGCGTGCGGCGTCGTCGGCGGTGGCGATGCCGTTCTCGGTGACCAGGATCGGGGTGCCGCCGGTGACCTGCCAGGTGTTGCGGATAGCCATGCCTAGTGCGTCGGGCCGGTTGGGCCAACCGGTCAGGGTGTTGCCGGGGTCGGGCGGATGCGGGAGCGGGCCGTTCTCGCCCACCTTTCTCGTGGTGTACGACTGCACGCCGACGAAGTCGTCGTGCTTGGACACCTCCAGGAAGCGGTCCTCCCAGGCCCACTTGACGTCCTTGAGCACTTCCTCGCAGCCGGGTTCTGCTTCGAACGCCTGGTTCGACACCGTCCACCCGATACGGGCATCGGTGCGTTCGCGCAGGATCTCCACCGCTCTGCGGTGCGCGCGTTCGAGTACCTGGGAAACGCCGTCGGCGGGAGCCGGGAGAGCCAGGGCGGTGATCGCCCGATCGTCGAGCCGGTCGCCGTCGGTGGGCTGGGCGAACAGGTCGGAGATAACCGCGATCATGTTCGGTTCGTTGATGGTGCACACCCACGGCACGTCGTGGAGGATCGAGCCGACCTCGGTCACGTACCGGGCAAAACGCTCAATCCCGTCGGGGCTCCGCCAGCCGCCTGCGTGGGTGAACCACATGGGGTTGGTGAAGTGGTGCAGCGTGACGACCGGGGTGAGGCCGAGCTCGAAGGCGGTCTCGATCATCGCCCGGTAGTGCCGGAGCTGGGAGGACGAGAACTCGCCGGGCGTGGGTTCGATGCGTGCCCACTCGATGCTGAAGCGGTAGGCGTTCAGGCCGGCCTCGGCCAGCAGGCGCATGTCCTCGGGGTAGCGGTGGTAGCTGTCCACGGCGTCGCCGCTGCGTTCCTTGAGTGGTGAGCGCGGGGCGTTCTCCAGGTGCCACCAGTTGGAGTTGGTGTTGTTGCCTTCGGTCTGGTGGGCGGAGGAGGCGGCGCCCCACAGGAAGTCGTTCGGAAGGTCCATGATCCTTTTCAAGAGCTGATCGTCGTGGTGCCCGGCGGGAGCGGTTTCGGGGGTGCGCCGGGCAGGAGTGCGGTGGCAGATGCGCCTTCGGGGACGGTGACGGTGACTGTGAGGTCGTTGCCGCTGCGGGTCCAGGCCGCTCCGATGACGCCCTGGACGGTGTGCAGCGTGGCCGAGGCGTGGGTCAGGCCGCCGCCCGGTAGCGGGGTCACCACGAACTCGCGCCACCCCGCCGAGCCCGGAGCCTGCCGCAGGCCGACGACGTGGCTGTAGAGGAAGCGCATCGCGGCGCCCTTGCTGTAGTGGTTGAGCGAGCCCGAGGCGACCGCGCCGTCCACGCCGTCCCAGTTCTCCCAGAACGTGGTGCCGCCCCGTTCGAGCATTTCGAGCCAGGACGGGACGCCGGTCTGAGTGAGCAGGGTGTAGGCGAGGTCGGCGTGCCCGGTGTCGGCGAGCACCG
Organism: Nonomuraea composti; assembly: GCF_012034275.1. Taxonomy (NCBI): domain Bacteria; kingdom Bacillati; phylum Actinomycetota; class Actinomycetes; order Streptosporangiales; family Streptosporangiaceae; genus Nonomuraea; species Nonomuraea composti. The sequence continues at coordinate 280,260 of NZ_JAATEP010000009.1, read as the reverse complement.
GCAGCAGCGATCCGGTGGACAGGAATCCCGTGGCCAGGTGGTCATCGGCTTGGGCGATCAGCTCGGCCAGCCGGTCGGCCGCACGGGGGACGAGGCGGTCGGGGATCAGCCCGAAGTCGATGGCGCGCACGTAGGACGCCTGCGTGTCCGACGCCGTGCGTCCCCGGTGGCCGTCGAAGTAATCGGTGTGCCAGGCCGCGCGCACCCGCTGCGCGACGGCCCGGTAGTGCGCGGCGTCGTCCTCGCGGCCGAGGACGTCGGCGATGTCGGCGAGCAGGCCGGTCGAGCGGAACAGGTAGGCGGTGCCCACCTCGCCCTGGTCGGCGGCCAGCAGCGCGCGGAAGGCCTCGGCGACGTCCACTGACGGGCCGGTCTTGGGTTCCAGCCATTCGCCGAAGTGGAATGAGCCGTCCCAGAGGTACTGCTCGTGCGGCGCCGGCGTCCCCGTGCGTGAGGGGTGGCGGCGCTCGCGGGCCGTGCGCAACGCGAATTCCACCCAGGCACGCATCGACGGCCAGCTCGTCTCCAGGATGTCGCGGTCGGCGTAGTGCCGATACAGCGTCCAGGGCACGGCGACCGCCGCGTCGCCCCAGCCGGCCGAGCCGCCACCGACCCGGGCAGGATGGTCGGAGAGCTTCATGCGGCCCGGGTCCGGCGAGTACATCGCGAGGCTGCCGTCGTCGTACTGGTCGTCGCGTACCGCCTGCAGCCACTTGCGCGCGAAGCCGTCGATGTCGAACAGCAACGCGGCTGTGGGTGCGAAGACCTGGAAGTCGCCGGTCCAGCCGAGCCGTTCGCGGGTGGGACAGTCCGTGGGCACGTCCACGGCATTGCCGCGGAACGTCCACACCGCGGCCTCGTGCAGCCGGTTCAGCCGATCGTCGCTGCTGCCGAACCAACCGGTCCGCCGCAGGTCGGTGTGCACGACGATCGCGGTGATGGAGCCCGGGTCGAACGCACGTCCAGGGTGCGTGACGCGGACGTAGCGGAACCCGTGCACCGTGTGGTGCGGCTCGAACACCTCCTCGCCGGTGCCGGCGATGACGCGGTCGATCTGGTGGCAGGGGATGTGCTCGCCCTGGGGCGTGTGCGTGTCGAGGTGCGCCGTGGTCAGGTCCCCGGCGGCGTCGAGATGTTCACCGAATTCCAGGACCGTCTGCGAACCGGGGGCGCCGAGGCCGGTGAGCCGCGCCCAGCCGGCGATGTTCTGCCCGAAGTCGACGATCGTGACGCCTTCAGCGAGGGGCGTGGCCGACACCGGGGCCAGTTCCTCGACGCGCCGCACCGGCGGCGCCGGCGACCGCGTCGGGGCCGGAGGGCACACCAGCCCGATCCGGACGGGCAGCGCGGCCGGCAGGGGAACCGAGAAGTCGGTGGTCTGGCCGGTCATCAGGTCCGCACGCACGATCTGCGACGGTCGGCAGGTCCACGTCCCGTCCGTGCCGAACACCTGGGTCCGGCCGTCGGAAGTCGAGTAGTCGAGCTGGGCGAGCGCGGCGGTGACCGTGCCCCAGGAATTCTGCCGCTGCTCGGAGCCGGTGCGGCCGCGGTACCAGCCATCGGACAGGACGATGTCGATCCGGTTCTCCCCGCTCCGGAGCAACGATGTGACGTCGTGAGACTGCGCGTACAGTGTTTCGTCGTAGTTGGTGGAGCCGGGGGAGAGTTCCTCGTCGCCCACGCGCGTACCGTTGACGAACACCTCGTAGACGCCCAGCGCGGTCGCGTGCAGGGATGCGTCCGCCACGGGCCCGTCGATCGTCACGATGCCCGTCAGCAGGTACGCGGGGCGGTCGTCCGGTAGCTCCTCGGACTCGACGGGCGAGATCCAGGCCGCGACCCAGGGATCGGGAAGATGGCGCGTGAGAGAGCTCATATGCGTGGTTCCTCGGGATTGCTCATGTCGGGACAGTGGGACTTGTCAGGCGTTCACGCGAACCGGGCGGGAGACTCATCGCCTGCCCGCTTCAGCCACCGCTCCAGCCGATCGACGCCTGCCCGCCCGGCAGCGGACTCGGGTTCGTTGAGGAAGCCGTGCGTCGATCCGGGCAGTGTTTCCACCGTCGCATCGACCCCGGCCTGTGCGAGCTTGGTCGCATACGCCTCGCCCGATGCCCTCAGCCCGTCGGCGTCGGCGTTGTAGATGAAGGTCGCCGGATGTCCTTCGGGCACCGCTCCGTTGGCGGCGAACGCGATCTCGTCCTCCACACTCGCCGCGCCCGCGAAGTGCGCGGTGGCCGCCTGGATCAAGACGTCGTGCGCCCCGGACGCCATGCCTCGTTCCCGCAGGGCCAGGAGCAGATCGCCGGAGGGAGGCGGCGGCACCGCATGCACGAGGGGGTAGACGAGGAGAAGCGAAGCCGGCACGGCCTGCCTCTCCATGGACAGCCGCTTCGCGACCCCGGCGGTGAGGTTGCCGCCCGCGCTCGCGCCCCCGAGATTGGACCGCGATGTCCGCGAACCCGAGCTCCTCGCGATGTTCGAGCGCCCACGTCCAGGCCGCGCGGATGTCGTCGGAGGGAATGGGGAACGTCACGCCGTGCAGCGCCTTGTGGTAATCCACCGACAGCACCGGGATGCCTCGGGCGGCCAGACTGAGCCCGACCCAGTGCGCCTCCGGCATGTCGAGGCTGCCGCCGACGAACGCGCCGCCGTGAACCCACACCAGCGCGCTGACCGGCGCATGGTCTTGCGAACGATAGCCGCGTGCGGGGATCGGGCCGGCGGGTGCGGAGATCGTGAAGTCCCTGACCTCCAAGGCGGCCAGCTCCGCTTCGAGCTCGATGAGGCGATCTGTGCTGTAACCGCCACTGTCGTCCTGGGGAGGAGCGGCCTCGAGAGCCGCCAGAATCTCTCCGATCGGCGGAAGATCCGCGGTGTGCTGGTCTGTCATGTGTGCTCCTCATGCGCCGATTCCCGGCGCGCAGGTTCTCTGGCTTCGGTTCGCGGGATGTTCAGCGGACGCCGCGCACTTGCCGGACGAGCACGCCGCCGAGAATGGCCACGACGCCTCCGACGAGGTAGAGGACGGAGTAGCCGCCCAGTGGGGTGAGCGCGCCGAACGCGATGACGGCCGGAGCGATCACGGGGCCGATCGAGCGCGGGAGCTGGTCGGCGATCACGATGAGGGACATGTACTTGGCGACGTCGCTCTTCCCGCCGCCCGGCAGGGCGCTCATCACCAGCACCCCATCGGTGGGGATGAACAGGCCGACGGCGAAGAGAAGCAGCAGGCTGCCGGCGTAGAAGATCGGGATGGTCGTCGAGAACGCGACGATCACGCCGCCCGCCGCGAGCAGCAGCGCGGACACGAGGACCAGGCTCTTGCGGCTGCGGACCCTGTCGACGACGACGGAGCCGACGATTGTGCCGACGGTGGTCGCGCCCAGTTGCAGCACGCTGTTGATCGAAATGAGCGGGGCCAGTTCGGCCTGGCTCACCTTCAAGTGATCGGTGAGGAAGTAGATGGTGAAGGAGCCGGTGAACGCGATGCCGAAGGTGACGAAGAAGCGGCCGAGCCAGACCCAGGCGAAGTCCGGCGCGCTCCGGGGATTGAAGCGGTAGCCCTGCAGGATGGTGCGGACGAGTGGCTGGCGGGGAACGTCCTCAGGATCGAGCACCCGGTCACGGTAGAGCAGGACCCCGATCAACGTGGCGAGCGCGAACAGGGGCGTGGCTCCGGCGGCCATGATGAACTGGTGGTCGATGAACATCGGCCCGGCGATGCTCGCGATGAGTCCGGCCGAAACTCCTGTCACGGTCGAGAACCCGAGCACGCGGCCGCGCAGGCGGTCCGGGATACTGTCGGGGATCATCGCCGCGTGGGACGCGCCGTTGATGGCCGCGCCCAGGGCCATGATCATCACAGCGGTGTACACCATGGCGAGACTGCCGGCGAGGCCGAGGAGCACCAGCCCCGTGATGGTGATCGCGGTGCCGATGATCATGCCGGGCCTGCGCATGCCGAGCCGGAACGTGGTGCGGTCGCTGAGGGCTCCGAACACCGGCGCGAGCAGCATGCCACCGAATGCGCTGATGCCGAGGGCGATACCCAGGGCCGACTCCTTGTTCCCGGGGGCGACGCGCGCGACGATGATCGGCAGGGCCACGAGCGTCGGCATCAGGGTGGCTACGGCGTTGCCGAAGGTCGTGATCAGGATGGCGAAGACGGTCCGTTTGGGAACCTTCTCATGGTGGGGGTCGCTGCCGCTCGGGAGCTGGGGGAGGGCGACCTGGGCGGTGGTGGCGGGCTGCGGCTCGGGCAGGGACATCGCGGCATTCCTGTACTCACGAAGCGAAAATCTAGCCGCTGCTAGATATTGGTGCTTGGACCGTAGCACCAAAATTTGACTTGGGCTAGATTTTCGTCTGGGTGACGTTCGGGTTAACTCTCCGCTTCGTCCCGACCAAATCCGTCAGTTCACCTGATCTTCTTGACCGGCATGATGGCTGCGGCGGCCGCGATCGCGGCCAGCAGTGAGAGCACCCAGACCACGCCGTAGCCGCCGGTCAGGGCGACGAGCTGGCCGGCGACGACGGGGCCGATGGCCTGGCCGAAGCTGAAGCTCATGCTGCCCAGCCCGAGGTCGCGGCCCGCGGCCTGCTTGTCGGGCAGCACGTCGATCAGCAGGGCCCGGTCCACGGCCAGGTAGCAGCCGGCGGCCAGGCCGGCGATGACGTTCTGGATGAACAGGGACGCCAGCGTCGGCCACAGCAGCGGCACCAGCATGGAGACGGCGAACAGCGCCGAGGCGCCGATCACGAAGGGCTTGCGGCGGCCGATGCGGTCGGACAACCTGCCGGTGACGAGCATCGCGATGAGGGTGCCCGGCAGGACGGTCAGGGACATGGCCGGGATGAGCCGGGTGGCCTCGGCGGTGCTGAGAGCGGGCTGGATGTAGCTCTGCATCATGTACAGGCTGAAGGCGTTGGAAGCGCCGTAGCTGAACATCATCGTCACCGACGCGACCCAGACCCAGCGGAAGTCCGGGGAGCGCAGCGGGATGACGTACGACTTGAGCAGGCCCAGCCAGTTGGCCGCAGGGAGCTGAAGTCCGGTGGAGGAGCGGTCGCGGGCGACCAGCACGAACAGCAGTCCCGTGACGGCCAGGGCCAGGGCGAAGGGGAAGTAGGCGTCCAGGCCCATCGCGCCGAACAGGGTGCCGGCGGCCACAGAGCCGAGCAGCGCGCCGAACAGGGTGCCGATGCCGGACAGGGCGGAGACGGTGCCGAGCTTGTGGTGCGGGATGCGGTCCGGCACGGTGGTGCCCAGCGCTCCCTGGGCGGCGTTGATCGAGAGCTGGGCGAGCGCCCAGGTGGCGATCAGCAGGCCGATGCCGGGCGAGTACCGGGCGCCGATCACCAGGGCGGCGCCGAGTACGGCTCCGCCGGCGATCCACGGGGCGCGCCGGCCCCAGCGGGAGCGGGTGCGGTCCGACAGCAGCCCGGCGATGGACTGGACGAACATGGTGGCGATGGAGCCGACCGCGGTGACGATGGACAGGCTGCTCGCCCGGGCCGCCTCGTAGGAGGCGAGCAGGGCCAGCTGGTGTTGCTGCTGCGCGGTGGCGGTGGCGGTGCCCGCGGCGATCTGTGCCTTGAGGTTCGTCAGCTGCTGCAGGTTCGCGGTGGCGTCCGGGCCGGTGAAGTAGTGGGCGAACTCGATGTCCTGGACCTGTAAGGGCAGGATGACCGCGCCGATGCCGCCGTAGACGGCCGTGATGCCCGCCATCGCGAGGATGTAGACGAGCAGGTAGCGGCGGAAGGGCGGACCGCCGAGGTAGGTCATCGACGTGCCCGGGACCGAGGGTTCGGCGAGGTGGGGGTGGACGGGCTGGGCTGTGGTCATGGGGCGCTCCGGAAGTCATGGGTGCCGCCGGTCACCGTGTGCCGGGTGCCGTCGGGCAGGACGACGTCCGCCTCGATGCCTTCCGGGACGCTGATCTCGACGTCGTAACCCGTGTTCTGGCGGCGCCAGCCGCAGGTGATGCGGCCGTGGGGGGTGTCCAGGGCGCCGTGGGCCCAGTCGAGACCTGGGCCGGGGGTGGGTTGCAGGAGGATCCGGCGGTAGCCGGGCTCGGCGGGGCGGATGCCGGCGACCGACTTGTAGAGCCAGTCGACGACGGCGCCGAGGGCGTAGTGGTTGAAGCTGGTCATCTCGCCCGGGTTGACGGTGCCGTCGGGCAGCAGGGAGTCCCAGCGTTCCCAGATCGTGGTGGCGTCCATGGTGACGGCGTAGAGCCAGGACGGGCATTGCTCCTGGAGCAGGAGCCGGTAGGCGTCGTCGACATGGCCGGTTTTCGTGAGCGCCCAGGTGACGTAAGGGGTGCCGGCGAAGCCGGTAGCCACCCGGTGGCCGTCCTCCCGCACCAGGGCCGCGAGCCGGTCCCCGGCGGCCTGGCGCAGGTCGCCGTCCAGCAGCCCGAAGTGGATGGCCAGCGCGTAGACCGTCTGAGCGTCGGAGTGGACGGTGCCGTCGTCGTGCACGTAGTGCTTGACGAAGGCGTCGCGGGTGCGATCGGCCAGGTTCCGCCAGCGGCGGGCATCCTGATTCCGGCCCAGGATGCCGGCCGCTTCGGCGGCGAAGCGGGCGCTGCGGTACAGGCAGGCCGTCGCGACGACTCCGGGGTCCGCCTTCGCCTGCTGGGGCCGGTCAGGAGGTGCGGTCGGGTCGAGCCAGTCGCCGAACTGGAACCCGGTGTCCCACAGACCCGACGGGGAGAGCCTGGCTTCGGCTCCCTCCAGGTGCCGGACCATGGCAGGGTAGTGCACGGCCAGCCGGTCGCGGTCGCCGTAGGCATGCCACAGGCTCTCGGGCACCCAGACGGCGGCGTCGCCCCAGATCGCGGTCGGCCCGAGCATGAACTCGCTCTTCGCGCGGGCCTCGACGGGCGCGTGCTTGAGCACGTTGGGCACCACGAACGGGACGTAGCCGGAGTGCTCGGTCTCCACAGCGAGGTCGAGCAGCCAGCCGTGCAGCACGTCGGCGCAGTCGAACTGGTAGCAGGCGGCCGGCGCGTAGACGGCGATGTCGCCGGTCCAGCCGAGGCGCTCGTCGCGTTGCGGGCAGTCGGTGGGCAGGTCCAGGAGGTTGCCCCTCTGCCCCCACACGGAGTTCTCCACCAGCCGGTTGACCAGGGGGTTCGAGCACTCGAACGTGCCGGTGCGGCTCATGTCGGAGTGCACCACCACGGCTTCCAGGTCGCCGGGATGGCCGGTGATCTCGGCGTAGCGGAAGCCGTGGAAGGTGAGGGTGGGCTCGAAGACGTCCTCGGGGCCGCCGGACAGCACGAAGGTGTCGGTGGCGCGGGCGCCGCGAAGAGGACGGGTGGCCAGCTCGCCGTGTTCCAGGACCTCGGCGTGCCGGACGGTGATCTCCGTCCCGGCCGGTCCGGAGGCGCGCAGCCGGATCCAGCCGACGAGATTCTGCCCGAAGTCGACGAGGGTTTTGCCGCTGGGGGATGACCAGGTGCGGACCGCGCGTAGCGTCTCGTGCCGGATGATGGCCGGTTTCGTCTGCGGGACCAGCGTGGAGCGGTCGAACTCGACCGTGCGGACGGTCAACTGCTCGTCGGACGGCGGGCGGGCGTCGATGCGTACCCCGTCGTAGAGGCTGTTCTCAATGATGGAGGAGCGGCGCGCGGTCCAGTGCGGTCCGGTCACCAGCACCTGGGCGGTGCCGTCCTGGTAGGTCACCTCCAGCTCGGCGATGAAGCCGAGGGAGGGGCCGTAGTCCAGGTTCAGGCCGCCGAAGCCGAGGCCGCCGCGCCACCAGCCGTTGCCGAGCAGCACCTCGACGCCGACGACGTCGGCTATCAGGTGGGTGACGTCGTACTCCTGCACCTGCAGCCGCCACTCGTAGGAGCTCCAGCCGGGGGACAGGACGGCGTCGCTCACGGGACGCCCGCCGATGCGCGCCTCGTACGCGCCGTGGGCGGTCGCCCGGAGGACGGCCCGCACCACCCGCGAGGCGGGCTGGGTGAGCGCGAGCCGGGTGCCGAGCAGGAGAGCGGTGCCGCGCTCCGCATCGACGGTGATCATGAAAGCGTGGTCGAGCACGCTGACGCTTCCTTTCGTTACGCCGCGTCGAGCACCGTTCTGAGCGCGGAGACGACCTGCGGGACGTTGCTCGTGGCCTGCATGCGGTTGGTGAGGTAGCCGAAGCCGACGTGGTGGACGGGATCGGCGAATCCGGCCTGGCCGCCCGCCCCGTCGTGGCCGAACGACGCGTCGGACAGCAGCGGAAGTGCCTCGGACGAGAGTTGCACGCCGACACCCCAGCGGTGGAACGGTCCTGGGTTGCCCGCGTCCATGAAGCCGGGCCCGCTGCTGCGCTCGCGGGTGAGCAGGGTGACACCGCGCTCGGACAGCAGTCGCCGCCCGCCGGTCGGCGTCACCACCGAGGACCAGACCCGCGCGAGCGCGGACGCCGTCCCGAGGCCACTACCACTGACCAGGCCGGCCTTCTGCACACGCGGGTCGTTGAAGCCGCCGTCCTCGGTGACGAAACCCAGCGGGAAGGCGCCGCCGGTCGTGAGGAAACGCCTGCTCGCCTCGTCGGTGAGCAACTGCTCCAGCATGCGACCCTGCGCCTCGTACGCCGGTGAGGGGGTGAGGTGGGCGACCCGGGCAACTTCGGTGTCCGTGGCCTGCAACGTCACATCGGGCGAGCGGAACAGCGAGGGAAGCTCCTGACCGGTCGCTCGCCACACCACCTCCCGGACCAGCGGCCCCCAGGTGATCGCGTGGTACATGTGGGTTGCGCCGGGTGTCCACCGGGGCTGCTGTGCGGCCAGGCGTGCCGCGAACCGGTGGCTGTCCAGCACCTCGTCCAGCCCGAGATCGGTGTCGGGTGAGATCAGTCCGGCGCGGTGCGCCAGCAGGTCCCCGACGGTGAGCGTGTCCTTGCCATGGACGCCGAACTCCGGCCAGTACCGCGCCACCGGCGCGTCCAGGTCGATCCTGCCCTGCTCGGCGAGGCCGGCGACGACCAGGGCCGCCAGCCCTTTCGTGGCGGAGAACAGCACGGCCATGGTCCGCTCGTCCCACGCCCGGCCGGTGCGGGCGTCGGCGGTGCCGCGCCACACGTTGATCACCTCGACGCCGTGATGCCAGACCGACAGAGCGGCGCCGCCGGACTCCGGCTCGGTCACCGTGTCGGCGAAGGCCGCCACCACCGGCTCGAACAGCGGGTCGAACCTCCCCGCGACCTCGCTCATCCTTGCCTCCGCAGCCGGGCGGCCATGCGGTCGAGCGTGGCGTGGGCGACGTCGAGGCCGACGAGGTTGAGGTGGCCGTGCACGACGCCCGGCGAGGTGACCTGCTCGACTTCCACGGCGGCGGCGCGGAGCTGGTCGGCGAAGCGCTCGCCGCTGCCGCGCAGCGGGTCGAACTCGTCGTTGTCGAGGTAGGTGGGCGGGAAGCCGCTCAGGTCGCCGGAGTGGCCGGGGAACGCGTACGGCGAGGCCGTCTCGACCGGCGCGCCGTCCAGGTAGATGGCGAACACCTGGTCCATGAGATGGGACGGGAAGCTCAACGCGGCGGGCAGCATCGCCAGGGCGGCGGCCAGCTCGTCCGACGGCTCCGGCAGCGGGGCGTGCACCAGCGGGTACAGCAGCAGCGCCTGCCAGGGCGTCTCGCCCTCGTCGCGCAGCCGCAGGGACGCTCCGGCGGCCAGGTTGCCGCCGGCGCTGGCCCCGCCCAGCGCGACCCGGGCCGGATCGACGCCGAGTTCGGCGGCGTGCTCCCGCACCCACCGGTAGGCGGTGACGACATCGTCCACCGGGGCGGGGAAGTGCACGCTCTCGTCGCACAGCCGGTATTCGACGGAGACGACGACCGCGTCCGCCCGTCCGGCGACGCCCCGGCCGGTCTCATGGGCTTCGGGCATGTCCAGGTCGCCGCCGACCCAGGCGCCGCCGTGCATCCACACCAGGCACGGCCGATCGGGCGCCTCGCTCACGGGACGGTAGATCCGCAACCGGAGCGGGCCGCCCGGCCCCTCGATCTCACGGTCCTCGATCTTCAGATCCCACGTCTCGGACGGGCCGAAAGGCTCGCTCAGCACCTCGGGCCCCGTCGCGTGCGCCAGCCGGGCGGCGATCTGCGGGTGAAAGCTCATGATTCCTCCTGCGCGGCGGCGACGAGTGCGGCGATCGCTTCCGGGGTGAGCCCGAGGATGGGCCCGGTGAACTTGGCGAGCGGGATCTGGGCGACGGCGGACAGCACCATGGAGTCGACGTCGTCGAGCTTGACCGCGCCTGGATGCTCGGTGAGCCGCTGGCGCAGCAGCTTGCCGCCGACCGGATGGCCGAGCCACTCGCCCAGCGAGGACGCGCCGGTCAGCTCGTCGGCGATGCCGTCGCCCGGGGTGTGCAGCTCGGCCCGCAGTCGGATGTCGCGGGAGGAGGCGCCCACCTCGACCGTGAACGTGCCGGGGTCGATGCGCCAGCCGCCCCGTTTCGTCGAGTACCAGGCCAGGTCGCGGCCGGTGAGCCGGAACTCTGCCTGCGCCGACGCACCTGGCTGCAGAGGCAGCTTGGTGAAGCCGCGCAGCTCGTGCCGGGGGCGGGTGGGGTGCGGCTCGTCGAAGGCGACGTAGAGCTGGACGACCTCCGCGCCGGGGTGGGAGCCGGTGTTGGTGATGGTGACGCGGACCGTCCAGGCGTTCTCGCCGGTCTTCTCCACCTCCAGGCCTTCGTAGGAGAAGGTGGTGTAGCTCAGCCCGTGCCCGAACGGGTAGGCCACCGGCACGTCCAGGGTGTCGTAGTGGCGGTAGCCGACGTAGCGGCCCTCGCCGTGCACGGTGTGGCCGTCCTGGCCGGGGAAGTGCAGGTAGGAGGGCACGTCCTGGAGCTGGAGCGGAATCGACTCGGTCAGCTTGCCCGACGGGCTGTGCGCGCCGAAGACCAGGTCGGCCACCGCGGTCCCGCCCGCCTGCCCGCCCAGCCAGCACTCCAGGATCGCCTGCGCGTCGTCCCGCCAGTTGCTCACCGACACCACGCCGCCGTTGGCCAGCACGACCGCGACCCGGGGGCAGACGGCGGCCACCTCGCGCAGCAGATCCACCTGGTGGCGGGGCAGGGCGATGTCGGCGCGGTCCTGCCCCTCCATCTCCGACTCCTCGGGAAGGCCGAGGAAGAGCAGCACGACGTCGGCCTCGGCCGCGTCGGCGACAGCCGTGGACCCGCCGGGGGAGAAGGTCAGCTGCAGTTCCGGTCCCGCCGCCTGCCGCAGCGCGTCCCAGGCGGTGTCGAGGCGGGTGGGCGTCACGCGGGAGCTGCCGTGGCCCTGGTAGCGCGGGGTGCGGGCGAACTCGCCGATGACCGCCACCTTGAGCCGCGCCATCGGGTCGAGCGGCAGCAGGCCGTCGTCGTTCTTCAGCAGGACCGCGCCCGCCCGCGCCGCCTCGCGGGCCAGCTCGTGGTGGGCGTCGGCGTCCCAGTCGTCGAAGCGCTCCGCCTGGTCCACGCGCTCCTGCAGCCGCAGGACGCGTCCAGCGGCCGTGGTGACGACCTCCCGGTCCAGGCGGCCCTCCTCGACCGCCGCCGTGACCTGGCGGTCGGTGCCGTTCGGCGGCATCTGCAGGTCGAGGCCGGCGGCGAGGGAGGTGGCCCGGTCGTTGACGGCGCCCCAGTCGGACATCACCAGGCCGTCGAAGCCCCACTCCTCACGTAGGACCTGTGTCAGGAGCCACCGGTTCTCGCACGCGTACACGCCGTTGATCCGGTTGTAGGCGGCCATCACGGTGTACGGTCGGGCCTCGCGCACCACTCGCTCGAAGGCCGGCAGGTACAGCTCGCGCAGCGTGCGCTCGTCCACGTCCGCGCTGACGCGCATCCGGTCCGTCTCCTGGTTGTTGACGGCGAAGTGCTTGACGCAGGCGCCGATCCCAAGAGACTGGACGCCATCCACCAGCGCCGCGCCCATGACGCCGCTGACGTGCGGGTCCTCGGAGAAGTACTCGAAGTTGCGGCCGCACAACGGGCTGCGCTTGATGTTGATCCCGGGGCCCAGGATGACGTCCACGCCGAGAGCCGAGGCCTCCCGTGCCAGAGCGGCGCCGATGCGGCGGACCAGCGCGGGATCCCACGTCGATCCAGACGTGACGGCGGGCGGGAAGCAGGTGGCGGGCACGCTGGGGGACAGCAGCGACCCGTCCTGCGGTCGCCGCAGCCCGTGCGGGCCGTCCGACAGGCGCAGCTCCCGTACGACGTCGCGGACGGCCTTGGTGGTCCAGGCGGTGCCGCCCGAGGTGAGAGATGCCTGCTCGGCGAGGGAGAGGTCAGATGTCATGCCCACTGCGCCGCCCGCGACTCGATGGCGGCGTGCCGCTCGGTGTCGCCCAGCAGGTCGCGGTCGAACCCGTTGACCAGCAGACAGAACGACAGGCCGGTGGCCGGGTCCGCCCAGGCGGACTGCCCGCCCGCGCCGCCGTGCCCGAACGCCCGGGGCGACACGGCGCCGCCGAACGGCCGCAGCGGCACCTCGACGCCGAGCGACGGGATCTTCAGCGCCGCGCCGTCGTCGGGTCCGGCGATGATCAGGCCGATGCTGCGGTTGGCGGAAGCACCCATCCGTATCGGATCCGGAAGGGTGTTACGGATCTCGCCGGTGGCCGTGGCCAGAACGTCCGGCCGCCACAGGCCTGCCCTGTTGTGCAGCAGCTCCTGGTAGAACAGGGCCACGCTCGCCGCGTCGGAGAAGGCGCCCGCGCCCGGCACCCCCACCGTCACCAGCTCTGGGTCGTTGGCGACGGCCAGCGTCCGCGCCGAGTCGGCGTCCAGGACGGCCTCGTCGATCGGCTGCCCGAACAGCGCCTCCAGCACCTCCATCGAGCGCTTCCCGGTGGCGGTGACCCGCTTGAGGTCCGCCTGCCGGTCCACCGGCACGCCCAGTTCGAGCCGGTCCAGTCCCAGCGGGGCGAGCACCCGGTCGCGCAGCGCCTGCCGGAAGTCCTGGCCGGTCAGCCGGTGGATCAGCTCCGCCAGCACCCAGTGCGCCGAGGTGGCGTGGTACTCGTAGCGGCTGCCCGGCTGCCACTCCAGCCGCCACGCCTCCATCCCGCCGTCGTCGAGCGCGGCGTTGGGGAAGCCGCAGGTGTGCAGCAGCACGTGCTCAACGGTGACCACGTCCTTGCCGTGCGCGCCGAACTCGGGCCACACCTCGGCCACTCGGGTCTCCAGGCCGATCAGCCCTTCGCCGATGAGCTGCCACATCAGCGAGGCGACAATCGGCTTGGTGGCCGAGAACAGGCAGAACCGGTCGCCGTCACGGGCATCGCCGAACGACTCGAATGCCAGGATCTCGCCGTGCCGGGCAATGGCGAACTGGGCCGCAGGCCAGACGCCGTCATCGACCGCCTTCTGGATGTGGTCGCGCAGCGAAGTGGGTGGTGTCATGGAGGCTCCACAGAGTCACTTATACGTCTCAGTGCTTGTGAGAGAGCAATCTAATCTCGCCGAAACGAGAGGACAAGAGATTGTTGAAACGTTTTTACAGGTGGCTCCTCAGGGCAGCAGGCCCTGCCGGCGGGCCAGGACGACCGCCTCATGCCGGGATCCGGCGCCGAGCTTGCTCATCAGGGACTTCATGTAGCTCTTGACCGTGAAGGTCGTCAGGCCGAGCGCCGCGGCGATCTGCGCATTCGTCAGGCCGCCCGCCACCAGGGCGAGCACGTCGTTCTCTCGGGCCGTGAGCATGAGCGCGGGCGGCCCCGGCTCGGTGAATCGTCCGGCCTCGCGCAGCAGTTCCTCGCGGAGCTCCGGATCGGTGGTCCTGGCGGCGAGCAGCCGCAGTTGCGTGTAGGTGTCACGCAGGGCGGCCCGTAGCCGGCGGTTCTCCTCGACGACCGCTACCTCGCCGGCGTGCGGAGGCTCGATGGTTCTCAGCGCTTGCGCGACGACGAGATCGTGCTCGAGCGTTCTCGTCTCGCCTGCGACGACGTCGTAGATGCGACCGCCGATGACCTGCGCGTCGCGGAACGCGGCGTAGACGACGGCGACTGTCCGCTTGGCTACCACGACCGGGACCGCCACCATCGCGCGGAGCCCTTCGGCTCTGATGATGCGGTCGTACTGGTGCGTGATGTGCGGTGCGCGGACGTAGTCGTTGACGACGACAGGCCGCTGGATCGAGGCGACCTTCCCGCCGAGCCCGTGCCCGAAGGACAGCTTCACCCCGGACAACGGGCCCACGACCGGGCCGTCGAAACGTTCGAGGAGCACGCCGTCCCGATCGACGGGCCCGGCGAACGCGAGCGAAACCCCGGTCAGGGACCGGATCCTGGTCAGCGTGGCCTGCAGCCGCTCGGCCTGGGGCTTCATCGGCACCCTCTTCGGAGGGTACGCGTGTTGAACGTCACGGCGCAGAGTATGGCCCATGCCATCCGCGAATTACAGAGATGTTTCCGCGCGGCTCGAGTCCTGGCAGGCCGTTTTCGGCACGTCCGAGGCGTGTGCGGCGGAGTTGTTGTGCGACCGGCACGACCCGTCGGCGGTCGCCTTCACCTTCGTCGAACCCGATCTCAGCGCCCGCGACCTGACCTACGGGGAGCTGGCGGACGCGTCGAGACGGCTGGCGACTGTGCTGGCGCTGTCCGGCGTGACCGCCGGGGACAGTGTCGCCGTGCTGATGGGCAAGCGCCGGGAACTGGTGGTGACCCTGTTGGCGATCTGGCGGCTGGGCGCCGTCCACGTGCCCCTGTTCACCGCGTTCGCCACGCCCGCGATCGAGATGCGCGTCCGGGCGAGCGGCGCCCGGCTGGCCGTCACCGAGCCGAGCCAGCAGGACAAGCTCGCCTCTCTCCCGGACCTCACGGTGCTGGTGGCCGGGCCGGAGCTGAACGAGATCGCCGCCGGTTGCGAGCCGATGGCCGACGCGGTGGCCGTCGGGGGAGAGGGCCCGCTGATCAGGCTGTTCACCAGCGGCACCACCGGAGCGCCGAAGGCCGTGCCGGTCCCGGCCGGGGCGCTGGCCTCGTTCGCCTGCTACCTGCACTACGGATTGGACGTCACCGCCGAGGACGTGTTCTGGAACGCCGCCGACCCCGGCTGGGCCTACGGCCTGTACTACGGCATCCTCGCACCGCTGGCCATGGGCCGACGCAACCTGCTGCTGAACGCCGGTTTCACCGCCGACTCCACCCTTGCCGTCTTCAAGGCGTTCGGCGTCACGAACTTCGCCGCCGCACCCACCGTCTACCGTGGCCTGCGGCAAAGCGGCGCGGTGGACGGCCTCACCCTGCGCCGCGCCTCCTCAGCCGGCGAGCCGCTCACGCCCGACATCACGGCCTGGGCTCCCGGCGCGCTCGGCGTCGAGGTGCGCGACCACTACGGGCAGACCGAGCACGGCATGATGATCGTGAACGCGTGGCATCCCGACCTCTCCGAACCCACCCGCCCTGGATCGATGGGCAAGCCGCTGCCCGGCTTCACCGCCGGCGTCGTGGACGGTCAGGTGGCGCTCGACGTCACCGCCAGCCCGCTGATGTGGTTCACCGGCTACGCCGACACCCCGGCCCGATTCACCCCGGACGGCCGCTGGTACCTGACCGGCGACGCCGGAACGGTGGACGACGACGGCTACTTCTTCTTCTCCTCCCGCGACGACGACCTCATCCTGATGGCCGGCTACCGGATCGCGCCCTTCGACGTCGAAAGCGTGCTGGCCACCCATCCGGCCGTCGCCGAGGTGGCCGTGGCCGGGCGGCCCGACGAGCTGCGCGGCGAGGTCGTCGAAGCGTTCGCCGTCCTGGCCGACGGGGTGGACGGGACACCCGAACTGGCCGCCGAGCTGCAGCAACTCGTCCGTACGGGCTACTCCGCGCACGCCTACCCGCGCCGCGTGCACTTCGTGGACGCGTTGCCCAAGACCCCCAGCGGCAAGATGCAGCGCTACCTCCTCCGCCGGCCCTGACCCTCAGGAGAGTCACCTTGTTACGACACCTTCCCCGGCTGCGCCGTACCACGGCGGTGATGGCCACTGCCTGCGCGCTCGCCCTGTCGGCCACGACCCCGGCCACCGCCGATGACACCGACCCCGACCAGCCGCTGCCCGGCTACACGGTGGACAACCCGCCGCTGCCCCCGCTGACGGTCGGCGGTCGGCCGACCCGCGTCCTGCAAGGCATGCATCAGCATGCGGCCTACACCATCGAGATCCCGCCGAACTGGAACGGGCAGCTCGCGATGTGGGCGCACGGCCTCCGCGGCGGCACCGTCCTCACTGTCGAAACCCCGCCCTCCGGGCTGCGTGAGGCATGGATCAACCAGGGATATGCCTGGGCTGCATCCAGCTACACCAAGAACGGCTACGACGCCGGTGACGGCGTGACCAGCACCCGCGCTCTGGCCCGCCACGCCGCTCGGCTGCTTCCCCACCGGCCTGGCCGGACCTATCTCTCAGGCGGCTCGATGGGCGGGCACGTCCTCGGCCGCTCCCTGGAGGAATACCCGGGCTCATACGCCGCAGGGCTGTCGCTCTGCGGCCAGCTGAGCGACAACCGCCTGTTCGACTTCTTCCTCGACGTCAACCTGGCGGCGCAGGCGCTGTCCGGCGTGGACGCCTATCCGGCGCCGGCCAACTACGCGAGCACCGCGCTGCCACAGATTCAGTCCAAACTCGGCCTCACAACCCAGGACCCCGCCAACGAGGCCGGTCGGCAGTTCCGGCAGGTCATCACCCATCTATCCGGGGGTACTCGGCCAGGTGCCGACGCCGCCGCCTCGTTGTACGCGAACTTCCTGCTGGCTTTGGCGCCCACCGGGCCGTCCGTCGCCCAGAACGTCACCACCCGCTACACCCCGACCACCCCGATCGACATCAACCCGATCGTCGAGCGCGTCGCCCCGGCCAGCGTCGAGGAGCGTACCAGCCTGGCGCTGAACGCCGTGCCGCGGATCCTCGGCAAGCCAGGGGTGCCTGTACTCAGCTTGAACGACATAGGAGATCTGGTCGTGCCGCTGTCGACAGGGCAGATCTACGCGCGGGCGGTCGCGCGTCACGGCCAGTCCGACCTGCTCGTACAGCGCGCGATCCGCGCCACGGGGCACTGCGACTTCACCCCTGCCGAGGTGACCACGGCGTGGAACGACCTTCGCCGGTGGGTGGAGGCGCCCGGCCACCGGCGCCCGGCCGGGGACGATCTCCTGAACGCGCGCATCGTCGCCTCGCCCACGTTCGGCTGCCGCTTCACCGACCCCGCGGTGACCCGGGCGTTCTACGAGGCCTGCCCTGCCGGCTGAGCATGGCGAAGGCCGACTACGTCTCGATCGTGGGATGGTCAGGCTGAGGCACTGCGCCATGGCGCGGAGGGGTCCGCGAGCGTCTCCAGCATCACCTCGCACCATGTGCTCGCCGCGTTGACAGCCAGGCGGGCGTGGCGCGGGGAGAGCCCGGTAGGTGCGCTCAGCCTGCCATGCCCGGAACCGTACTGGTTCCTGAGTTCGGTGACACCGAGGGCGATGGAGGACAACCCACCCAGGATCCTCTTCACGGCACCCGCGGCGTCGGGGTTACTCAAGGACGGGGACTGCCGCGGATGGAGCAGGAGCGATTGCTGAGACCGCTTCACCAGGTCGGCGAGATCATCGTGGTCACTCAACGACTCGCCGCGCTCCTTGAGAACGATCTTGGCGGTCGCCTCGATCAGCTGCTTGGCCGCACCGATCGCGTCGTCCGGGTGCTCGGCGACTGATCGGCGAATTCTTTCGAGCTCGGCTTGAATGCCTGAAGGGTCGGACAGGTCCTTCAGGTGCAGCTGTAGGTGGCCGAGGTGGCGGGCGCGGATGCGGAGATCCGGACGGAGCTCGTATCCGTCCTGGACGAGGGCGTCGCGGACCTCGTCGAACGATAGCGCCGGATTGTCGCCGCTTTCCCGGTTGACGCGCCGCAGGAGGGTTTCGAAGACCCGCAGCGTTCGACATGTCGATGATCGGTCCAATCGACCGCTGCGGCGTAGGAGTCGAAGGTGTTGCGGCGAACGCTCGTGTCCAGTGCAGGGAGATCGGGCACGGCGGCGAAGCCTTCGTTCTCCCAGTACTCGCGGATTGCCCCGACCGCCAGACCGGTGACGAGTTGCCGTACAGCGTTTCTCGCCGTACGGCTCAGAAGCTCCTGCATGTCCATATCTCTTGAAGGTAGAGGGCCGCTGGAGCTGTGCGGCACTGATTTTATTCGAGGCCCAGCGGCTCATGCAGAGCGGCGGATCACCAAGGTCGTGCTCTCCGGCGGCGCGGAGCGGCGGGCGTCCGGCCTCTCCAAACCTGCGAGAACCGTGTCGGCCAGTTCGGCGGCGACGGCTCCCATGTGCTGGTCGATCGTGGTCAGGGGCGGCTCTGCGAAGCGGGCCATGGGGTTGTCGTCCACGCCGATGACGGCCAGGTCGCCGGGGGCCGACAGGCCGGCGGCGCGCAGGCCGGCCAGCAGGGCGATGGCGATCTCGTCGTTGAAGGCGCACACGGCGGTGACGTCTTCGTCCCGCCAGGCGCGCGCCGCGGCGGTCGCGGCGTCCATGTCCAGCGCGACCTCTCGCACCGACGGCGGTGTCAGGCCGTGCTCGGCGCAGCCCTGCCGGACGCCCTCCAGGCGGGGCTCGAAGAAGGCGCGCACCCGGGCGTCGGCGGGAGCGGCGTAGCCTACCCGGGCATGCCCCCGCGACACCAGGTGATCGATCTGCATCCGTCCGACGCGGATCTGCCCTTGGGCCATCACGTTCGGCTCGCCGTCACTGTCACCCCAGACGTTGACCACGTAGGTGCCCGCCGCGCGCATGTCGGCGCGATGCTGCCTGGCGAGGGGAGCGAAAGAGACCACGGCGGCCGGCGCCAGATCCTTCCACAGCGAGGCTACGGTGCGGCCGCTCTCGATGCGGGTGATGACGCTGAGGCCGTGCCGTTCTAGGTCAGCGGTGAGGTGCTCGATCAGCTCGATGGCGGTGGAGCCCAGCGGGATGTTCGCGATGAGCAGCAGCACGATGTCGCTGCGGCCCAGCCGCAGGGTACGGGCCGCGGCCGAGGGGGTGTAACCCAGCTTCCGCACGGCCGCGAAGACCCGCTGCCGGGTCTCCTCGGCGATCTTCTGGTGCGAGACGTTGTTGAGCACGTAACTGACGGTGGCCTGCGAGACTCCGGCCTCTCTGGCCACGTCGATGGACGTGACTCGCCGTGCTCGGGCCATCGACGTCTCCTTGATCCCCGCCTTCCACCGCGCTGAATCGTATCAGTGGGACCGCCTCCGCTCAGGACGAGCTGTTGTCGTCCAGGCAGGCTCCGTTGGTCGCAGCCACCCGTCCCAGATAGCGCAGGCTCGGCTTCGGGGCGCGTTCGAAGGTTTCGCGGTCCAGGGCGACCAGGCCGAACGTCATGGCGTAACCCGCGTGCCACTCCCAGTTGTCCAGCAGCGTCCAATGCAGGTAGCCCAGCACGGCGGTGCCGTCGGCGACGGCCCCGCGCAGGCCGGTGAGCGCCTCGCGGAGGTAGGCGACGCGCAGGTCGTCGTCGGCGGTGGCGATGCCGTGCTCGGTGACCAGGACGGGCACGCCGGTGAAGCTGGCCGCCAGGCGCACGGCGTTGGAGAGAGCTTGCGGGTAGTACTCCCAGCCGGTCTGGAAGGTGCGCTCGGTGCGGGGCTGTTTGAGGGGGCCGTCCGGACCGAAGACCATCCGGGTGTAGGTCTGCACGCCGACGAAGTCGTCGTCCTTCGACAGCTCCAGGAACGGCTCCACGATCTGCCGCAGCATGTCGGCCGCCCTCTGCTCGCCGCCCGCGCCGGCCTGGAAGTCCTGGATGGTGAGCGACCAGCCCACGCGAGCCTTCGGCTGCAGTTCCCTGATGGCGGTACGGGCGCGGCGGTGCGCCTCGCAGAGGTTCGCGACGCCCTCGGGGGTGGTGACGGGCAGGGCGACGGTGGCGGTGCTGGGCTCGCCGCCGACGCGGCGGGCGAATGTCTCCTTCGGGTCTTCGCGCGCGGCTTCGGCCGAACCGCCGTAGGCGAGCAGCCCGGACGCGGACAGCAGCGCGCCCACATTGGGCTCGTTGAGCGTGACCCACCAGGTGACCTCACCGGCGAAGTGGGCGATGACCTGACGGCAGTAGCGCTCGAACAGTTCGGGCGCCTCGGGCTGGTTCCAGGCACCGTCGCGGGCGAACCAGGCAGGCACGGTGAAGTGGCTGAGCGTGACGACCGGGGTGAGGCCGCGTTCGTGGCAGGTAGCGGCCATCCGCAGGTAGTGGTCGAGTTCGGCGCGGGAGAACCTGCCCTTCTCCGGCTCGATCCGCGACCACTCGACGCTGAAGCGGTAGGCGTTGAGACCCGCGTCGGCCAGCAGGTCGATGTCCTCCGGGTAGCGGTGGTAGCTGTCGCAGGCGTCGCCGGAGGGCTCGTGGAAGGTACTCCCGGGGACGTGTTCCATCGCCCAGACGTCGCTGCTGGTGTTGTTGCCCTCGACCTGGTGTCCCGAAGTCGCGGCTCCCCACAGGAAGGAGTCGGGGAAGGCGGGCATGCGGTTCTCCATTCTCACTTGACCTTCTTGACCGGGACGATCGCCACCGTCGCCACCAGCGCGATCACGACCGCCATCACCCAGAGCATGCTGTAACCGCCGGTCAGGCCGACGACCTGACCGGCCAGAACAGGACCGACCGCCCCACCGAGACTGAACCCCATGCCGCCGAGGCCGAGGTCGCGGCCGGCGGCGCCGGTCCGGTCGGGCAGCACGTCGATCAGCAGCGCCCGGTCCACCGCCAGGTAGCAGCCGATCGCCAGCCCACCGACGACGGTCTGGACGAACATGGCCGGCAGCGCCGGCCACAGCAGCGGCACCACCATGGAGGCGGCGAACAGGATCGAGGCGCCGATCACGAACGGCTTGCGGCGGCCGATCCGGTCGGACCACCTGCCGGTGACCAGCATCGAGACGAGCATGCCCGGAAGGGTGACGATGGACAGAACCGGGATGATCCGGGTGGCCTCGGCGGTGCTGAGCGCGGGCTGGATGTAGCTCTGCAGCATGTAGAGGCCGAAGGCGTTCGACACGGCGTAACTGATCGCCATCGTCAGCGAGGCGACCCAGACCCAGCGGAAGTCCGCCGAACGCAGCGGGACCAGGAACGACTTCAGCAGACCCGCCCAGTTCGCCTCGGGCACCTGAAGCGCGAGCGAGGACCGGTCGCGGGCCACCAGCACGAACAGCAGCCCGGTGACAGCCAGGGCCAGGGCGAAGGGGTAGTAGCTGTCCAGGCCCAGGGCACCGAATACGCTGCCGGCGGCGACGGCGCCGAGCAGGGCCCCGCCCGAGGTGCCGATCCCCGACAGCGCGGAGACCGTGGCGAGTCTGCTCTCCGGAATCCGGTCGGGCACGGTCGTGTTCAGGGGGCCCTGCGCCAGGTTGATCGCCACCTGGGCGAACGCCCAGAGCCCGATCATCACGCCGATGCCGCCGGAGTATCGCACCCCGATCAGCAGTGCGGCGCCGAGCACCGCGCCGCCGGCGATGTAGGGGGCGCGCCGTCCCCAGCGGGAACGGGTGCGGTCCGACAGTAGCCCGGCGATGGGCTGGACGAGCATGGTGGCGATGGCGCCGACGGCGGTGACGATCGACAGGTTGCCCGCCCGCGCCGCCTCATAGGAGGCGAGCAGGCCGAGCTGATGCTGCTGCTGGGCGGTCGCGGTGGCGGTGCCCGCGTCGATCTGGGCCTTGAGGTTGGTGAGTTGCTGCAGGTTGACGGTGGCGTCAGGCCCCGTGAACCAGTGGGCGAACTCGATGTCCTGAATGTGCAGCGGCAGGATGATGGACCCGATACCGCCGTAGGCGGCCGTGATGCCCGCCATCGCCAGGATGTAGACGAGTAGGTAGCGGCGCAAGGGCGGCCCACCGAGGTAGGTCATCGACGTGCCGGGCACTGCGGGTTCGTCGAGGTGGGGCGGCACGGGTTGTGCTGTGGTCATGGCAGTGGCTCCTCACGAGAGCGGGGGGTGGGGAGAGGTGGCCGTTACGCCAGTTCCGGCACCTGCGACTCGATGGCGAGATGGCGCCGCAGGTCGGCCACCACGTCGCGGTCCATCCCGCTGGTGACCAGGCAGAACGAGAGGCCGGTCGCCGGGTCGGCCCAGGCGGACTGCCCGCCTCCGCCGCCGTGGCCGAACGCGCCGCGCGACACCCGTGACCCAAACGGCTGCAGTGGCACCTCGATGCCGTGTGATGGGATCTTCAGTGCCGCGCCGTCGTCCGGGTCGGCGATGACGAGGCCGATGCTGCGGTTGGCGGGCGCTCCCATGCGGATGGGGTCGGGAAAGGTGTTGCGGATCTCGCCGGTGGCCGTCGCCAGCACGTCAGGACGCCACAGCCCTGCCGTGTTGTGCAGCAGTTCTTGGTAGAACAGGGCCATACTGGCCGCGTCGGAGAACCCGCCCGCGCCCGGCACGCCCACGGTGCGCAGCTCCGGATCGTTGACGATGGCCAGGACATCCGCCAGCTCGGCCTCCGCGGCGGCCTCGTCGACCGGCTGCCCGAACAGCGCCTCAAACACATCGACCGAGCGGACCCCGGTCGAGGTGACCCGCTGGAGGTTCCCCTGGCGCTCCACCGGCACGCCCAGCTCCAGCCGGTCCAGTCCCAGCGGGTCGAGCACCCGGTCGCGCAGCGCCTGCCGGAAGTCCTGGCCGGTCAGCCGGTGGATCAGCTCCGCCAGCACCCAGTGCGCCGACATGCCGTGGTAGAAGAACCCGCTGCCTGGCTGCCACTCCAGCCGCCACTTCGCCATCTCGGCGGCCCGCTTGTCGCGGGAGGTGATGGCATCGCGAGAGACGGCGGCCGTCGGGAAACCACAAGTGTGCAGCAGCACGTGCTCAAGGGTGACCACGTCCTTGCCGTGCGCGCCGAACTCGGGCCACACCTCGGCCACTCGGGTCTCCAGGCCGATCAGCCCTTCGCCGATGAGCTGCCACACTAGCGAGGCGACAATCGGCTTGGTGGCCGAGAACAGGCAGAACCGGTCGCCGTCACGGGCCTCGCCGAACGACTCGAACACCTGGATTTCGCCGTGCCGGGCGACGGCGAACTGCACGGCAGGCCAGACGCCGCCATCGACCGCCCGCTGAATGTGGTCACGCATGATCGTCAGAGGTCGGCTGCTGGTCAAGTCCACTTGGCTCAAGTCTCCTCAGAGAGTTACTGGACGACGGCGCCGGACACGGCTCGATGGCGATGCTCAACCCGCTGGACAGCGGGAGCCCGCTCCAAGGTCAAGACGCACATCACACGGGTGTTTACGTATTGTTACTTATACGTCTCAGCTCTTCTGAAAGAGCAACTTAACCGCTGGTGAGGCGGACGACAAGAGGCTGTTGAAACGTTTTTAGACATGTCTCGGCCCAGGGTCCGGAAAGCCATGCTGCCCCTGACCGCAGGCTCCCCGTGTGGTCGGAGTGTTGGTCCCCTCGGCCCCTATGTCTCGACTCGGATGACAGGCTTCGTGCGTTGAACAGGACGTGCACACTCAGCGCGGGTGCGAGGCGATCAAGCTGGTTCGGTGATGGCCGTCATGGGGTCGGGGACGCGACGTCGAGGTTGTGAAAGGCGTTCTCGACAAAGCGGGCCGCGAGATGTCGGGCAGCGTTCAGGTCGCCACCGTGGTCGATCGTGTGCTCACAGACTTGGAGGGCGACGCCGACGCAGGCTGCGGCAAGAGTGTCGGCCTTGGAGCCGAGGCCGGACCCGAACGCCTCCTGGCGGCGTTTGATGAGGCTGGTGAGCTGCTCGGTCACGCTGTTGACGACCTCTCGCCGCAGGGTCGCCGGCATGTCGCCGGTCTTCTCGCCCCGGAAAAGCAGGTTGAAGCCTTCGGCCCGCTCGGCCGCGAAGCGGAAGAGCGGCTCCATGCCGATTTGGGACAGTTCCGCGAGGGGCAGGTGGCTACCTCGCTCGTAGGCATCGGCGACCCACTTCCGGAAGACCTCGGCCTCGCGCAGTACGACACTCAGGTAGATCTGCTCCTTGTTGCCGAGCCGCGCGTAGAGAGTCGGTTTGGTCGTCCCGGCTCGCCTGGCGATGTCCGCGATCTGTGCGGCGGCGTATCCCTCGGTGTGGAAGACGGTTCGCGCGGCATCGAGGAGGTCGTCTTCCTCGAAGCGGCGACCGCTGAGACTGGCATGCGTGCGTGCGGACACCGTGCAAGTCTACGAACTTCACCCAGGGTGAGGACGGGGCGAATCGACGTGACCGCGATCGACCGACGCTCGCCTCCGGGCAGGATAACCCTGTCGTCGCAGGCCAGTTCGGCCTCTCGCGGCCCAGCGAAAAGGACTTCATCGCCGACCACGCCTGGCCGTCAACCCTGAACTGGTGGGTCGAGCGCGACCGCTGAAGGCGACAAATTGGACCTTGACCTCAAGTAAAGGTCGGTCTAGCTTTACTTCGCGTTAACCTCCGCCGCCGCGATCGCACCATGCGAACGCGCGCGCCCTCGCACCCCCTGGAGCCATTCATGCGAAGGAACCTGGTTCGTCTTCTCGCCGCTCCCCTTCCCCTGC
Source organism: Nonomuraea composti (assembly GCF_012034275.1). NCBI lineage: Bacteria > Bacillati > Actinomycetota > Actinomycetes > Streptosporangiales > Streptosporangiaceae > Nonomuraea > Nonomuraea composti. The sequence goes on along the minus strand of NZ_JAATEP010000009.1, from coordinate 255,732 downwards.
TGGCCGCCGCCGGCCTGTTCGTCGCGCCGGCCCATGCAGCCACTTCCGCTTACGACTCGACCACCCAGTACGTGGCGATGGGAGACTCTTTCTCCTCCGGCCTCGGCGCCCCAGGAGTCACTCTCGACTGCGGCCGCAGCCCGCAGGGATACCCCACGCTGTGGGCCCAGGCCCACGGCATCACCGCGTTCACCGACGTCACCTGTGGTGGCGCGGTGACCGACGACGTACTGGCCGAGCAGATCTCGGGCCTGACGGCGGACACCGACGTGGTGACCATCACCATCGGCGGGAACGACGCCGGCTGGGGGGCGCAGGTGCTGACCTGCATGCAGTCCGGCGACACGGCCTGCACCACAGCGATCAACCAGGCCGTGGCCGGTCTGCCCGCCATCGCGGCCAAGGTCGAGACCACCTATACCGCGATTCGTCAGGCTGCCCCGTCTGCGACGGTCTACGTGCTCGGCTACCCGCTCCTGTTCGAGGAGAGCTCGGGCTGCAGCGCCTGGATCGTCCCTAACCAGTACCAGCGCAAGGAACTCAACCGGTTCGGCCGAGCGCTCAACCAGAGCCTCGACCAGAGCGCGGCGAAGTCCGGCTTCCAGTTCGTTGACGCCCAGTCGTTCTTCGCCGGGCACGCCGTCTGCGCCAGCCAGTCGTGGATCCACCCCGTCCTCAACCCCACTCCGCTCCACCCGAACGCCAACGGCTACCGGCTCGGCTACCTGGCCGCACTCAACTCGGTCACCGGCTGATCCAGCATTGGCGCGCGGTGGATCCCAGGGAGTCGGGCTCCGCCGCGCTGGCTGCTCGCTATGAAAAGCAGCGGATCTTTTATCTGCTGGTCAGAGACGTCAGGGGAGCACGACGAAGCGGCTTGGACGAGACTTGACTTTGCACAAGGCCATCGCTGACCGGCGGTGTCGTCCAGGCCTTCTGACTTGATCTTCTGATGGTCGTCACCGGGGTCTGAGCTGACGATGGCGATTTGGACGATCTACCATCGTACACGGTTCGCACACAAGAGCAACCACCGAGCAACCGACCATGATCAAATACGAGATCCGAGGTCGGCGGAAACCGAGAAACCCCAGGTCGAACGCGGTATTGGTGAGTAGGGCGGGTGGGACTTGAACCCACGACCCACGGATTATGAGTCCGATGCTCTGACCGGCTGAGCTACCGCCCCTGGATGAAGTTGTGCGTCGCGGGCGAGGCACCGAAGGATCATGCCGAGCCCGTGCAAGCTAAGGCTAGAGCATCGGGCCCCGCCGTGGTGCCCGGCTGGACGGGAGACGGGTCTCCGCCGACATCATTCCATGCCTGGCGGCCTTCTTGGAGCCCGAGGCGATCACCAAAGGCGCAGCACAGCCGCGAGGGGTGCGGTGGTGCTGCGGGTAATGGGGGTGGTCGGGATTAGGGGCGGTTCAGGCCGAGGGTGTAGGAGCCGGAGCCGGTGTATGCGTGGACGCGGTAACGGTAGTAGCCGGAGGTGCCGTTGTAGGTGAGGGTTTCGTCGGGGTTGGGGGTGGTGGCGCTGGCTACGACGGCCCAGGAGGAGCCGTTCCATTTCTGGAGGTAGAGGTCGAAGTCGGTGCCGTTGGGGCCGTCGAGGCAGGCGGCGTGGGGGCCGGAGACGGTGGCCTGGTAGTAGGAGCCGTTCGGCTGGTAGGCGCTCTGGTTGGAGGTGAGGGAGCCGGTGTACGTCTCCTCGTAGCCCTGGCAGCCGGTCGGCGGGGGTTCGGTGCCGGCGGTGACGAGGGTGAGGCCGCCGGCTGAGAGGGCCTCGCCTATGGGCTGGAAGTACGTGGTGCCGCCGGAGGTGCAGTTGCCGGAGCCGCCGGAGGTCATGCCCTGGGCCTGGTCGCCGGAGATGAACGAGCCGCCCGAGTCGCCGCCTTCGGCGCACACGTTGGTGCGGGTCAGGCCGGACACGGTGCCTTCGGGGTAGTTGACGGTGGAGTTGAGTGCCTGGACGACGCCGCAGTGCCACTGGGTGGTGGAGCCGGAGCGGCAGACGGAGCCCTGGGGCTGGGTGACGGCCGAGCCGCGGACGGGGACGGTGCCGGAGGTGTAGGTGTTGACGACGCCGGGCGCGGTCCAGTTGGTGTTCGTGGCGACCCAGGCGTAGTCGTTGCCGGGGAAGGAGGACAGTTGGAACGTCCCCTGGGCGACGCGGTTGTAGCCGGTGGTGGTGATGCCGGTGGTGCCACAGTGGCCGGCGGTGGTGAAGCCGAGCTGGGTGCCGCGTCTGGCGGCGAAGCCGACCGAGCAGCGGTAGCCGTCCGAGGTGTAGTAGGCGTCCCCGCCGCGGATGTCGTAGAGCGGGCGCGGGCGTTCGGAGGAGGGCTCGAACGTGACGGCGGCGGGGTCGGCGACGCCGCTGGTGGCGACCCAGGCGCGGGCGGCCTGCTCGTCGCTGGTGAGGACGACGACGGAGTTGCTCTGCGGGGAGACGGCCCAGCTGTGGACGGAGGCCGGTGGCGCCGTCCGGTCGAGGCCCTCCTTGACGGTGGTGAGCTGTGCGAACGAGCGCGGCACCACGCGGGCTCTGGCGCCGGCGCGGGTGATGGAGGCGGTGTCGGCGGCGGAGGTGCTGGCCACGACGAGGGCGCTTTCGGGGCCTTCGTACCAGATTCCGGCATAGCGGTCGCCGAGCTGCTTGCTCAGGCCGGGTGCGGCGGCGTTGCCGCGGGCCTCGTTGGCCAGGCGGTCGATCGCCTGGTCCTTGGTGATGCCGAGGTCGCGTTGCAGGGCGTCGACCACGCCTGACGGTGGTTTCGCGGTGGCGACGGCCGGGGTCGCCGTCACGAGTAACGCGCCGATCGTGATCCCGATCAGCGCCGGGGTGCGGAGCATGGGTGTCTCCTCGCTGCTGGGGTGCCGTCACGGTAACGGCGGTTCCCGGCGCGGAGGAGTATCACTTTGCCCCTATCGCCGTGTTATGGAGCGGTGCCGTAACCCGGGTTTCGTACCAGCCAGTCGTAGTAGACGGGGCTGCGGCGTACCGCGTCCATGTGGGCCTGTTTGGCCTGACCGACCACCCAGGCGGCCTCGGGCGCGGTGGGGTGGCGGCCGAGGAGCTGCCGCCAGCGCAGCGGCGCGCCGGCCAGCGGCACCATGACCAGCCCCTGCGCGGCCTGGTGGGTGGCCTGGCAGAGCACGACGGCCCGCCCGACCTGGGCGAGGTGGGCGCAGGTCGGCACGTCGGTCTCGTAGATCGTGCCCGGCGTGAACCCGGCCCGCGCGCACGCCATCGCGAAGCAGTCGGCGAAACAGCCGTCGCCGGGTGTCACCGCCCACTGCTCGCCGGCGAGGTCGGCCAGCTCCACCTCCTTCTCCTTGGCGACGGGATGGTCCTCTCCGACCAGGCAGAAGACGGGATCGAGGCTGATCGTCTCCCAGATGAGGGTGCCGGTGGGGGTGCCGGAGTCGCCGCACGCCCCGGTCAGGACGTAGTCGAGCCGGCCGAGCTCGACCATGCTGTTCAGCTCGTGCGTCGACCACGACGTGTACGTGCTGACCTTCCGCTCGGCGGCGAGCCGGTCGACCAGGCCCCCGAGTATCGGCCCGTTCGTGGCGCCGATGCGGAAGCCGGGGGAGGGGGTGTGAGCGAAACGTACGGCTTCGTCCTGCAGTTCTTTGGCTGCGGGGAGAAGGACGCGTGCCCGGTCGAGCACGAGTTCGCCGAGGCGGGTGGGCCTGGCGCCGTGGCGGTCACGCTCGAAGAGGGCGCCGCCGAGCACCCTTTCGATGCGCTTGAGCTGTGCGGTCAGGGCCGGTTGTGCCAGCCCGAGCAGGGACGCGGCCTTGCTCACACTTCCCGCGTCCGCGACCGCGCGGACGATCCTGAGGTGCCTGAGCTCGAGGTCCATAACGGGAAGGTAAGGCGACGATCTCTTACAAACAATGCCTATATGTCAGGAATTGTGACAGATATTGTTCGGGGGTTCCTGGGGTAGGGGGAGCGCATGACGACGATGGGAATAGATCCGGCCCAGCTCAGCGACGATGATCTCGTACGCGAGCTGCGCCAGCTGCACACCACCCGGAGCGATACTTTCTTCCACGGGTCCGACGACGCCCTCGACCGCCACACCTCCCGGACGAACGAGCTGGAGGCCGAGTACCTCCGCCGCTACCCCGACCGGGAGGTCGATCCGGCGCGGCTGAGAGAGGGAGCGAGGCAGCGGACATGACCGAACGCCACGACGTGCAGGCCCTGTCCGACCTGGACGTTCACGTGTACGAGGCGGTGGCCGCCCAATCCGTCGAGTCGGGCGGCGGCAGTGCCGGGCTCGACGGTGTGGTGCGGGCCTCGGGGCTGACGGAGGAGGAGGTACGGGCGAGCCTGGGCAAGCTGGTCGAGCAGGGGTACGTGGTGCCGTTCGGCGGCGGGTACGGGCTCGGGCCGCACACCTTCGAGGTCGAATACTGAGTGCTCGCACACGTTCGAGGTCGAATACTGAGCGCTGGCACACGTTCGAGGTCGAATACTGAGCGCTCGCATACCTTCGAGGCCGAGTGCTGGACGCCCGTACCTCATGGGCCGGGTGACGACAGGGCGCGGAGGACGGACGCCTGTTCAGCCGTGACGCCCGACGCGCGCTGGCGGGCCGCTTCGGCGGGCGTGAGCCCGGCCGCGCACCACGACGCCACCTCCTCCAACGGTACGGCGCCCCACCACGCGGCCATGACCTCGACCGCGGGCTGAGCGGTCCTGGCCGCCTCGGCCGCCGTGAAGCCCAGCGCCCTGAACACCCGGGCGTCCCCCTGGTCCACTCGCCGCCGCGCCCATTCCCCGGCCTCGGCCCCGTCCCACCCGGCGTCGGCGTACGAGCGCGCCACGTCGGCGGGCACCCCTGCCCGCAGCAGCCGGCGCAACGCGTCCACGACCCCGGGGCCGGGCTCGGGGACGGCCGGCCGCGACCACCAGGGGACCCGGCGCGGCCGCTCGCCGGCCAGGTGCCGGCGGGCGGCGTCGTGCGGGGCGCCCCCCAGTTCGTGCCAGCGCACCGCGTCCCGCGGGGCCATGCCGGCCCGCTGCCAGGTGACGACCGTGCGGGGCGTGGCGGCGGCCGTCCGCCAGAGCCGGGCGTCGGCGGGGGCGGTCACGCCCGCCTCCCGCCACGCCGCCGCCTCCTCGGGGCCGAACCCGGCCCCTCGCCATCTCCGCACCTCACCCTGCGTGAAGCCGTCCCACTCCGTCACCTGGCGCTCCTTTCCTGGGGTACGCGGACCACGCTCGCCCACGCGGGAACCGGGTGCCGATCGCCAGAGCCGGGGCGCGGGTCGGGGCCGAAGCCACGGCTGGGGTCACCGCTAAGGCTGGGGATAATGTTCGGGTCGAACAGGCAGACGATGACGTACGGGCGGGGGCGCCGCGCCGGCCACGGGGTGTCGCCGTCCGTGAGGACGATCACCACGTCGGCCCCGGCCGCCGCCTCGAACCCCGGCCGCAGGTCCGTGCCGCCGCCGCCCACCAGCTCCACCTGCGCCGCCGCCCGCACCCGCTGGGCCGGGTACGCCTCGGTGTCGCAGCAGATCACCTCCAGCCACCGGTGGCCGGTGGCGCGCAACACGCCGTCCAGCTCGGCGAGTGCCTGCTCCAGCACCGTACGGGTGACGCTGCCCGACGTGTCCACGACGACGGCGACGCGGGGGAGGGGCCGCACCAGGGCGGGCAGGACGATCGACGGCGCGGCGGCGGCCCGCCTGGACGGGCGGGCGTGGCTGTAGTCCACCCGGCCGGACGCCCGCGCCAGGCCCCTGCGGACGAGCCGGGCCAGCCGCGCCCGCCAGTCCACCTCGGGGCGGAGCGTCCGCTCGGCCCAGCGCCGCCACCCGCCGGGAGCGGTGCCCCTGGCCTCGATCTCCGCGGCCACCGCCCTGGACAGGAGCTCGCGCTCCAGCGCCGTCATCGCCTGCGGACCCGTGAAGGGAGGGCGGGCGCAGGGGGTCAGGTGGGGTGGCGGGTCGATGAGGTCGAGCAGGGCGGCGTACCGCTCGGCCAGCAGGCCGTCCGGCAGGCCGAGGGTTTCGGGGGAGATCGCGTCCGGCGGGGCGTCCCGCGTCAGGTCGTCGTTGATCTCGGCGTCGGCGGCGCGGGCCCAGCGCAGGGCCTCGTCCTGGTGCTCCTGGTACGGGTGGGCGCGGGTGTGGTGGTCCCTGAGGAGGTGGCCCACGTGGTGGAGCAGCCACCAGCCCAGCTCGGGCACGGGGGTGGCGGGGGTGGTGGCGGGGTTGAGGTGCAGGTTCCAGTGCTCGTCGGCGGCGGGACGGGGTGGGGCGTCCTCGTGGGGGAGCGGGGTGAGGGCGAACAGGGCCGAGGCCAGGTACGGGGCACGGGCGGCGGCCCACAACCGAGCGCCCGCGAAACGCTCCAGCACGGCCCGCTCGGCGGCCGGGCCAGTGGATGGGCCGGTGGATGGGCCGGTGGATGAGCCGGTGAATGGGGCAGGCGTCTCGTGAGGTTCGGTCATGGCGTGAGCTCCCTGGACCGCTCGTGAGGTTCGGTCATGGCATGAGCCCCGCGGACCGCAGGACGGGGGCCAGCTCCAGCACCGCCTGCGGCAGGGTGGCGCCGTGCGGGCGGCGGGCGGCGAGCGAGCGGGCGGCGGTGGCCGCCACGTCCGGGGTGCGGCGGGCGACGCGGCCGATCACCGTCCACGCCCGCTGCCACGCATCGGTGCTCCCGTCGGCGGCCACGTGCGCCACCACCGAGCCGAGCACGGCGTGCACCCGGTCCACCCGGTCGGGCAGCGGCGCGGTGGGGTCGGCGAGCAGGGTGGCCGGGTCGGGCAGGTCCAGGTCCCGCAGCCAGGACAGCAGCTCGAACCCGGCCGCCTCCCCGACCGCGCCGACCACCAGCTCGGCCCGCACCCGCTCCATCCCGGGTCCCGCCACCTCCACCCGCTCATAGGCGACAGGACCGCTGATCACGTCAAGAGAGGGGCCCTGCGTAGGTGTGAGGGCCGAGGTGCAGGCCAGGGCCGTGGCCGCGAGTTCCCACGTCCGAGGGCTGGGCCACGCCCGAGCCGGTCCGTCCGGCACCGCGAGCACCAGCTCCGGCCGTACCCGCAGAAAGGCCCCTACCAGCGCCCGGGCCCGCCCGGCCAGAGCGCCGCCGACCTGCCCCAAAGGGGCGGCCGGCGCGGGGAAGCCGCCGATGAACCCCTCCGCCACAGACTCGGCGCTGACCGTCCAGTCCAGGTGGATGAGCCGGTTGGCGAGCGGCGCCGACAGGTCCCACCCGTCGGCGGCCTGCTCGGGCGGGTTGGCGGCCGCGACGATCCGCACGGACGGGGGCAGCGCCAGGTCCCCGACGGCCCGCTCCAGCACCACCCGCAGCATGGCGGCCTGGACGGCGGGCGGCGCCGTGGTGAGCTCGTCCAGGAACAGGATGCCCGTCCCCGCGGCGGCCAGCCGTTCCGCCCAGCGGGGCGGCGCGAACCAGGTCTCCCGGTCGCGCAGCACCGGCAGCCCGGCGAAGTCGCTCGGCTCCCTGATCGAGCCGACCACGACCTCCACCGGCAGCCCGAGCCGCTGCCCGAGCGCCAGGACGGCCGAGGTCTTCCCGGTGCCGGGTGCTCCCCAGAGCAGGACCGGCAGGTTGGCCGCCACGGCGACCGACAGTGCGTCCATCGAAACCACCCCGCGTCAACTTTGATTGACTTGCCTATGAGGGTCAACATAGGTTGACGCGGGGTCGGATGTCAAATCTCCAGGACGAGCTTGCCGACGAAGTCGCCGCTCTCCATCAACGCGTGCGCCTTGGCCGCCTCGGCCAGCGGGAAGACGCGGTCCACGTGCACGGTCAGCGAGCCGTCCGCCACCAGCGCGGCCAGCGACGCCAGCGCCGCGTGGTCGGGCTCCACGATGAGCAGGCCCTGCCGCACCCCCGCCTTCGTGTACGCCTCCACGTCCTCGGGCGTCACCCCGGCGACCGCGATCAGCGCGCCTCCGGGCCGGATCAGCGGCAGCGACCTGGCCGGATAGTCCTTGCCGACGATGTCCACCACGAGGTCCACGCCGGACACGGCCGAGGCGAAGTCCGTGCCGGTGTAGTCGATCATCTCGTCGGCCCCGAGCCTCAGGACGAAGTCGTGCTTGGCGGCCCGCGCCGTGCCGATCACGTACGCTCCGCGCAGCTTGGCGACCTGCACGGCCAGGTGCCCGACCCCGCCCGCGGCGGCGTGGACGAGCACCCGCTGCCCCGGCGACACGTCGGCGATGTCGCCGAACGCCTGCCACACCGTCAGCCCCGGCATCGGCAGTGCCGCGGCCTGCGCGTGCGAGATCCCGGCCGGCTTGGACGCGAACTGCCGCGGCCTGGCCACGACGTACTCCGCGTAGGCCCCGCCGTAGAGCGGGAAGTTGACCATGCCGAACACCTCGTCGCCGGGCTTGAACCGGCCGACGTAGGCGCCGACCTGCTCGACGACGCCCGACACGTCCCAGCCGGGGACGAGCGGCGGCTCGGTGTAGTCCGGCGGGTACGGGGTGCGCCGCAGCTTCCAGTCGGGCGGGTTGACGCCCGCGGCCTTGACACGTACCAGCACCTCATGGGGGGCCGGCGCGGGCCGCGGAATGTCGGCGAGCTCCAGCACCTCTGGCTCGCCGAACGAACGGTAGACGATCGCGCGCATCTTCTCTGTCACACCGACCATGCTGGTGAAGGCCGGTATCCGTTGTGAAGAAGGCACTTCTGCGGTATTCAGGTACCTGATGGATACCACGTTTCCCGACCTACGCCAGTACGGCGGCGCCGACGCGTTCCTCCAGGCGTGCAAGCCGCGCACGGTGCTCGACATCTTCACCAACAAGTGGACGGGCCTGGTGCTGGGCGCGCTGCTCGACGGGCCGCGGCGCTTCAACGAGCTGCGCAGGATGCTCGACGGCATCACGCAGAAGATGTTGTCGCAGACCCTGCGCGCCTTGGAGCGCGACGGGCTGATCGTGCGCACCGTCTACCCGACGATCCCGCCGCGGGTCGACTACGAGCTCAACGAGCTGGGGCGCAGCGTCGTCGGCGTGCTGCGCTCGATCGGCGAGTGGGCGGGCGAGCACGCCGACGAGGTGATCGCGGCCAGGCAGGCGTACGACGAGCGCGCCAAGGAGCCGGTCAAACCCGTGTGACGAGCGGGCCGCGACGGTGGACCTGCGCAGGCCGCGCTCCTACGCTCGAAGGCGTGGACGTCGCCGACCTGAGCCCCGCGCAGGCGCGGGAGCGCTTCCGCACCGGTGAGCGGGTGCCCACCGCGGGCTGGTGCCAGGGCTGGACGCAGGCCAACCTCATCGCCGTGCCCAAGCGGCTGCGGTACGAGCTGCTGCTGTTCGCCCACAGAAACCCCCAGGCGTGCCCGGTGCTCGACATCGGGGAGCCGGGGGCGTGGTCCACCGAGCTGTTCGGGGGTGACCTGCGGACCGACCTGCCCGGCTACCGGCTCTACCGGGGCGGCGAGGCGGTCGCCGACCTCGACGACGTGGTGGAGGAGTGGCGCGAGGACCTGGTGCCGTTCCTGATCGGGTGCAGCTTCACCTTCGAGCGGGCGCTGCTGAACGCCGGGGTGCCGGTGCGGCACCTGGAGTCGGGCACGAACGTGCCGATGTACGTCACGAGCGTGCCCTGCCGCTCGACCGGCAGCCTGTCGGGGCCGCTGGTGGTGTCGATGCGGCCGATCCCGGGCGAGCTGGTGCGCACCGCGATCGAGGTGAGCGGCCGGTACCCGCTGGTGCACGGGGCGCCGGTGCACATCGGCGATCCGGCCGCGATCGGGGTGGACGACCTCGCCCGGCCCGACTACGGCGATCCGGTGGAGGTGCGGGCGGGGGAGGTGCCGGTGTTCTGGGCGTGCGGGGTGACGCCGCAGGCGGCGGTGCTGGCCAGCGGCATCGACTTCGCGATCGGCCACCTGCCGGGGCACATGGCGATCATGGACGTCCGGGACGACGACTATCTAGAGCCTTAGCGAGATATTTCGCCGTATGGGTGGAGGCGTGGGCCAGCGCGGCCGGCGTCCCCTCGAACACCACCCTGCCCCCGTGCTGCCCCGCCTCCGGCCCCAGGTCGATCACCCAGTCGGCCCGCTTGACCACGTCGAGGTCGTGCTCGATGACGATCACCGTGTTGCCGTCGTCCACGAGCCGGTCGAGCAGCGCCAGCAACGTGTCCACGTCCGCCATGTGCAGCCCGGTCGTCGGCTCGTCGAAGACGTACACCCGCCCCCGCTCGCGCAGCCGGTGCGCCAGCTTCAACCGCTGCCGCTCCCCGCCCGACAGCGTGCTCAGCGGCTGCCCCAGCGTCAGGTAGCCGAGCCCCACCTCGCTCAGCCGGGCCACGCCCGGCAGCTCGAACACCGCCGCCGCCTCGACCGCCGTCATCGCCAGCACGTCCGCGATCGTCCGCCCGGCCACCCGGTACGACAGCGCCTCGCCGCTGTACCTGCTGCCGCCGCACGCCTCGCACACCCGCGTCACCGGGTCCATGAACGCCAGGTCCGTCCTGATCTCGCCGCGCCCCTTGCACACCGGGCACGCCCCGGCCGAGTTGAAGCTGAACATGCCCGGCGCCACCCCGTGCGCCTCGGCGAACAGCCTGCGCAGCGGGTCCATCGCGTTCAGGAACGTGGCGGGCGTGGAGCGCGGGGAGGCGGCGATGGCCGACTGGTCGATGAGGACCGTCTCCGGATGCCGCGCCATGAGCTCCTGCCGCATCAGCGTGCTCTTGCCCGACCCGGCGACGCCGGTGACGGCCGTCAGCACGCCGAGCGGCACGTCGACGGTGACGTTCCTGAGGTTGTGGGCGTTCGCGCCCGCGATCGTGAGCCGGCCGGTCGGCTCGCGCACGCGTTCCTTGAGCGGGGTCACCCGGCGCAGCATGCGGCCGGTCAGCGTGCCGCCGGCGGCGAGCCCCGCCACCGTGCCCTCGTAGACGACCCGCCCACCCTCGGTGCCGGCGCCCGGCCCCAGGTCCACGACGTGGTCGGCCAGCTCGATCAGGTCGCGGCTGTGCTCGACGACCAGCACCGTGTTGCCCTTGTCGCGCAGCTCCAGCAGCAGGTCGCCCAGCCGGTGCACGTCGCGCGGGTGCAGCCCGACGCTCGGCTCGTCGAAGATGTAGGTCATGCCGGTCAGGCTGCTGCCCAGGTTGCGCACGGTCTTGAGGCGCTGCGCCTCCCCGCCCGACAGGGTCGGCGTCTCGCGGCCGAGGCTGAGGTAGCCGAGCCCGATGGCCTCGATCCTGCGCAGCGACTCCACGGCCGCCTCCGCCACCGGGTCGTCGAGGCGTTCGAGCACCTCGATGAGGTCGGTGACCTCCATCGCGGCGTAGTCGGCGAGGTTGCGGCCGTCGATCCTCGATGCCAGCGCGGCCGCGTTGAGCCGCGCGCCGCCGCAGGTGGCGCAGGTGCGCTCGCGCACGTACGGGCGGGCCTCCTCGTCCACGTGCTCGCGCGCCCGCCGCAGGTAGAGCCGGTTGAAGCGGAGCACCACGCCCTCGTACGTGTTCATGTACCTGCCCCGCTTGACCTTGAACCCGCTCCCGCGCAGCAGCAGCTCCCGCTCCTCGCCGGTGAAGTCGCGCAGCGGCTTGTCGGGGTCGAACAACCCCGACTCGGCGTAGATCTGCCACGGCGCCGAGCCGATCGGGTGCAGGGCCAGGGCGCCCTGGTTGAGCGACAGATCGGGGTCGATCAGCTTGTCCAGGTCGACCTCGACCGTCCGGCCCAGCCCGTCGCAGCCGGGGCACATGCCCTGCGGGTCGTTGAAGCTGTAGGCGCTGGCCAGCCCCGCCGACGGCGTGCCGCGCCGCGAGAACAGCACCCGCAGCAGCGCCTGCACCTCGGTCATCGTGCCCACGGTCGAGCGGGCGCCGCCGCCGACCGGCTTCTGGTCGACGACGACGGCCGCCGTCAGGTTCGCCATGCGCTCGGCTCTCGGCCGCTCGTGCTTGGGCAGCCGGTGCCTGACGAACGCGCTGAACGTCTCGCCCAGCTGCCTTTGCGACTCCACCGCGATCGTCCCGAACACGACGGACGACTTCCCGGAGCCTGACACGCCCGTGAACACCGTCAGCCGCTCCTTGGGCAGGCGCAACGAGACGTTCTTGAGATTGTTCTGCCGCAGCCCGATCAGCTCGATGTCACGCGACACGCAGACTCACCCCCATAGCTAGAGCTACTACTATTAGCCTAAGCTATCGGGCATGGCTGACATTTCCGACCGCAGAGCCCGCCGCAGGGCCGAGACGCAGGCCGAGATCCTCGACATCGCGCTCGACGTCATGGCGGAGGAAGGGGTGGCGGGGCTGAGCCTGGCGACCGTCGCCCGGCGCCTGGGGGTGCGGCCGCCCTCGCTCTACAAGTACTTCCCGTCGCGGCACGCGGTCTACGACGCGCTGTTCAAGCTGGGACAGGAGGGTTACCTCGCCGCCGTGCGCGCCCCCGGTGAGCCTGGCCTGCGCGGGATGGGGGCCTCGCTGGAGGCCGGCGCCCGGTGGATCATGGACAACCAGGTGCTGGCGCAGCTCCTGTTCTGGCGGCCGGTGCCCGGATTCACCCCTTCGCCCGAGTCGTACGCGCCCGCGCTGGCCATCCACGAGCACTTCGCCACCCTCATCAGGGACGCCGTCCGGCGCGGCGAGCTGCACCCCGACGCCGCCAGCGAGGAGGGCCTGGCCCTGGCCGCCAGCCTCATCGCCGGGCCCGTCTCCCAGCAGCTCGCCAACGAGCCCGGCGCCACCTACGAGGAGGGCCGCTTCACCCGGCTCGTTCCCCGGCTGCCCGCCGTGTTCGCGGCGGTATACCCGCCGCCGTGAGCTGCGCCCCGACCGCCGGCGCGCCCCGCCGATTGTCGATCTCCAGATGCGGTACGACCGGCGGCTCGTCCACCCGGATCGCCCGCAGATAGGCGTCGAACGCCGCCAGCTTGCCCGCGTCCCGCCCGAAACCCCTGGCCGTCAGCCGCGCGCGCAGCGTCGGCCCGTCGGAGCGCACCCACAGCAGCCGCACCGGCGCCCCGCCCAGCTCCGCCACCCACCGCGCCCACGCGGCCGCGTCGTGCACCTGCGTGGTGAACGGCCCGTCCAGCATGACCGGGCAGCCGTGCTCCCTGATCTGCCGGGCGATCCTCGTCAGCCCGGCGTACTCGTGCCGCTTGATGTGCTCGTCGTACCAGGGGCCCTCGCGCTCGCCGTCGGGGCGGCCATGGGCCCGCAGCACCTCGGCCACGAAATCGCCGTACACGGTGTCCTTGTCGAGCAGCGCGGGCACCGGGGACAGGCGGGCCAGCAGCTCGGCCGCCACCGTCGACTTGCCCGCCCCCGGCGGCCCGCTGATCACCCAGAGCGTGCTCACCCGATCACCGTATACGCGGATCTGCGTACGCCGGTGCCTCGCCTCGGCGGACGACCGCGCCCCCGCCCGCGAGCAGACTCGGTGCCCATGCTGACCGTCTTGACCCGAGTCTTCCGGACGCCAGAGCTGCGCGGGAAGGTGCTGTTCACCCTGGGGATCGTCGTGCTGTTCCGGCTGGGACAGCTCCTGCCCGCCCCCGGCGTGGACATCGTGGTGGTGCGCCGGTGCATCGGCTCCGCCGGCGGCGGCCTGTTCGACATGGTGCAGATGCTCAGCGGCGGCGCCATGCTCCAGCTGTCCGTGTTCGCGCTGGGCGTCATGCCGTACATCACGGCGAGCATCGTCATGCAGCTCCTCGCCGTCGTCATCCCCAGGCTGGACGCGCTCAGGAAGGAGGGACAGAACGGCCAGGCGAAGATCACCCAGTACACCCGGTACGCCACCGTCGGCCTCGCCGTCCTGAACGCCGGCACGGTCGTCACCCTCGCCCGCACCGGCCGCCTCCTGCCCGGCTGCACCCAGCCGCTGCTGCGCGACGACGGGCTGCTCGCCGTCACCGTCATCGTGCTCACCATGGTCGCCGGGGCCTGCGCCGTCATGTGGCTCGGCGAGCTGATCACCGAGCGCGGCGTCGGCAACGGCATGTCGCTGCTCATCTTCACCCAGGTCGTCGCCGTGTTCCCGGCGTACCTGTCGAAGATCTTCGTGCTCAGCCCCGTGAGCTTCGTCGTCATGATCGTGGCCGGGCTGTTCCTCGTGGCCGCCGTCGTGTTCGTCGAGCAGGCGCAGCGGCGGGTGCCGGTGTCGTACACCAAGCGGCTCATCGGCAACCGCACGTTCGGCCAGAACACCTACATCCCCATGAAGGTCAACCAGGCCGGCATCGTGCCCGTCATCTTCACCTCGTCCCTGCTCTACCTGCCCACGCTGGCCGCCCCCCTCCTCGGGCCCGGAGCGCGGGCGTGGGTCGAGCTCAACCTCACCTCCGGGACGCACCCGCTCTACATGACGGCGTACGTGCTGCTCATCGCCGGGTTCGCCTACTTCTACGTGTCCATCACCTTCAACCCCGAGGAGGTGGCCGACGGCATCCGCAAGTACGGCGGCTTCGTCCCCGGCATCCGGCCCGGCCGGCCCACGGCGGCCTACCTCGCGTACGTGCTCAGCCGGCTCACCGCACCCGGAGCGCTGTACCTCGCGGTGCTGGCGCTGCTGCCGCTCGTCGCCTTCGCGATCCTGCGGGACCCGGGGACGCAGCAGAACTTCCCGTTCGGCGGGACCAGCATCCTGATCATGGTGGGGGTGGGGCTCGACACCGTGAAGCAGATCGAGGCCCAGCTCCAGCAACGCAACTACGAAGGCTTCCTGAAGAAGTGACGCGCGCAGCCGGGACGGGTGTTCAGCGGCGGTGGCGGTGCGTGCACGGCGGGGGCGTGCGTTCAGCGGCGGTGCGTGCTCAGCGGGGGCGGGTGCTCAGCCGGGGAGGGCGAGGCCGGCGCGCATCGCGAACACCACGAGCTGCGCCCGGTCCCTCGCCCGCAGCTTCACCATCGCGCGGCTCACGTGCGTGCGCACGGTGTCGGGGCTGATCGTCAGCTCCCTGGCGATCTCCTCGTTCGACCGGCCCGTGGCCACCCACGCCACCAGCTCCCGCTCGCGCGGCGTCAGCGTCTCGATGCCCTCCACCGGGCGGGCGTCGCCCTGCCTGCCGAACAGGCCGATGACCTTCCTGGTGATGGCCGGCGACAGCAACGCCTCACCGGCGGCCACCACCCGGACGGCGTTGACCAGCTCGTCGGGGGCGCTGTCCTTGAGCAGGAACCCGCTCGCGCCGGCCTGGAGGGCGGTGAAGACGTACTCGTCCACGGCGAACGTCGTCACCACCACGATCCGGGTGCCGCGCAGCTCCGGGTCGCCGGCGATGGCGCGCAGGGTGGCCAGGCCGTCCAGGCCGGGCATGCGGATGTCGAGCAGCAGGACGTCGGGGCGGGTGCGCCGGATCAACGCCAGCGCCGCCTGCCCGTCACCTGCCTCGCCCACGCACTCCATGCCGGGCTCCCGCTCCAGCAACGCCCGTAGTCCCATCCGCACCACGGCCTGATCATCGGCCACCGCGACCCTGATCACGCCCGGCGCCGCATCACCGCTCATGCCCGGCGCCACGTCGCCGCTCATGCCCCGCACCGTGTCGCCGCTCATGCCCCGCACTGTGTCGCCGCTCATGCCCCGCGCCGTGCCGTCGTTCGCGCCCTGGGCCGTGTCGCTGCTCATGCCGAGACCTGCGGGAACCTGGCCTCCACGCGGAACCCGCCGCCCTCGCGCGGACCCGCCGTGAACCGGCCGCCCGCCTCGGTGACCCTGGCCCGCATCCCGGCCACCCCACGACCCTCGCCCGCGCCGGCGTCCGCGCCCGTGGGGCCGATGCCTCGGTCGGTGACCTCCAGCACGAGCTCGCCCGGGGCCTCCGTGACGCGCACGAGTGCCCGGGTCGGGCCCGCGTGCCGCAGCACGTTCGTCAGGGACTCCCGCACCACCCGGTAGACGGGGCCGTGGAGGTGCGGGGGCACGGTGAGAGCCGGGGGCTCGACGTCCACGGGCAGGCCCGCCGCCCGGACGCCGTCGATGAGCGCGGCCAGGTCGCCGGCGGGCGGGTCGATGCCGTCGAGCGCCGCCCGCAGGTGGGCGAGCGCCGTCGTGCTGGTCTCCTTGATCGCGAGCAAGGACGCCCGCGCCTGCTCGGGGTCGTCGTCGAGGGTGACGAGCGCGAGGCCGGCCTGCATGGCGATGGCGGCCAGCCCGTGACCGGCCGCGTCGTGCACCTCACCGGCGATCCTGGCCCGCTCCCGCGCCAGCACGGACTCCGTGTCGGGGGCCGGGTGCCAGGGGCGGACGGTGGTGAACGGGGCGACGCGGGCGGCGGGGATGCCCCATGCCACCGACGCGGGCCGGCCGGTCGCGGGCAGAAGGCCGTCGTCCGGTGGAAGGCCCTGCGACTGGGTGGCGACGGGCGGCAGGACCGGTGGCTGGTCGGTGGCCGGGGTCTGGAGCTGGGGGGTCTCGGCGTCGGCGGCCGCCGCGGCGGCGGCCGCGCGGGCCTGGGCGAGGCCGCTGAACGACCACGGGACCGCCAGCCATCCGGCCCACGCCAGCATGACGACGACGGGCACGTCGCCCAGCCGGCTCAGGCGCGACAGTGCGGCGAGCGGCCTGCGCAGACGCCCGGTGCTCCGCGTGTCGTCGGTCGCCATCCCCCCACCCGTTCAGGCTCGTGTAGCCCCGATCCTAGCGAGCTTTCACACCTTCCGGCTCGATCGGGACCCGTCCAGCCCCCACGAGATGATCTTGGTGGGGGAGAGGCGGATGACCTCCCGGGAGAAGAACGGCACGGGCGGCTCGACGTCGGTCAGCGCGACCGCCGTGCCGCGGATCTCGATGCCCCGCGCCACCCAGGGGTCGACGGAGGCGAGGTCGTCCACGACGAAGGCGATCGTGCTGCCGCGCTGGATGTTCTTGAACTTCTTGGAGATGCCGAGGGCGTGCCCGCCGATGACGATGGTGCCGTCCTGGACGAAGAAGCCGACCGGGTTGTTCTGCACCTGCCCGTCGGGGCCGACGGTGGCGAGGCGGCCGAGCCGCTGGCCGGCGAGGTAGTCGAGTTCCGCTGCTGTGAAGATCATGCCGCCCAGTCTGCAACCTTGACGTTGGTTGAGGTCAAGTCAGGGTCAGGCGGCGAACCCGTCGGTCAGCCAGCGCAGCGGGTTGTCGTGGGTGATCAGGCGGATCACGTCCTCGCTGGTGCCCGCCTCGCGCAGGCGCGGCAGCAGGGCGTGGAACAGGTGCGCGTACCCGGGCCCGTCGTAGCGGCGCACCTGCGCCACCCGGCTGAGGCCGGTGCTGAGCAGCAGGCGGCCGGCGTGGCCGTCCTCGATGAGGCCGAGCGCGAGCCTGGCGGCCTGGTCGGCGCCCAGGCCGAGCGCGCCGAGGCTGACGTACGCGCCCGACTCGGCGATCTTCCTGGCCGCGCCCAGGTCGGTGCCCGCGTAGCCGACGGCGATGCGGGAGCCGGGCAGGTTCTGGCCGAGCAGGATCTCCAGGAGGGCCAGGCCGTTCCTGCCGTGGGTGGCGACGGGCAGGCGCGAGCGGAGGGAGGCGCGGGCGGCGGCGACCAGGCAGCGCTCCTCGCGGGCCGTCGGCTCGGGGCCCCAGGAGCCGACCTCGCCGATGACGCCCGGGAAGACGCCGGTCCCGTCCACGCCGCTGACGATCTCCTCCATGAGGCGGGCGGTGAGGCTGTCCACGTCCTCGTCGCCGACGTTCGTGAACGGCTCGGCGAACAGGCCGGTCGAGGCGATGACCGGCACCCGGCTGCCGGCGGCGATGCGCGCGAGCGCGGCGGCGTCGCGGCCCATGCCCATGCAGGTCAGCTCGACCACGAGCCCGAGCTGCTCGGACTGGCGCAGCTCGCGCAGCTCCGCGCTGACCGTCATCTCCTCGTCGAGCCAGCGGTGCGGGTCGGAGTCGATGCCGACCGCCCAGCGCATGTCGGTACGCAGGTGCTCATGGGGGAGGACGGTGCCGTCGATGGCGGCCACGCGTACAGGGCCGGTGACGGTACGGAGCAGAACCTCGGGCATAACGCACATTAACCGATGTTTGCCGGATAAAGGCTGCTCAGGCGGGAAATTTTACCGGTCATGGGGTTTGGTGGTTTGCTAGTCGTCTGCAAGTGGCCATGCCGGGCAGGGTCGTATCCTGGGACGCACACCGACTGCCGGGGGGACTTGTGGCGATTCGTAACTCCGACACCGGCGAAGCCGACGTGATCAAGGACGAGGCCGCCGAGCACTCGAGCATGCCCGGACGCCGCTCCGGCTTCAAGGGCTGGCTCGACGGCGTGCGCTCCACCCGTACGGGCGCGCTCACCCTGAAGATCGTCGTCGGCGTGATCGGCGCCATCATGGTCGTGGGCGGGCTCATCATGGTGCCGTTCCCCGGGCCGGGCTGGCTCGTGGTGTTCGCCGGGCTGGCGGTGCTGGCCACGGAGTTCCACTGGGCGCACAAGGTGCTGGAGTTCGGCAAGCAGACGCTGCACGCCTGGACCGAGTGGTACAAGCGGCAGGGCTGGATCGTGCGCATCCTCGTGCTCCTCGTCACGGTGGCCGCCGCCGCGGTGATCGTCTACTTCGGCCTGCTCACGCTGGGCATCGACGTCATCGAGATCGCGCAGCGCTTCGTCTAGCACCGCACATCCAGACCCGGTCGTTATCGGGGCGGGGAATCGCCCGTCCGGCTGCCTAGTGTGCGAGGCGTGATCGCTCATCTCGCCGTCGCGCTGTCCCTGCTCTTCTCGGTCCCTGTCACGGCAGCTCCCGCCGCGCGGGCGGAGGTGGTCCTGCCCGGCACCGGCGGGGTGACCTACCGCGAGCAGGCGGGCGATCCGGTACGCCTGGCCGCCTACGGCCTCGGCACCAAGCGCGCCTATCTCAGGTCCGCCACCGGCAACGCCTTCACCTGGGAGAAGACGTTGTCGGAGGTGTCGATCTCGCCGGACGGCCGCTGGACGGCCGGCGTGCCCCGCGCCTACCGCTCGGGCTATGACCATCTCGTCGTCACCGACCGCACCACCGGCAGGTCCGCCACCATCCGCACGGTGAAGCAGCCGATGACCGCCTCCTACGCCTCGTGGGCGCGTGACGGCAGGCGCGTGGCGCTCACGGTCGAGCGGAAGGTCAGCGGCACGTGGCGGGTGCTCGGTTTCACGGTCGTGGACGTCGTCTCCAGAACCGCCCGCACGGTGCGGATCTCCGGGCTGAGCGCGGGGGCGGGCTTCTGGTGGAGCCCGGGCGGCGACCTCGTCACCCGGCACGGCGCCGGCCTGCGCGTGCACCGGGCCTCCGACGGGGCGGTGCTGCGCACGTACGCGGGCGCGGGGCTGCCGACGGGCCCCGAGGACCCGTTCTCGCCCTCCGGCAAGCGGCTGCTCACCTGGTGCCCGTCGCGCTTCGCGGAGCACCTGTGCCTGGTGGACCCGGCCACGGGCCGGATCGCCGCGCGGGTGGCGGCGCGGCCGGCGGCGGTGCTCGGCTGGTGGGACGACGGCCACCTCATCGCCGTCGTGCCGCACCGCGGCGCCTACCGCCTGTCGGTGCTCGACCTCGGCGGCAGGCTCACGCGCGTGCTGGCCGGCGTGCCCGCCCGGACGTGGGCCGCCGACCTGTGGCTGTCATTCGTCCACGGTCACAGGTAGAGGCGGTCACAGGTAGAGGCGGTCACAGGTAGAGGCGGTCACAGGTAGAGGCCGGTGCCGTGGTCGGTCTCCTGGGTGGCGACGGCGTGCAGGTCGCGCTCGCGCATCACCAGGTAGACCTTGGCGTGCACCTCCACCTCGAACTGGTCTTCGGGGTTGAACAGCACCTTGTCGCCCACCTTGACCGAGCGCACGTTCGTGCCGACGCCGCACACCTCGCCCCAGGCCAGGCGGTTGGCCATCTTGACCGTCGCGGGGATGACGATCCCGGAGCCGCTGCGCCGCTCCTCGGCCTCCTGCTCCAACCTGATCATGACCCGGTCGTGCAGCATCTGAATCTCGAACTTGGGCTCTACCACAGGCTCAAGTTTACGAGCAGGCGGACGCGCGCTCCCCCAGGATGCCCACACCGGCCGCCCCGCCGCCGGTGCCACCGCCATGGGGCCGGTTACGGCAGCCTGAGCTCGGCGAACACCGGCCGGTGATCGGTGCCGTGCAGCGTCAGCACCTGGAAGTCGCGCACCGCCATCCGCGAGTCCGCCAGCACGTGGTCGATGGTCACCCCGGGGGAGTACAGCCACGACCCGAACTGCGGCCACGTCGCCACGAACCCCCGCCCCATCACGTCGGCCGCGTCCCGGTACCCCGACGCCAGCAGGTCGCGCACCGGCAGGTGGTCGAGCGTGGCGTTGAAGTCGCCCGCCAGCACGCGCGGCGCCGCCCCGCCACCCCTGGGCAGCGCCTCCAGCCCGGCCCGCCAGCACGGCTGCCGCCCGGCCCGCTTGGGAGCGCACGGGTGCACGGAGACGACCTCGACACGGTCCCCGTCCGAGTGCGTCAGCCAGGCTCTGGCCTGCCCGAACGCGCCGAGCTTGATGAAGCCGCCGTCCTTGAGCGGATGCCGCGCGTACACGGCGGAGCCGCCCACCCCCGTCAGCGGGCGGGTGACCGCGTACCGGAGGGTGCGGCGCAGCCCCGCCTCCTCCAGCCGCCGCATGGCGTCCGGGGTGAGCTCCTGCAGGGCCAGCACGTCCGGCTCCAGCCGCTCGACCAGGGCGACCAGCTCCGCCGTGTCCGCCTGGCCGACCATCAGGTTGGCCGCCAGCACCCGCAGCACCGGCCCCTCCGCGTCGGGGTTGCCGTCGGCGAGCGCGCGCGGCAGCACGGCCGGCACCAGTGCCAGCACCGACACGAGCGCGACCGTGCCCGCCGCCCACCGCCGCAGCACGCAGGCCACGGCCAGGCCGAGCACCGCCGCGCACACCGCGTACGGCGTGTACGCCACCGCCGGCACCCACGGCCAGTCCGGTTCGAATCCGCTCAACCGCACCGCCGCCCACAGGGCGAAGGGCACCACCATGATCCAGCTCGTCCATGTCCGCACGGCCTGTATCGCCACAAAGCGCCATCCGGGTTCATGAGAAGGTGTGCACCATGCACGACGCAGAAGCCCGGGTCCTGAACGCCATCGACGAGACCTGGACCGTGAACCTGCTGGCCGAGACCGTCAGGGTCCCCAGCGTGACCGGCACCGACGCCGAGTCCGACCTGCAGCACCGCATGGCCCGCCTGCTCACCGAGGCCGGCATGGACGTGGACGTCTGGAAGCTCGACCTCGGCGACCTGACCGCCCGCCCCGGCTTCCCCGGCACCGAGGCGCCGAGGGGGGAGGGGTACGGCGTCGTGGCCGTCACCCCGGGTGGCGAGGGCCCGCCCGCGCTGGCGCTGCAGGGCCACGTGGACGTCGTGCCGACCGGCGACCTGGCCAAGTGGGAGGGCAGCGACCCGTTCGCCGCCCGCATCACCGGCGGCACCCTGCACGGCAGGGGCGCCTGCGACATGAAGGCCGGCCTGGTCGCCAACCTGGCCGTGGCCCACGCGATCAAGCAGGCCGGGATCGAGCTGGCCAGGCCGCTGGCCGTGCACTGCGTGATCAGCGAGGAGGACGGCGGGCTGGGGGCGTTCGCCACCCTGGACCGGGGGCACACGGCCGAGGCCGCGGTGATCAGCGAGCCGACCAGCGGCGCGATCATCACCGCGAACGCGGGCGCGCTGACGTTCCGGCTGGAGATCGCCGGGCGGGCCGCGCACGGCGCCACCCGCTACGAGGGCGTCAACGCGATCGAGGCGTTCTGGCCCGTGTTCCAGGCGATCAGGCGGCTGGAGGCCGAGCGCAACCGGGACGTGCCCGAGCTGTTCGCGGGCAACGCGATGCCGTACCCGATCGAGATCGGCACCGTGCACGCCGGCGACTGGGCCAGCACCGTGCCCGACCTGCTGGTCGCCGAGGGGCGGCTCGGCGTGCGGCTGGACGAGGACCCGGCGGCGGCGCGGGCGGCGTTCGAGGAGGCGGTCGCGGACGTCGCCGACCCGTGGCTGCGCGCGAACCCGCCGGTCGTGACCTGGCCGGGCGGGCAGTTCGCCAGCGGCCGGCTGCCGGCCGGGCACGAGCTGCTCGACCAGGTCGGCCGGGCCGTCGAGGACACGACCGGGGCCCGGCCCGCCCAGACGGCGGCGCCGTACGGGAGCGACCTGCGGCTCTACGCGGCGGGCGGCATCCCGACGCTGCACTACGGCCCCGGGGACGTGCGGTTCGCGCACGCCCCCAGGGAGCAGGTCGAGCTGAAGGAGCTGCTCGACGTCACGCGGGCACTGGCACTGCTCGCTGTGCGCCGCTGCGCAGCACTCTGAGCAGCGCCGGAGGGCTCATCAGCGACTGCGGCGGGTCGTAGAGGTTCGTCACCCGCAGGAAGCGGCGCGTCAGCTCCGCGTCGTGCGCGGCGGCCGCGTGGTAGCGGTCGAGGTAGGCGCCGATCAGCCGGGCCTTCGCCGGCATCCGCCCGTCACCGACGGGCATGCGCAGGTCGGCGCCGACCGTGAGCTCCCACGGGGTGTCCACGACGGCCGCGATCCGGCGGAAGAACGCCGCCGCGCCCAGGTCGGGGTCGAGCAGCGCCCTGGCCTCCATGGCCGCGACCGTCATGCCCTGGCCGTACAGCGGGTTGAACGCGCAGACCGCGTCCCCGGTGACCAGCAGGCCGCCGGGGAAGGAGGTCAGCCGCTCGTAGCGGCGCCTGATGGCGGCCGGCGTGTGGTACGCCCGCGGCTCCCCGAGCGGCTCCGCGGCCGTGATCAGATGGTGCAGGTCCGGTGCGGTGAGGGTGGCGGCGTAGGCGGCGAAGTCGGCCGGGGCGAACGGCGGGTCCTCGCCGTAGGCGGCCAGCGTCACCACCCAGCGCTCGTCCTCCAGCGCCAGCGCCACCCCCGCCCGCGGCACCTCGGGCGTGGGCGCGACGACGGCGACCAGGTCACCGGCGAGATGGTCGTCGCGGCGGCGGAACTCGCGCGTCGCGTACCTCAGGTCGATCGCCACCCGCTCCTCGCGCGGCGGCCGGCAGCCCAGCTCGCCCAGCCAGAACGGCGTGCGCGAGCCGCGGCCCGAGGCGTCCACGACCAGGTCGGCCGGGATCGCCTCCCCGCTCGCCAGCCGCACCCCCGTGACGCTGCCCGCCCGCGTCAGCAGGCCCGTGACCGTCCGCTCGGCCAGCACCCGCACCCCCGGTAAGGCGCTCACCCTGCGCCGCACCTGGCCTTCGAGCAGCGGCCGGCTGACCAGCAGCCCCGTCAGCCCGCTGTGGCCCCGCGCCAGGCGGCGGCCCGCATGGACGTGGCGGGCCCGGTCCTGAAGGTCGCCCCTGATCGCGCCCTGCGCGACGAGCTCGGCCGAGAGGCCGGGCAGCAGCTCGTCCATGGTCTCGCTGCCCCTGGCGAGCAGGCCGTGCGCGTGCCGGCTCTGCCCGGCGCCCCTGCGATGGGCGTCCACCGCCGGGAGCGCGTCCCGATCGAGCACCGTGACCTGCGCGAACCTGCGGTGCAGCGCCGCGGCGGACAGCAGGCCCGCGATGCTCGCCCCGATGACGACGGCGTGGTCCATGTGGTCTCCCCCTGTGAAGCCGTTGTGAGCATTCGGCAGAGGGTCGCCCGCGGATGGATTTCCTTCCACGTCCTTTGGCGCGTTCCAGCGCCGATGATTTGGACTAAAGTCCGGATGGTGCGGGAGACATCGCTGGAGCTGCTCATGAGCCGGCCCGTCCAGGAGCGGGCGGACGCGGCACGCAACCGGGAGAAAGTGCTGGCCGCGGCGGCGCGGCTGTTCGCCGAGAAAGGCGTGGACGCGGTGTCCATGGACGCCGTCGCGGCCGAGGCCGGCGTCGGCAAGGGCACGCTGTTCCGGCGCTTCGGTGACAAGGCGGGGCTGGCGGTCGCGCTGCTCGACGCACGCGAGCGCGACCTCCAGCAGCGCATCCTGTCCGGGCCGCCGCCGCTCGGGCCCGGCGCGCCCGCCCGCGAGCGGCTGGTCGCCTTCGTCCGCGCCTACCTCGACTTCCTGTTCGCCCACCTCGACCTGGTCCGCATGTCGGAGACGGCCAGCCCGGGCGCCCGCTACCGTATCGGGTCCTACTGGTTCTGGCACCGGCACGTGGCGATCCTGCTCGCCCAGTCCAGGGGCGGCGACGCCGACGTCCTGGCGCACACGCTGCTGGCGGCGATGCAGGCGGAGCTGGCGGACGTCCTCCAGACGGAATACGGCCGCGACCGCACGCTCACCGCCCTCACCACCCTCGCCACCACCCTCACCTGACCCCCCGCACGCACGGCCCGGCCCCGGGGTCCAGCGCGGCGCGCGGCGTGGGGTGGAGCGTGGCCCGGCTCCGGGGGCGCGCGAAGGCGCGGCGCACGGCCCGATCCCACCGCTGCGGAGGCGCGGGGTGCGGGCGGCGCGAGGCGCGGGATGGAGCGATGCGCGATGGCGCCCGAGGGGGCGAAGGCGACGCGTGCCTCGCCCTCCCTCCTCCCCAGAAGGACCCCGCCGAAGTACGGCGGGAGGGGGCGTCAGGACGAGGCGGGGACGCGGCGCCGGGCCTCGGGGACGATGAGGGGCGTGCCCGACTGCGGGTCCTGGATGATCTCGCAGCGCAGCTCGAACACCTCCCGCACCAGCTCCGGCGTGACGATCTCGGTGGGATCCCCTTCGGCCACGATGGTCCCGCCGCGCATCACGATCAGATGCGTCGCGTACCGGCAGGCCTGGTTCAGGTCGTGCAGCACCGCCACCATCGTCCGCCCCTGCTCGTGCAGGTCCGCGCACAGATCCAGCACCTCGATCTGGTGGGAGATGTCCAGGAACGTGGTGGGCTCGTCGAGCAGCAGGATGGGCGTCTCCTGGGCCAGCGCCATGGCCAGCCACACCCGCTGCCGCTGCCCGCCCGACAGCTCGTCCACGATCCGGTCGGCGAGCTCGGCGACGTCGGTGGCGCGCATGGCCTCCGACACGGCGGCCTCGTCGGCCTTCGACCACTGCCGCATGAGCTTCTGGTGCGGGTAGCGGCCGCGGGCGACGAGGTCGGCCACGGTGATCCCGTCGGGGACGATGGAGCTCTGGGGGAGCAGGCCCAGCCGCCGCGCCACTTCCTTCGACGGCAGCGAGGTGATGACCTCGCCGTCGAGGTGCACGGCGCCGGTCTTGGGCTTGAGCATCCTGGCCAGCGCCCGCAGGAGGGTGGACTTGCCGCAGGCGTTCGGGCCGATGATCACGGTGAAGGACTCGTCGGGGATCGTCACGTTCAGGCCCGTGGCCACGACGCGCTGGTCGTAGGCGAGGGTGAGGCCGGTGCCGGAGAGACGGCAGTCCATCAGCGGCGATCCTTTCGCAGGAGCAGGACGAGGTACGTGCCGCCGATGGCGGCGGTCAGCACACCGACGGGCAGCTGGGTGGGGGCGAGCACGCGCTGGGCGGCCAGGTCGGCGGCGGTGAGCAGCACGGCGCCCATGAGGGCGGAGGAGGCGAGGGTCACGCCGGGGGAGCGGGTCAGCCGGCGGGCGAGCTGCGGCGCGGCCAGCGCGACGAAGACGACGGGCCCGGCGGCGGCGGTGGCGACGCCGGCGAGCAGCACGCCGGCGGTGACGGCGACGGCGCGGACGGCTTCGACCTTGATGCCCATGGCCTTGGCGGCGTCGTCGCCCATCTCCATCATCCGCATGGGCCGGGCGATGAACGCGCACAGCGGCAGCAGCACGAGCAGCGCCAGCGCCACGGGGACGGCGTGGTCCCAGCCGCGCCCGCTGAGGCTGCCGGTGAGCCAGGCGCCGGCGTTGGCGGCGTCGTTGATGTTGGCCCTGGTGAGAAGGTAGGAGTTGACCGCCAGCAGCAGCGCGTTCGCGCCGATGCCGACCAGCACCAGCCGGTAGCCCTGGACGCCGCCCCGGTAGGCGAGCGCGTACACGAGGACGGCGGTCACGACGCAGCCGGCCAGGGCGCCGCCGGCGATCGTCATGGCGGAGCCGCCCGCGACGACGGCGAGGATGCCGCCGGTGGAGGCGCCGGCGGTGAAGCCGATGAAGTCGGGGCTGCCGAGGGGGTTGCGGGTCAGGCTCTGGAAGATGGCCCCGCTCAGGCCGAACGCGGCCCCGACGAGCAGCCCGGTCACCACGCGGGGGGCGCGCAGCTTGCCGACGATGAGCTCGGCGACGGGCGTGCCCTGCCCGAAGATCGCGGAGATGATGTCGGGGACGGGCACGGTGAACTCGCCCGTGGACAGGGCGGCGACGGTGACGGCGAAGCCGGCCGCGACGAGGACGACGCTGACGAGCAGGGCGCGCGGCGCGAGCCGTACGGACCAGGGGCCGACGCGGACGTTCACAGCGCCGCCACCCTCTTCCGCCGGGCGAGGATGATGAAGATCGGCGCGCCGAGGACCGCCCACACGATGCCGACCTGCACCTCTCCCGGCCGGGCGATGAGCCGGCCGATCACGTCGGCGCCCAGCAGCAGCACGGGCGCGGCCAGCGCCGAGTACGGCAGCACCCACCGCTGGTCGGGCCCGACCAGGGCGCGCACGGCGTGCGGCACGATGAGCCCGACGAACACCAGCGGCCCGGCCGCGGCGGTGGCGGCGCCGCACAGCAGGGTGACGGCGACGCCGGTGAGGATCCTGGTCCTGTTCACGGCCACGCCGAGCGCCTTGCCGGCGTCGTCGCCGAGGGCGAGCATGTTGAGCGGCCTGGCGAGGAGCAGCCCGAGCACGAGCCCGGCGATCATGAACGGGGCGAGCCGGACCAGCGTGTCGGCCGTCTGCCCGGCCAGCGAGCCGGTCAGCCAGAACCGCATGCGGTCGAAGGTCTGGGGGTCCATGCGCAGGATGGCGGAGGCGATGGCCGTACAGACCATGCCGAACGCGACTCCGGCCAGGGCCAGGCGGACGGGGCTGGAGCCGGAGCGGCCGGCGGAGGCCAGCGCGTAGACGACGACGGAGGCCAGCGCCGCGCCGCCGAAGGCGAACCACACGTAGACGACGGGGTCGGTGAGCCCGAACAGGCCGAGCGCGAGCGTGACGCCGAGCGCGGCGCCCTGGTCGATGCCGAGCAGCCCGGGGTCGGCCAGCGGGTTGCGGGTCAGGCTCTGCATGAGCGCGCCGGCCAGCCCGAGCGTGGCGCCGACGCCGAGGCCGAGCAGCGTGCGCGGGACGCGCAGCTCGCGGATGACGGTGTGGTCGCTGGAGCCGTCCGGCGCCACGAACGCGTCGATCACGGTGGAGAACGACACGGAGCGGGCGCCCAGCGCCACGCTCGCCATGGCGACCAGCGCCAGCACGCCGGCCGTGACGATCAGCCCGGCGACGAGCACCGAGGGCCGCCCCTTGGCCTTGCGCCCGTCGTCGGGCCCGCCGTCCCGCTGTTCCGCTCCGGCCGTGACCGTTATCTCAGCCGGGCGCACCCGACCCCCTCTCGTAGCGAGTCAAACTTAGGCAAGGCTAATCTAATGCCCGTACAAGAAGGCAAGCCTAACCATTGGAGATGTACATGTCGGGACCGGTACTGGCTCGCAGGGGCTTCCTGGCGGGCGCGGCAGGACTCGCGACGGCCCTGACACTCGCGGCATGCGGTGACGGCGGGACGGCCACGCAGGCGAGCCCCGGGGCCGCGGCCTCGTCCGCCGCCCCCGCCCGGGCGTGGACGTTCACCGACGACCGCGGCAAGAAGCTTGAGCAGCCCAAGGTCCCCACCAGGATCGTCGCCCAGGTGGGCGCCGCGGCCGCCCTGTGGGACTTCGGCGTGCGCCCGATCGGCGTGTTCGGCCCGCACAAGCTGAAGGACGGCAGCAAGGACCCGCAGGCCGGCAACGTCGACATCACCAAGGTCACGGGCCTGGGCAACGTGTGGGACGAGTTCAACGTCGAGCAGTACATCGCGTTGCAGCCCGACCTGCTCGTCAGCAGCATGTACATCAACGGCACCCTCTGGTACGTGCCCGAGAAGTCCAAGGACACCATCGAGCAGGTCGCCCCGACCGCCGGCATCATGCTCACCGGCAAGAGCGCCACCGAGGTCATCGGCAGGTACGAGGAGCTCGCCAAGTCGCTCGGCGCCGGCATGGAGGGCGTGCCCGAGGCCAAGGCCCGCATGGAGGCGGCCACCAAGGAGCTCGGCCAGTTCAAGAACCTCAAGGTCCTGCTCGTGTCCGGCGGCGCCGACGCGTTCTGGGTGGTCAACCCGCCCGAGTACCCCGACATCGTGCACATGGTCAACGCGGGGCTGAACGTCGTCACCCCGGCCAAGGTGGACGAGGGCGGCTTCTTCCAGACGCTGAGCTGGGAGAACGCCGACGAGTACGACGCCGACGTGATCCTCTACGACACGCGTACGCAGGCGCTCAAGCCCGAGGAGATGATGAAGAAGCCGACGTTCGCCAAGCTCCCCGCGGTCAAGGCGGGCCAGCTCTACCCGTGGTCGGCCGAGGCTCCCTTCAGCTACCAGGGGTACGCGACGTTCCTGGAGGAGCTGGTGGCGAACCTGAAGAAGGCGAAGCCGCTTCAGTAAGCCCCGCGCACCTCGACGATCTCGGCGAGGGGGAATTCGAGGTAGTCGCCGGCCTCCTCGCACCAGGCGTCGAGCGCGCCGCCCTTGAGCTCGCCGTGGCTGATCGTCGCGGTCAGCCCGTCGGCCAGCGTGATGCCGGCGCGCACGCCCCGGTCGACCACGAACCCGAGCAGCGACTGCTGCGCCGTCGGCAGCCTGGTCGCCATCCTGCCGATGATCGCCCAGGTGCGGCCGTTCTTCTCGTCGTCGGCGCGGCCGGCGGCGACGAGGCGGCGGGCGTGCTCGTACGGGTCGGGCGGCGGCTCGGCCAGCATGTGGGGCAGCGCGCCGTACTCGGCCAGGCCGGGGAACTCCGACAGCTCCGCCACCTGGCCGCCGGGCAGCAGGATGAGCTTGCCGGGGGCGCTCTCCTCGGCCCTGACCCGGTGGATGGTGATCTCGCCGGTGTCGGAGACGGGGACGGGGGAGTAGCCGGCCTCGCGCAGCGCCGCCAGCGTGCGGTCGGCGGGCGCCGCGCTGACCAGCACGGTGGGCGCCAGCAGCCGCAGGCCCAGCCGGATCAGCCGCCGGTTGGCGGCGATCTCGGCCAGCAGCCCCGTGTCGGTGGCCTGCACCACGCACCCGACCGTGGACACCGTCACCTCGCCGTGCCGGCGGGCGGTGTCGCGGACCAGGTATTCGAGCGGCTGCGGGATGGTGCCCACCCCGGCCAGCTCGTCGAGCAGCTCGTCGGCGTCGTAGCCCTGGTCGAGCGCGCGCCGCACGCTCGGCGTGGTGAAGCGCCACACGGAGGCGGCGCCCCGTGACTCGCGGTCGGCGCAGCGGTCGAGCAGCGCCGCCAGCTCCGCCGACGGCGGGCCCGTGACGACCGCGGTCAGGTCGGGCCCGAACAACGCGCTCCTGCGCACACTGGCCAGCGCCCTCGTGGCCGCCTCGGCCAGCATCGGGTCGTGCTCGACCATGGGGACGGCGTCGTCGTTCTCGTCTCCGGGCCCGGCCGTCAGGCCCGCGAGGGCGCGGCCGAGGTCGGTCAGCGTGTTGTTGGCCAGCAGGCCGAGCAGCCTGGCCTCGTCGAGCACGGCGGGCGCGCACTCGCGCAGCAGGTCGCGGTCGATCAGCGGGGCGTGCCAGTGGACGCTGCTGATCAGGCTGTCGCGGTCGGCGAAGGCCGTGCCCGCGGGCAGGTGGGCGAGCACCGCCAGCACGGCCCGGCGCACCTGGGCGAGCACGGGGCCGGCCGGGTCGTCGCCGAGCAGGGTGCCGTACTTGCCGTCGGTCTTGCGCAGCGAGGACCGCTCCATCCGCCACCACGCGGCCAGCAGCACCCGCAGCCGGGCCGAGCCCTCGTCGAGGCGCCACCGGTCGAAGCGCTCGGTGGGGATCATGCCGCCGGACGGCTCGTCCCACGCCAGCAGCCGGGCCACCGCGCACACTTCGAGCAGCAGGCGCGTCTCGTCCTCGTCGCAGCCGGTCTCCTTGGCCACCCTGCGGATCTCACGCACGCCCACGCCGCCGGTCTTCAGCAGCGGCAGCGGCGTCTTGGAGGCGTTGTCGAGCAGGGCCGCGCAGCGCTCGACCACGTGCGGCGCGGCCAGCGTCATCAGGTGGTCGACCTCCTCGGGGTCGACCGGGATGGTGGCCACCTCGGGCGCGTCGGGCAGGAAGGCCGGGTGGTAGCCGGAGCCGCGCAGGCAGATCGCCACCTCGCGGGGGATCTCGGCCTTGTGCCAGCTCGGCCGGAAGAGCAGGCCGTGGTCGGCGCACCACCGCTCGGGCGTGCCCGGGCTGACGAACCTGGCGCCGTCGACGGCGAGGGCGGGGCCGTCCCAGGCGAAGCGGTCGAGCAGCGGCACGGTGCCCTCGGGGGCGTGGCGCATCAGCGCCCTGACGCGGTCGGTGTCGCTGAGCGCCTCGATGACGCGGGCGATCATGCGGCGCTTGTTGCCCTGCACGGGCAGGCCGAGGTTGCGGGCGAGCGTGTGCAGCGCGTCGTTGCTGATCGACCAGGCGTTGAGGTAGTGGCTGAGGGGCTCGCCGAGGCTGAGCGGAGCGGTCCACCAGCGGGAGACGCCTTCGGCGAGCCGGATGACGCCTTCGTCGTCGGGCCACGCCAGGGCGTGGTCGTAGAGGTGCTCCAGCCAGGGCGCCACCTCCTCGGGCGGGCTGCTCAGGAAGCGCGCCAGCGACTCGGGGGTGGGGCGGGTCATGGCCAGGGCGGTCTCGGCCACCTGGAGGCAGGGCAACGGCAGGCGGCGCAGGGTCTCGATCACGGCGACGGCGTTGCCGAGCCGCTGGGCCAGGGTGTCGAGCCGCCTGGGCCAGGGCGCGGCGATGGCGTCAGGCCTGTTGGCCAGGATGCGGCCGAGCCTGTCCTCGTCCAGTGTTCGCAGCCAGCCGAGCAGGTGATCTTCCATCTGTCAGCACTCTCATGGGGTCGCGCGCGGGACTCACCGTGAGCCATGACCATCCACGGTAATGCAGATCACCCCCGGTCAGGAGAGGACTGCCCAGACGATCTTTCCGTGAGGCGCGAGTGCGGACCAGCCCCAGCGGAGGCTGAGCGATTCGACGATGTGGAGTCCGAGGCCGCCGGTGTCAAGGGGGCCAGGGTATCGCAGCACCGGCACCGAGGAGCCGGGATCGGTGAAGGCGCTGGTCACCAGCGGCCCCCGGCGGACGAGGGACATGTGGACCGAGCGCTGGCGGCACGGGTCGTCGAGGCACAGGCCGTGCCGCAGCGCGTTGGTGGCGAGCTCGGAGACCACCAGCTCCATGTTGTCGGCCAGCTCGCCGAGACCCCAGCCGGTCAGCGCGCCCACGGTGAAGCTGCGGGCGGAATGGACCGAGGCGGCGGTGGGCGGGAGCACGAACGTGGCACTCATGGACGGGCCGGGGACCAGCAGATCGCGGGCGGCCTCCGGCCACCAGCCGACAGGGGGCCACCAATCGAACGTGGTCCACTGGCCGTGTGCCGTGGTGGGTTGCACGTGATCATTCTGCTTCAAACTCTCGTGCAGGTGCAAGAGCGAATGCACGTGCAGACAACTCGTGCACGCGCTACGGTTGCCCTCAAATGGTCAATATGGGGGAAAGGGGATCTTGTCCGCGGCCCATGATCTTTCGGCCGTGAAGTGACAGACTGTAGGTGCATACTCCGCTACCCTGCGGTCGCCCGTACAAAAGGGGCAATCGCGGGTGCAGTTCGCTACGTGCGGTGGGCGCCGCCGAGAACGGTGCGGTCCCGCCGTGTTGCAAGGAAACGACCAAGGAGCAGCACGTGTCGATTGATCCGCCCGGGACCGGTTCAACCGTTCGGCGCATCATGCTGGGGGCGAGTCTCAGGCGTCTCCGCGAGGCCAGCGGGCTGGACCGGGCACAGGCCGGATTCCACATCCGGGCGTCCGAGTCCAAGATCAGCCGCATGGAGCTCGGCCGCGTGGGCTTCAAGACACGTGACGTGGAAGACCTGCTCACCTTGTACGGCGTCGTCGACGATGCCGAACGCCGTGCCCTGTTGGAGATGGTTCGCGAGGCCAACACCCCCGGGTGGTGGCACAAGTACTCGGCCGAGCTGCCGTCGTGGTTCACCACGTACATCGGCCTGGAGGAGGCCGCCAGCGTGATCCGCACCTACGAGGTGCAGTTCGTGCCCGGCCTGCTGCAGACGGCCTCGTATGCGCGTTCGGTCTTCCAGCTTGGCAACCCCGATGCGAGTCCCGAGAGAATCGAACGGCGCGTGCACATGCGCATGCAGCGCCAGGAGCGCTTCACCCAGAAAGACGGACCCCGGCTGTGGGCCGTCATCGACGAGGCGGCGCTCAAGCGGACCATCGGCGGGCGGGAGGTCATGTCCGAGCAGCTCCAGCATCTGCTGGAAGTCGCTGCCCTTCCCAACATCACCATCCAGGTGATGCCCTTCAGATTCGGCAAGCACGCCGCTGAAGGGGGCGCGTTCAGCATCTTGCGGTTTCCCGAGTCCGATCTGTCGGACGTTGTCTACGTCGAGCAGCTCTGGGGTGCCCTGTACCTGGACAAACGTGAGGACATCGATCCGTACCTCACGGCCATGGAGCAGTTGTGCGTGGAGAGCACCACGCCAGGGGGCACCGTCGAGCTCATCGGCGGTCTTCTCAGAAAGATGTAGATGAACCAGACCTACAACGGCATGCCGGCGGCTGACCTCACCCAGGTCGCCTGGCGCAAGAGCCGCTACAGCAACTCGCAGGGCAACTGCGTCGAGCTCGCCGCGCTCCCCGACGGGGGCATCGCGGTGCGCAACTCGCGCTTCCCCGACGGCCCTGCCCTCATCTATACCCGCGACGAGATCCGGGCCCTGGTGCTCGGGGTGAAGGACGGAGAGTTCGACGGCCTCCTCGTGTAACAGCATGTTCACACCGGCGCGCCTCGCGTAACGAGGGCGCGCCGGTGGCGTAACCGCCCGGCCTCGTCCCTTGGCCAGGATCGGGTCATGCTCGACCAGATGACTCTGTATCCGATCGCCGACGACGTGCTGTTCGCGCCGGGCGGCAAGGTCGTGATCCGCACATACG
Source organism: Nonomuraea composti (assembly GCF_012034275.1). Classification (NCBI taxonomy): domain Bacteria; kingdom Bacillati; phylum Actinomycetota; class Actinomycetes; order Streptosporangiales; family Streptosporangiaceae; genus Nonomuraea; species Nonomuraea composti. The sequence goes on along the minus strand of NZ_JAATEP010000009.1, from coordinate 222,703 downwards.
GCGTGGCGCCCGCGACCACGGGCGCCTCCGTCTCCTACCGCACCTGGGTGACCGGCATCAGGGACCAGCCGCGTTACTGGCACTGGGGTCACTTCGAGGACGCCGCGTCCGGGCACCGCCGGGTCCTGGAATGGCTGACGGGGCGGGGGCCGCAGCCTTCCCAAGCGCTGGCCTGATCGCCTATCCTCTTGTCCCAAGCAATCGCTTGGTGACGCTTTTCGGGGCGGAGGAGGCGTGGTGCGGCGCGCGATCCACCTGATCGAGGAGGTCGACTTCCGGCCCATGAACTCCAGGCGCCCGCTGGAGTACCTCACCTGGCTGACCCGCTACAAACGCGAGGACGAGGAGCGCGCCGCCCCGCAGCTCACCTCCGGCATGTCCATCCGCTCGCGCGAGATCGACCTCGTCGGCGCCTTCTACGCCGTCGGCATCACCGGGCACCCCCAGTTCAAGGCCGTCACCCTGTGGGACTGCCATGGCGGCTGGGACGGCGGCTGGCGCCAGATGATGGAGATCTACCAGGGCGTGGACGAGCGGCTGTTCCTGTCCGACATCGACGACCTGCGCTTCTCGGCGTACTCCCGGCCGCTCGGCGCCGCACCCGGCTGCCCGCCGCTCGGGCAGGCGCCCGCCGCCGAGCTCTACCTGTTCGAGAACGCCCGCGTCCGCCCCGGCGCCGCCCTCGACTACCTGCACGCCGTACGCACCGAACGGGCCCCGCTGCTCGCCGAGCACGGCCACACCCTCGTCGGCCTGTACGAAGTGCTCTTCTGCGACACCGAGGCGGTCACCGTCTGGGCCGTCTCCCTCGACGACCACCTCGCCACCCAGCGCGCCCGCGACGCGGCGCTCGGCCTCGACGACGAGGTCGAGCCCGACCTCCGGCTGCTCGACTGGGGAAAACGCGCCCGCGACTACCTTGAGGGCCGCTGGCGTGAGACGCTTCTGGCACCCTTCCCCGGCTGCCGCCTGGCGCCAGGGAGCCCGCCGGGTTAGCGTCGGCTGCGGAGGTGGCCATGACGGACTCCTACCTCTACAACGGGCAGAGCCCAGACGACCACGTCTCCTCGTGCCCCGACTGCAGTGCCGCCATCGCGCTGCTCGACGAGCCGGAGACGGCCGTCAGGCCGCCCGCGCCGCTGCGCGAGGCCGTGCTGTCCATGGCGCGGCGGCGCCGCAGCCCGGCCGTCACGCCCGTCGCCACCGTCGCCGCCCCCTACGCCGAGCAGGTCGCGCTCATGGACGACCTGCTGAGCGAGCTGAGCCCGCCCGACTGGGAGGCTCCCATCGCCAGGCACGGCACGGTCAGGGGCCTGGTCGAGCATCTGGCCGCCAACGACGCCACCGTGGCCGCGTTCATGGGCGTGCCCCGCACGGAGGTGGCCGCGCCCGCCGCGCCGGTCCACCGGCGCTGGCGCGAGCAGGCCGGATCCCTGCTGCAACGCGTCTCCGCCGGCAGCGCGGTGCTGCTCGACGTGGAGGTGACGCTGGCCGGCCCGAGCCCCGTCCCCGTTCGCGCGCCGCTGCGCCAGGCCCTGGTGCAGCGCACGTTCGAGACGTGGACGCACGCCGACGACATCAGGGCCGCCACCGACCGCTCCAGAGCCGCGCCCCGGCCCGAGCACGTGCGCATGATCGCCGAGTTCGGCCTGGCGCTGCTGCCGCGCGCCATGAACGCGAAAGGGCCGCGCCGCGACGTCTCCGTCACCATCGTGCTGACCGGCCCCGGCGGCGGCACCTGGACGATCCCGCTCTCACCGGCCTCCGACCACGTCGGCGTGCTCCTCTCGGCCGACGCCGTCGACTTCTGCCGGCTGCTGGCCAACCGGTGGCTGCCCGGCTGCTTCCCGTACGCCGCCGAGGGCGACCCCGCGCTCGCCCGCGACCTCGTCCGTGCCGCCGCGACGCTGGGATGCGACTGATGAGCGACATGGACCTGTGCGCCCGCCTCACGGCCGGCGACCTCGACGCGCTGGCCGACGCCTACGACCAGCACGGCCCGTACGTGTACGGCGTCGCCGTCAAGGTCACCGGCAGCCAGGCGTACGCGGAGGAGGTCACCCAGCACGTGTTCAGCGCGCTCTGGGAGCAGCCGCTGTCCTACGACCCCAGCCTGGGCTCGTTACGGGGCTGGCTGGTGAGCCGGGCCCTGCACGAGTCGGCCCTGCGCACGAAGGTCTGAGTCGCTAGCACACGGGGGCGTTCCAGTTGAGCAGCACCGGCTCGGCGTGCTCGAACCCGAGCCGCGAGTAGGTGCCCGTGTCCAGCTTCAGCAGCCTGCCGTCCTCGGGCGCCAGGCGCAGCCAGCGGGCGGCCAGCACGCGCAGGAAGTGCCCGTGCGCCACCAGCGCCACCCGGCCCTCCACCGCCATGGCCCGCTCGATCACCCGGTCGGCCCGCGCGCCCACCTGCGCCGCGCTCTCGCCGGGATGCTCGGCGTCGCCCGGGATCACGCCGTCACGCCACAGGTACCATCCGGGTCTGGTCTCCCTGATCTGCGGCGTCGTGATGCCCTCGTAGCCGCCGTAGTCCCACTCCCACAGGTCGGCGTCCACCTCGTAGTCGCTCAGCCCGGCCAGCTCCGCCGTGCGGCGGGCGCGCTGGGCGGGGGAGACGAGCACCAGCTCGTACGTCTCCTTGATCACGGGCGCCAGGGCCCTGGCCTGCTCCTCGCCGTGCTCCGTCAAAGGCAGGTCGGTACGGCCGGTGTGTCTGCCCGCCTTGCTCCATTCGGTCTCACCGTGCCGGAGAAGCAGCATGTCGTTCATGTGTCCCATCATCGGGCACGCCGGTTTTCACCTTGATGCCAGGTCTTCCACGACGGGCTCGAAGGCGGCGAGATCCCGCTCGTGATGCACCACGAAATACGAAATATCATGCTCGTCCCGCCAGTAGCGGAGCTTGTCGGCGATGTCCTGCCGCGTACCGAGGAGCACCTGCGGCGTCCCCTCCAGTGGGCCGCTGTCGGCCGCGCTCCACGCCTCCTCCGCCTTCCGCTCGCCCACCTGCAGCACGCTCGTGCCGAGTTCGAGCCGCGCGTACCGCTCCCCGGCCGCCTCCCGCACGGCGGTGAGCTTGCCGAGCAGCGCCTCCGGTTCGGCGTCGCGCGGATCGGGTCCGCTGCCGTCGGGCCGCACCCGCGTCCCGATGTTCACGACGTCGGCCTCCTCGGCCGCCAGCCGCAGCATCCTGGCCCCGCCCGCCCCGATCACCAGCGGCGGCCGCGGCTGTTGCAGCGGCTTCGGCCGCTGGTCCAGCCCCGCGATCCGGTAGTGCCGTCCCTCGAAATGGAACGGCCCCTCGCCCCAGAGCCCCTTGAGCACGGCCAGGGCCTCCCGCAGCCGCTCGACCCGCACCCCGGGCGGCTCCAGCGCCAGCCCGGCGCCCGCGTAGTCGCCGGCCAGCCACCCGGTCCCGACGCCCACCTCCAGCCGCCCGTCGGACAGCAGGTCGAGCGTGGCCGCCTCCTTGGCCAGCACGGCCGGGTGCCGGAAGTCGTTGGCGAACACGAGCGTCCCCACCCGCAACCGGGTGGTGGCACAGGCGGCCGCGGTGAGCGCCGCGACGGGCGCGAACCTGGGGCCGACGAGGTGGTCGGGCACGAGCAGCACGTCGAACCCGGTCCCTTCCAGCCTCCTGGCCTTCTCCGCCCACTCCTTCCCCGACCCGGCCTGCCGCACCACCGCCCCGAACCTGAACCGCCGCACACCCGCCTCCGCTTCTACCAAGTGCTTGCTTGGAGCATAGCGGCTCTCCAGAAACCGCGACCATTCGGAGTGGAGCGGCTACACTTCGTGTTCTTCTTGATGTTGCTAGCAGGAGCTAGCATGAAAGGGTGAAGCAGTTGAACATCCGAGTGCCGGATCAGATGCTCGAGGAGATCAAGGCTCGAGCCGCTGACCGCAGCCAAACGGTGCAGGACTACATCACGTCACTGATCAGCCGCGATATCGACGCCGAGCGCGCCGCGGCCCGCCAGTTCATCGGGGAGGTGCTCGAGCGGGACGGCGAGTGGCTTGAGCGCTGGGAGCGGCTGTGACCCCCATGGATGTGCGCGCCATGCTGATCCTCGCCGAGGAGATGCCCGGCGACCCGGGCGTGCTCGACTACGGCGCGCTCGTGGCGGCGCAGGCCAGGCATGCCGCCACGGTGATCGGTGACGATGTCTACCCGTCGCTCGCGGGCAAGGCGGCCGCGCTTCTGCACAGCCTCCTGCGCGTCGAGGCTCTCAGCGAGCGTAACCGTCCGTTCGCCTGGCTGGTGGCCCTGCGCTTTCTCGCCCTGAACGGGGGCGCGCTGCCGAAGGTGGACCCTGCCACGGCCGTCGAGGTCCTGGAAGGAGTGCGCCGCGGTGACGTCGGGGTGGCGCCGCTGGCGTCGTGGCTGGCGGAGCAGGTGCGCTGAGAGGCGGGAGCGGATCAGGGGCTTACCAAGCGCTTGCTTTAGGTGCCAGACTGGGGGCATGGAGATCCCGGTGCGTCAGGCGAGCGAGGACGAGGCGGCGTTCTTCCACGAGCACGGGTGGGTGCGGCTCGCCCGGATGGTTCCGCCCGAAGTCGTCGGCGAGCTGCGTGAGCGGGCCATGGGATATCTCGACGCGCGTTCCCGGCGGCACGAGAGCCTGGTCGACCAGGCGTTCGGGCAGTCCAGGGACATCGCGGCGAGTGACGAGGCGTTCGCCGCGCTGGCGATGAGCCCCGCGATGGGCCGCACCGCCGTCCGGCTGCTGCGCGGCGTGCGGGCGGTGCGCGTGCAGGTGACCAACCTGCTCGTCAAGGAGCCGGGCGAGCACGGCGCCACCGAGTTCCACCAGGACTTCCCGTGGATGCCGATGGACCGCTCGGCCATGCTGACCGTCTGGCTGGCCCTGTCGGACGTGCCCGCCGAGATGGGGTCGCTGCGCTTCTACGAGGGCTCGCACCGCCTCGGCCTGCTGGGCCGGAGCTTCACCCGACCCGGGGACGACCAGCTGACCCAGCATCCCTGGCTGAAGGAGCTGGAGCTGTCGCCGCCGCTCGACCTCAAGGCGGGCGACGCGACCGTGCACCACGCCCTGACCGTGCACGGCGCCCCCGCCAACCGCCGCGAGACCCCGCGCCTGTCCTTCACCGTCACCTACTTCGACGCCGACGCCCTCTACACGGGCCTGCCGTACAAGCAGACCGACGGGCTCGGGCTGCGGGTGAACCGGCCGTTCGAGCACGAGAGGTTCCCGTGCCTGAGACCGTGAGGGGCCCGGTCGCCGACCTCGGGGCGACGCTCATGCACGAGCACGTCTTCGGCCTGAGCCCCGAGATCCTGTGGAACTGGCCGGACATCCCGGAAGGCTGGGACCTGGAGGCGCGGGCGCGCGAGGCGGCGGGCAAGCTGGACGCGCTCAAGGCCGCCGGCATCGACACCATCGTGGACCTCACGGTGGTGGGCCTGGGCAGGTACGTCCCGGCCGTGCAGCGGGTGGCCGAGCTGACCTCCGTGAACATCGTGGCCGCGACCGGCCTCTACACCTACGACGCGCTGCCGCCGTACTTCGGCAACCGGGGCCCGGGGTCGTTGTTCGGCGGGCCGGACCGGCTGGCCGAGTTCTTCGTACGGGACCTCACGGAGGGCATCGGCCGCACCGGCGTCAAGGCGGCCGTGCTGAAGTGCGCCTCCGACCATCTCGGGATGACGAAGGGGTGCGAGCGGGTGTTCAGGGCGGTCGCGCAGGCGCACCTGGAGACCGGGGCGCCGATCACGACGCACTCCCACAGCGCCTCCAAGGGCGGGCTCGACCAGCAGAAGCTGCTCGCCTCGCTGGGCGTGGACCTGGAGCGGGTGGTGATCGGGCACGCGGGCGACTCGACGGACGTGGCCTACCTGGAGGAGCTGGTCGCGAACGGGTCGTACCTGGGCATGGACCGGTTCGGCATCGAGACGATCAGCCCGTTCGAGGACCGGGTGGCGATCGTGGCGGAGCTGTGCGCGCGGGGGCACGCCGGAAAAATGGTCTTAAGTCACGACTCGTACTGCTTCAACGACCGCTTCGACGCCGACGTCGTCCGGCAGCGGCACCCGCACTACCACCTGCTGCACATCTCCCGCGACGTGCTGCCCGCGCTGCGCCGGAGAGGCGTCACGGACGACCAGATCCACCAGATGCTCGTCGTCAACCCGCGGAGGATCCTGGCACCATGATCGAGGACTTCGACGTCGGCGCCGCCTGGCACGTCGCCGCCCCCTACGCGTTCCTGGCCGGGCTGCGGGCGCGGACGCCGGTGTTCAAGAGCGAGCACCTGGGCGCGTACGTGCTGACCCGGTACGCCGACGTGCGGGCCGCGTACAGCGACCCCCGGCGCTTCTCCTCCAGGGGCTCGCTGACGATCTCGCGCAGCCTGACCCGCGCCACGCGGGACAAGCTCGGCGAGCACGGCTCGTTCCTGTCCAGCTTCGTGGCGAACGTGGACCCGCCCGACCACACGCGCCTGCGCCGGTCGGTGTCGAAGGCGTTCACGCCGCGCGCGGTGGCCGCCATGGAGCAGGACTTCCGGCGGCTGAACGAGGACCTGCTCGACCGGCTGGCCCCGCGCGGCCACGCCGACTTCGTCACCGACCTCGGCCACGAGCCGTCGATCAAGCTGACCGCCCGCTTCATCGGCGTGCCGGAGGCGGACGAGGCGTTCGTGCAGGCGCGGGTCAAGGACTGGTTCCAGCTCTTCCTGTCGCCGCAGCCGCCGGAGCGGCAGCTGGAGCTGGCCGGCGGCTTCCTGACCTACCTCGACTACGTGGACCGCCTGGTCGCCGCGCGGGCCAAGGACCCCCAGGACGACTTCACGTCCCTGATGACCTCGCTCATCGGCGACGAGCTGACGCACCGCGAGGTCGTCGAGCTGATCTCCACGATCCTGCTCGGAGGCAACGACACCGTGCCCAATCAGCTCGGCAACGCCGTCCTGCGGCTGCTGCGCGAGGGCGTCTGGCCGGTGCCGCCCGCGCTGGTGGCGAACGCCGTCGAGGAGTGCATGCGCATCGACGGGGCCTCGCTGGGCTCCTTCCGGTACGCGGCCGAGGACGTCACCCTGCACGGCGTGACGATCCCGCGCGCGGCCCTCGTGCTGCTGTCCACCGACTCGGCCGGGCACGACGAGAGCGTCTTCCCCGACCCCGAAAGGTTCGTGATCGACCGGCCGAACGCCTCCGAGCACCTGGTGTTCGGCTACGGCATCCACTTCTGCGTGGGGGCCGCGCTGGGGCGGCTGCAGCTGCGTACCGCACTGGAGGTGCTGGGGCGGCGGCTGCCGCGGCTGCGGCTCGCGCCCGGCCAGGACATCACCTACCGCAGGTCGATCGTCGGCCGCGGCCTGACGTCGCTGCTGGTGGAGTGGTGAGCGGGCGGTTCGACGGGAAGGTGGCGCTCGTGACGGGCGCCGGGTCCGGCATCGGCGCGGCCTGCGCGGCCCGCCTCGCCGCCGAGGGCGCCTGCGTCGGCGTGCTCGACCTCCGTACGGCCGGCGCGCGGGCCACCGCCGCGGCGATCCGCGCGCGCGGCGGCACGGCGATGGCGCTGACCTGCGACGTCTCCGACGACAAGCAGGTGGAGGAGGCGGTGGCGACGCTGGTGACCTCCTTCGGCCGGGTGGACGTCCTGCACTCGAACGCGGCCGTGCTCGACCACGGCGTGTACGGGCGGGACCGCGAGCTGGAGACCCTCGACGTGGCCGTCTGGGACCGCACCATGGAGGTCAACCTGCGCGGCGCCATGCTCATGGTCAAGCACACGGTGCCCGTCATGCCGGACGGGGGCGCGATGGTGCTCACCTCGTCGGTGTCCGCGCTGGTGGGCGACACGGTCCACGCCGCGTACGGGGCGTCGAAGGCGGCGCTGCTCGGCTTCACCCGGTACGTGGCGACGATGTACGGCACGCGCGGCATCCGCTGCAACGCGGTCGCGCCCGCCCTCGTCCTGACCCCGGCCGCCGAGCGCGCCCTGACCCCCGACCAGCTCGCCGTCAAGCAGGCCGAGCGGCTGCTGCCGTGGGCCTGCTCGGTGGACGACGTCGCGAGCCTCGTGGCGTTCCTCTGCTCGGACGAGGCGCGCTGCCTGACGGGCCAGACCCTCGTGATCGACTCGGGGACGCTCGCGCACCGCCCCCAGCACGCGGTTGAGCGGTGGCGCTCGCGGCCGTAGGTTGCACCGATGAGCGATCTGCAAAAACCGGTGGCGGTGGGACTGATCGGGGCGGGGCCGTGGGCGCGGATGGCGCACGTGCCGATGCTGGCGAAGGGGCCGCACACGCGGCTCGCCGGAGTGTGGGCCCGCAGGCCGGAGGCCGCCGCCGAGCTGGGGGCGCCGGTGATCGCGACGGTGGAGGAGCTGTTCGAGCACTGCGAGGCCGTGGCGTTCTGCGTGCCGCCCGCCGTGCAGGCCGGGTACGCCGTACAAGCGGCCCGGGCCGGGAAGGCGCTGCTGCTGGAGAAGCCGCTGGCCGAGACGCTGGAGCAGGCCGAGCGGGTGGCCGCCGCCGTCGCGGAGGCGGGCGTGGCGTCCCAGATGGTCCTGACCTTGAGGTACGCGCCGCAGACCCGCGCGTTCCTGGCCCGCTGCGCCGAGATCGAGCCGTTCGGCGGCCACGCCGCGAACATCTCCGGCATGCTCCTCGGCGACCACCCCTTCGCCACCCCCTGGCGGCGCGCGCACGGCCCGCTCCTCGACGTCGGCCCGCACCTGATCGACGTGCTGGACGCCGCGCTCGGCCGGGTCACCGGCGTGCGCGCGCACGGCGACCCGCTCGGCTGGGTGGGGCTGCTGCTGGAGCACGAGGGCGGCGGCGTCAGCGAGGTGTCCCTGTGCATGACCGCCGCCGGCGACCCGCCGCCGCAGACGATCGCCGTGTACGGCCGCGCGGGCGGTGCCGTCCTGCCGCACTTCGACGACGACCCGCTGGGGACGATCGCGGAGGAGTTCGCCACGACGGTGCGCGCGGGCGGCGGCCACCCCCTCGACGCCGCCCACGGCCTGAGGTTGCAGCGGATCATCGCCGGGGCGCGGGTCCAACTCGCCCCTTGACGCGGGCGGCATCTGGGGCATTGATAACGTTTGTCCGATGCGCAGAGCGCAGCGAAGTCCGGTGCGAGTCCGGCGCTGTCCCGCAACTGTCATAGCCAGGTCGCCTGCCTCCGCGCTGACGTCATCAACCCTCGTGGAAAAGGGTGATCCGTCCCTCAACGCGGGTCTCTCGGTTCCGAACAGTGTGAAAGGACTTCTCGTGAGGCCCGTACGCACGGCCTTCGCGGGCGCGCTGCTGGGAACGCTCCTCCTGGCCGGATGCGGCCAGGGCGGCGACACCACCACGTCCGCGCCCCCGTCCGCTGCTCCCACCACCGGCGCGACCGCCGCCTCCTCCGGCGACTTCCCCGTCACCGTCGAGGCCGCCAACGGCAAGGTCACCATCGCCAAGAAACCCGAGCGGATCGTCTCGCTCTCGGCCACCCACACCGAGACGCTGTTCGCCATCGGCGCCGGCCCCCAGGTCATCGCCGTCGACGACCAGTCGAACTACCCGCCCGAGGCTCCCAAGACCGACCTGTCCGGCTTCAAGCCGAACGTCGAGGCCATCGTCGCCAAGAAGCCCGACCTCGTCATCGTCTCCGACGACCTCGACAAGGTCGTGGCCGAGCTGGGCAAGGTCAACGTGCCCGTCCTGTTCCAGCCGTCCGCCAAGAAGCTCGACGAGGCGTACGAGGAGATCGCCGAGCTCGGCGCCGCCACCGGCAACAAGGCCAAGGCGGACGAGGTCGTCGCCGGCATGAAGGCCGCCATCGGCAAGCTGGCCGCCCAGGCGCCCAAGGGCAAGCAGCTCACCTACTACCACGAGCTCGACACCACCCCCTACGCCGCCACGTCCCAGACCTTCATCGGCCAGATCTACGGCCTGTTCGGCCTGACCAACATCGCCGACAAGGCGCCCGACGCGGCCGGCGGCTACCCCAAGCTGTCCGCCGAGTTCGTCGCCCAGGCCGACCCCGACCTGATCTTCCTGGCCGACGTCAAGTGCTGCCGGCAGAGCAAGGACACCCTGGCCAAGCGGCCGGGATGGAAGGACCTGTCCGCCGTCAAGAACGACCGCGTGATCCAGCTCGACGACGACATCGCCTCCCGGTGGGGGCCCCGCGTCGTCGACCTCGCAGAGGCCATCGGCACCGCGGTCGCCAAGGCGGGCACGAGCTGACGTGGTGACCCAGGCCGGCCCGTCCAGGGCCAGACCCCTGTGGGTGGTGTGCGCGCTGGTCGTGCTGGCCGTCTCCATGATCGCCGCCCTGCTCGGCGGGGCCGCCGACATCTCGCCCTGGCAGGTCGTCCTCCAGGTCGCGGACTGGCTGCCGCTCGTCCACGTGGACTCCGGGCTCGCGCCCGTCGAGCAGGGGCTGCTGTACGAGCTGCGGCTGCCGCGCGTGCTCGTCGCCGCCGTCGTCGGCGGGCTGCTCGCCATGGCCGGCGCCGGGTACCAGGGCGTCTTCCGCAACCCGCTCGCCGACCCGTACCTGCTGGGCGCCGCCGCCGGGGCGGGGCTCGCGGCGACCGCGGCCATCGTGCTGCTGCCGTCCGTGGCCGGGAGCATCCCCGTGGCGGCCTTCCTCGGGGCCGTGGGCGGCGTGTTCCTCGCGTACACGCTCGGCAACACCGCCGGGCGGGCCGGCGGCACGGCCACGCTGGTGCTCGCCGGGGTCGCGGTCACCTCGTTCCTCACCGCGATCCAGACGTTCGTCCAGCAGTTCAAGGTCGAGGAGCTGCAGCGCATCTACTCCTGGATCCTCGGCGACGTCGGCGGCGGGTGGGACCAGTTCTGGCTCGTCCTGCCGTACGCCGCCGTCTCCGCCATGCTGCTCCTGCTGCACGGGCGCATGCTGGACGTGCTGTCCGTCGGCGACGAGGAGGCCACCAGCCTCGGGGTGCCCGCCGCCCGGGTGCGGCTCATGGTGCTGCTGGCCGCGTCCCTGGCCACGGCGGCGGCCGTCGCCGTGAGCGGGCTCATCGGGTTCGTCGGGATCGTGGTCCCGCACGTCGTGCGGCGCATCGCCGGCGGCTCGTACCGGGTCGTGCTGCCGCTGTCGCTGATCGGCGGGGCCGCGTTCCTCGTGCTGGCCGACCTCGCGGCCCGCACCGTGATCGCGCCCGCCGAGCTGCCGATCGGCGTCGTGACCATGTTCGTGGGCGCGCCGTTCTTCGTCGCCGTCCTGCGCATGACCAGGCGGGCGAGCACATGACGACACGGAGTGGGCGTGTGATCGGGCCTGTGCTCAGGCAGGGGGGCTCATGATCAGCGCGAACGGGCTGTCCGTGCGGCTCGGGGAGCGGGACGTCCTCGACGGCGTGAGCTTCGAGGTGCGGCAGGGCGAGTGGGTGGGCGTCATCGGGCCCAACGGGGCCGGCAAGTCCACCCTGCTCAAGGCCCTCATGGGGCTGGTCGCCCACCGGGGCGAGATCCTGCTCGGCTCCCGCCCGTCCCGCGAGCTCAAGCCACGACAGCGGGCCAGGCTGCTGGCGTACGCGCCGCAGACGCCCGCCCTGCCGCCCGACATGACGGTCTTCGACTACGCCCTGCTGGGCCGCACCCCGTACATCCCCTACCTCGGCCGCGAGAGCCGCCACGACCGCGAGGTGACCGGCTCCGTGCTGGAGCGGCTCGACCTGACCGCGCTGGCCGGCCGCCGCGTCGGCGAGCTGTCCGGCGGCGAGCGGCAGCGCGTCGTGCTCGCCCGGGCGCTCGCCCAGGAGGCGCCCGCGCTGCTGCTGGACGAGCCCACCACCGCCCTCGACCTCGGCCACCAGCAGCAGGTGCTGGAGCTGGTGGACCGGCTGCGCCGCACCGACGGCCTCACCGTCGTCACGACCCTGCACGACCTGACCGTCGCCGGCCTCTACGCCGACTCCCTCCTGCTCCTGACCGGCGGCCGGGCCGCCGCCGCCGGCGAGCCCGCCCGCGTCCTCACCGAAGAGCTCGTCGGACGGCACTTCGACGCGCACGTCAAGATCGAGCCGGGCCCCGACGGGCGGCCCGTCGTGCACCTGGTACGGGGAGGGCCGTGAAGCTCGGCTACCGCGAGGAGGACGGGGCCCGGCTCGGTGCGCTGCTCTGGGAGTTCGGGCCCGGCTGGCGGATGATCTCCTCCGCCATTCTCGGCGGCGGGATCGGCCCCCGCGAATGGGTGCTGAACGCGCAGGTCGTCGCCGGGTACGCGCGGATGGACCCGGTCGACCACCTCGTGTCGCTGGGCCCTTCCGGCGGCGCCGGGGTGGGGATGATGACCGCCGCCTCCGTGGACCGCTGCGTCCGGGCCGACGACGGGGGCGTGCAGGCGTACGCCACCGTCGGCCTGCGCGTCCCCACCTGGGCCGCCGCCCCCGAGGGACACGCGGACCCCGAGCTGGCGCCCATGCGGGTCGGCACCATCAACATCGTGGTCGTCCTGCCCGTGGCCATGACGGACGCGGCGCTCGTCAACACCGTGATGACGGTCACCGAGGCCAAGACCCAGGCACTCGTCGAAACGGGCTTCGCCGGCACGGGCACCGCCTCGGACGCGGTGTGCGTGGCGGTGCCCGCCGAGGGGGAGGAAGAGCTGTTCGGCGGGCCGCGGTCGGAGTGGGGGGCACGGGTGGCACGGGCGGTGCACGCGGCCGTGCGGCGGGGAGCCGAGGCGTGGCGGCCTCGTCACTCCAAGTGAGGGAAGTGCGCTGTAGGCAAGGGCGAGACTCCCGATACTGATTCGAGGCTGACCCCGTAGTCCTCGGCCGCCCCCCGCGCCGACACGCGTCCCGCGTCGAGGTCGGCCAGGATCGCCTCCCGGTCCCGCTCCGACGGGGGCCCCAGGCCGCCCCCGCCCGTCGTCTCCACGATGAACGCCTCCCCGGCCGCGAACCGGACATTGTTCACCTTGGACGCCAGCCGCTCCACCGTCCCGTCCACCCGCCGCCGGTAGAAGCCGCCCAGCCGCCCCGGCAGCCCGCCCTCCCGCCCCGGAGGGGCCAGGCGGAGGCGGTCGCCGCGGGTCGTCACGTGGCAGTCCGCCAGGAACCGGTACACCGTGCGCGACCCCAGCCCGCCCCGGTACCGGCCGGGGCCGCCCGAGTCGGGGATCGTCTCGATCGACTCCACGATCAGCGGGCAGCGGCTCTCCACCGGCTCCACCTGCGGCACCGAGTTCCGTCCCACCCCGAAGTGCACGCCCGTCGCGTCCGGGCCGTCCAGGCCGCGGCGCGCGCCCACGCCGCCGAAGTCGTACGACAGGTGGATCCAGTACGGCGCCCCCACGGCCGCGATCGAGAACGGCTGCAGGATGCCGCTGGCCGCGATGGCCCGCTCCGGCACCGCGTCCGACAGCGCCTGGAAGACGGCCTCCATGGCGGCGTAGATCGGGACGAACCGGCCGCCGCACGGGTGCGGGGAGCGGGCGTTGAGCAGCGAACCCTCCGGCAGGTGCACCTCGATGGCGCGCAGGCAGCCGTCGTTCATCGGGATCGCGGGATCGAGGAAGCAGCGCACGGCGAACACGGCGGCCGCCAGCGACTGCGACGCCGAGGCGTTGATCGCCGCCGGCACCTGCGGGTCCGTGCCGGCGAAGTCCAGTGCCGCCGTACGCCCGCCGAGCGTCACGGCCACCCGCACGTGGTGCCGCCGGTCCGGGTCGATCCCGTCGTCGTCGATCGGGTACGACGCCTCGAACCGGCCCTCCGGCAGCTCCGCCAGCGCCGCCCTGGTCCTGGCCTCCGTGTGGTCGAGATAGGCGTCGACGCCTGCGGCCAGGCCGTGCTCGCCGTACTCCGAAATCAGGGACTCCAGGCGGGCGGCGGCCACCTTCGTGCCGGCCACCAGGGCGCGGACGTCACCCATGACCTTGCCGGGGGTGCGGCTGTTCGCCCGCAGAATCGCCTCGATCGCCGGCTCCACGACACCCTCGGCGGTCACCAGGCGGACCGGGGGGAGCTGCAGGCCCTCCAGGAAGATGTCCGTGGCCAGCGGCGCCATCCCGCCCGCCGACAGGCCGCCCAGGTCGGAGACGTGGATCATGGTGGCGGTGAAGTACGCCGGGTCGCTCCCGACGAAGACGGGGCGGTAGACGAGCAGGTCGTTCGTGTGCACGCCGCCCCGGTAGGCGTCGTTCAGCACGTACACCTCGCCCGGAAGCATCGTTTGCGGCGGGACGTCCTTGAGCAGCTCGGGGAGGGCGACCTTGAGCGCCATGCTGTTCATCAGCGTCGTGGCCATCGAATGGGCGATCAGGCGGCCCCGGGCGTCCAGGATCGCCGCCGAGGCGTCGGAGCCCTCGACGATGAACGTCGAATACGCCGAGCGGACCACCACGATACTGGCCTCCTCGGCGGCCACCACGAGCGCGTTCCTCAGCACCTCGGCGGTGAGCGCATCGGCGGTCATCGGCCGCTCCTGACGAGGTGGACGGCTTGGGCGGGCGTGAGGGTGGCCGCCCAGCCGGGTGGGACGACGATCGTCGACTCGGGATCCTCGATCACGGCGGGGCCTTCGACGGTGGCGTCCGGCTCGGTGGCCAGGGTTCGCCTGGTGTGGACGGGCACGTCGGCGTAGCCACCGCACTCGGGGAAGTACGCCCTCCGCGTGGTGACGCGAGTCGCGCCCCGCTCCGCCGTACGGGCGCCGGTGCCCGCCGTGCGCGTTGCGCCGGGCTCCTGCGTTCGGGTGCTCGCCGTACCGGCGCTGGGATGGTGCGCCGGGGCGGGGGCTGGGGCGTTGGCCGCTGGCGTGTCCGCCAGCGGGTCGGCGGGGACGGAGACGCGGACGCGGTAGCTGACCAGTTCGATCTCGCCGCGTTGCGTGATCCCGTACACCTCCGCGTACCGCCGGTGGAAGCGTGACTCCAGTTCGGCCCGGTCGTCGGACCAGTCCACGGTCAGGTCGTGGGACTGGCCCTTGAAGCGGACGTCCACCGAGCGGTGGACCCGCACCCCGGGCGTCCCGAGGGGGACGGCGAGGTCGGTGGCGGCGGCTTCGGCGAGGGTGGTGAGCAGGGCGGCGGGGTCGGGGGCGTCGAGGTGGGACTGGACGCGGTCGGTGGACAGGTCGCCGGACAGGAGGCCGGCGGCCGAGGCGACGCCGCAGTGGGCGGGGACGACGACGGTGGTGATGCCGAAGCGGGCGGCGATGCGGGCGGCGTGCATGGGGCCGGCGCCGCCGGAGGCGACGAGGGCGAAGCCGCGGGGGTCGATGCCGCGTTGCACGGTGACGACGTGCACTGCCGACGCCATGGAGGCGCTGACGATCTCGTGCACGGCGTACGCGGCCTGCTCGCGCGTGACGCCGAGCGGTGAGGCGAGCCGGTCCAGAGCCTTGTCCGCGAGTGCGGGCGAGAGGGGGATGGAGGCGGAGGAGAGGTAGCCGAGGATGAGGTTGGCGTCGGTGACGGTGGGTTCGGCGCCGCCGAGGCCGTAGCAGGCGGGGCCGGGGGAGGAGCCGGCGGAGCGGGGGCCGACGCGCAGGGCGCCGGCGGGGTCGAGCCAGGCCACGCTGCCCCCGCCGGCCCCGACTTCGGCGAGGTCGATGGCGGGGGTCTTGATGGGCACGCCGGTGCCGGCGCGCCGCCCGCCGAAGCTGCCCTTGCCGCCGACGTGGAACTCGTGCGTGATCTCGGGCCGCCCGCCGCGCACGACGCACGTCTTGGCGGTGGTCCCGCCCATGTCGAACGAGATCGCGTCGGCGAACCCGGCCCCGGCCGCGGCGAGCACTCCGGCGGCGGGGCCCGACTCGATGGTGGCGACGGCGCGGCGGGCGGCGAGTTCGGCGGGGATGACCCCGCCGCTGGACTCCATGACGTGGACGGGCGCGCGGATCCCGATCCCGGCGAGCCGTTCCCGCAGCCGGGACAGGTAGGAGGCCATGAGCGGGCCGATGTAGGCGGACATGATGGTGGTGGTGGCCCGCTCGTACTCGCGCAGTTCGGGCCAGGTCTCGGAGGAGGTGACGACGGCGGGGATCGTCTCGCGCAGGATCTCGGCGACGCGGCGTTCGTGGGCGGGGTTCGCGTAGGCGTGCAGCAGGCACACGGCGGCCGACCCGATCCCGCGGGCGGTGATGGCGGCGGCGGCGCGGCGTACGGAATCGGGGTCGAGGGGGGTGAGGACGGCGCCGCGGGCGGAGATGCGCTCGACCACTTCGAAGCAGTCGCCGGCCGCGACCGGGGGAGGGGGCGGGGTGAAGCGCAGGTCGTAGCGGTCCTCCTCGACGCGGGCGTAGCGGCCGAGCGGGACGGCGGCGCGGAAGCCCTGGGTGGTGACGAAGGCGACGCGTACGCCCTTGCGTTCGAGCACGGCGTTGGTGGCCAGAGTGGTCGCGTGCACCACCCTGGTGACCTGGGCGGGGTCACGCCCGGCGAGGACGCGTGTAACGCCGGTGAGTATGCCGGCGATGGGGTCGTAGTGGGTGCTCAGACATTTGGCCACGGATATCGCGCCGGACGTGTCTCTCAGGACCACGTCGGTGAAGGTGCCGCCGACATCGACGCCGATCGCGTAACCCATCCCGGTACGTTATGTCCCCGAGCAAGCGCTTGTCTATGTGGCGGTCTATTGACTTACGCCAGGTGATTGGGAACCTGGTCCTATTCCAGTGTTTGGAGCGGAGATGGCGCGCCTCACAGCTCTTGCCGGTGGCGCCGCGGTGGCACTGGTGCTCATCGCGACGCCGGTCGCGGCCCACGAGCATCCGAGCGGGATCACCGACCTGGTGACACCGGCCGTGGTGCGGCTGGAAGCCGTGTCCCATGTGAAGATCACCCTGCTCGATCACATCGGCGAGCTGAAACACGTGGACCGTTCCTACACCCTGCCGTTCGCGGCGGGCACCGGCACGGTCATCAACCCCGACGGCACGATCGTGGCACTGCGGCGCCTGGCGGTGAACCCCAACGACGTCGCCGTCTACGCCGCCAACAAGATCTTCGCCGAGCACCACAAGGTGAAGATCCCCGAGGACTACGCCAAGCACCACGTCTCCGACGACCTGCTCGACCACCACCTCCAGGAGTGCTACGACGTCGGCAGCGACACCGCGACCTGCATCGTCAGCGTCACCACCGAGATCACCGCCTTCCCCAACGTCTCACCGGCCAGCCCCGACGGCTACAAGGTCAAGTGCATCAAGGCCGGCCCCGATCCCGACAGCCCGGCCGTGCTGGTGCCGCTGACCCCCGCCACCGGCGGCGTCGGCATGCCGACCGCGCCGCTGGCCGACAAGGTGCCCGAGCAGGAGGGGGCGCCCACGAACGTGGCCGGCTTCCTCGGCCGGCCCGGCCCCAACGTGAAGGAGACCGTCGAGATCGCCCACCTGGGCAAGGGCGGCGTGGCGGGCGGCGCGGGCAGGCCGTTCGCCGACCCCGAGAAGAAGACCGACGAGCCGGTCAAGCTGGGCGGCCTGGCCGACAAGGGCCTCGTCGGCGCGCCGGTCATCGGCGACAAGGACGGCCACGTCATCGGCCTGCTCGTCGGTGGCGGCAAGGACGGCAAGATGATCGGGGTCAAGGAGGTCACCGCCGTCCTCGCGGCCGCCAAGGTCGTGCCGCGCCGGGGCGCGATCGACACCGCCTTCGAGGCGGCCCTGACCCGCTACCACACGCAGTACTACACCGAGGCCGCGCCGGGCTTCCAGCGCGTGCTGGAGCTCTATCCCGGCAACGTGGTGGCCGCGACGCTGCTGAAGACCTCGCTGGCCAAGCGGGGCGGCCCGGAGGACCAGGGCACCAAGAAGGTGTCGGGAGAGTCGGGGAAGTCCACGCCGCTGTGGCCGTACATCGCGGCGGCGGCGATTCTCTTCATCGCCGCCGGGGGCGGCGCGTATCTGCTGTGGCGCCGCCGCACTCCTGAAAGACAGACAGAACTGCCACAGCCGCTGGCGGCCGGTCCACCGCTCGACGACGGTGCCAACCAGACCGTGGTCGTGCGGCGGTCCCAGCCGTTCCAAGTGGTCCCGCAGCAGCAGCAGGTGATGACCGCGCCGGACCCGGCCATCAAGTACTGCACCTCGTGCGGTATGAGGCTCGGACCGGCGCACCGCTTCTGCGGCTACTGCGGCCACCCCATCGAGACGTGATGCCATTGAACGAAAGATCGCTCATCGGCCAGGAGGTGGCCGGGTACTACATCGAGGACATCGTCGGCAAGGGCGGCATGGCCGTCGTCTACCTGGCTCTCGACCCGAGGTTGAGCCGCCGGGTGGCGCTGAAGATCCTCAACCCGGTGCTCAGTGTCGACGACAGGTTCAGGCAGCGGTTCATCCTGGAGTCCAGGACGGTCGCCAGCATCGAGCACCCCAACATCATCCCCATCTACGAGGCGAACGCCGACGCCGACGGCGTCCTGTACATCGCCATGCGGTACGTGGACGGCCTCGACCTGCGCCGCCTCATCTACGACCGCGGGCCGCTGCCCATCGGCCAGGCCAACCAGATCTTCGCGCAGGTGGCCGCCGCGCTCGACGCCGCCCACGCCCACGACCTGATCCACCGCGACGTCAAACCGGCCAACATCCTGCTCGCCGGCGACCACGTCTACCTCACCGACTTCGGCATCACCAAGCACCGCTCGTCGATCTCCGGGCTGACGCAGACCGACCAATTCATCGGCACGCCCCGGTACATGTCGCCCGAGCAGATCAACAAGGAGCACATCGACGGCCGGTGCGACCAGTACGCGCTGGCCTGCGTGGTCTACGAGGCGCTGTCGGGACGGCTGCCGTTCCAGCGCGAGAACGACATCGCGCTGCTCTGGGCGCACCTGGCCGAGCAGCCGGCGCCGCTGTCGCAGCTGCGTCCCGAGCTGCCCGCGCAGGTGGACGGCGTGATCATGCGCGCGCTGGCCAAGTCGCCCGAGCAGCGGTACGCGACCTGCACCGAGTTCGTGACCGCGCTGCGCGATGCGATCAGCGGGCGCCAGTACAACCAGCACGACCCCTTCGCCGACCCCTTCGCCGACCGGTTCGGCGGGCTCGGCTCCGGCCCTGGTCCCGGCCCTGGCACGGGGCCGCTCGTGCCGCCTCCTGGGCAGAGCCCGCACTCCGGGCCCCATCCCGTGCAACGGCGGGGCGCCCACGCCGCCCCGGGGCCGGGCCCGGGCTCGGGCCCGCACTCCCTCCCCGGCGCAGGATCGGGCTCGGGGCCGCACTCCCTCCCCGGGGCAGGATCGGGCTCGGGCCCGCGCTCCGTGCCCGGGGCCGTGCCGGGCGGTGCGCCGCAGTTCGCGGCCTCGTTCACCCAGGCCCCAGGGGTGGCGGGGCAGGCCACGCGGGAGCCGGGCGGCGCCGCCAGGGCCAGGCGCCCCGGCCGGATCCCGATCGTGGCCGCCACGCTGGTGGCCGCCGCCGCCGCGCTCGCGCTGGTGGCGTTCGTGGTGCTCGGCAACCGCGCCGACACCTGGGCCACCTACAAGACCAGCACCGCCGCCCCGCTCACCTTCGACTATCCCGGCGACTGGACGGTACGCACCCACCAGGACCTGTTCGCCGTGGCGTCCCCGTACGCCCCCGAGTTCGAGGAGCTGTTCGTCTCCGGCCCCGGCGCCGACTGGTCCAAGGTCAAGGAGATCGTCAACAGCGACCCCGAGGGCGTCGCCGGCGTGTACGTCCAGGTCTCCGACACCCTCGACGCCGGCGGCACGGCGGAGATGATGAAACCGAAGATGGAGGCCCTGCTCCCCGGCCAGGTCGATCTCAACAAGCCCGTACAGGACCAGGCGGGCAGCAGCCCCGCCACCCGCTTCGACGGCTCCCTGCACGACCCGGCCAGCGGCGCCCGGCTCGGCTTCGTCAGCTACGTCATCGACCGCAAGCCCAAGAGCATGCTGATCATGTACTTCTGCGGCAAGACCACCTGCGACGACGCCACCCAGACGAGGATCAGGCAGAGCGTGCGCCTGTCCTGACTTGGAACTCACTTGCGTACGGCTTGGCGAGGCCGTTCGCGCGGTGTTCAAGTGCGCCACCTGGCGTCTAACCTCCGCGTGTGGGCATTCGCATAGTCATCGCCGACGATCAGGCGATGGTCAGGGCCGGGCTGCGCATGGTCGTCGAGAGCGACCCCGGCATGGAAGTCGTCGGGGAGGCGGCCGACGGGCGCGAGGCCGTCGCCGTGGCCAGGCGCGCCCGGCCGGACATCGTCCTCATGGACATCTCGATGCCCCGGCTCGACGGGCTGGCCGCGGCCAGGGAGCTGCTCGACACCCCGGCGCCGCCGAAGGTCATCACGCTGACCACGTTCGACACCGACGAGAACCTCTACGCCGCGCTGCGCGCCGGCACCAGCGGGTTCCTGCTGAAGGTGTCGCCGCCGGAGCAGCTGCTGGAGGCGATCAGGGTGGTGCACGCCGGTGACGCGCTGCTCGACCCGGCCGTGACGAGCCGGGTGATCGCCACGTTCGCGGGCCGCGCCGAGCCCGTGCCGTCGCCGGCGCTGGCCGAGCTGACGCCGCGCGAGCTGGAGGTGCTGCGGCTGCTGGCGCGCGGCCTGACCAACGCGGAGATCGCCAGGGACCTGTTCGTGGGGGAGGCCACGGTCAAGACGCACGTGGCGCGGGTGCTGATGAAGCTGTCGCTGCGCGATCGGGCGCAGGCCGTCGTGTTCGCGTACGAGACGGGTGTCGTACGCCCTGGGGCGGCCTAGCCGGGAGGGACTAGCGGGGCAGGCCGGGTATGTGTGTATATTTTCCTGCGTAAGGCGGCAGATGCAGGAGAAATTTCATGCGATCGTTCCCCCGGGTCCTGTTCGACGAGGCTCACAACGAGTCGTGGACCATCCGGCGCGAGCTGGCCGAGTCCGTCAACCCCGCCCATCCCGACGACACCAGCTACGCCCGCGCCGCCGCGCTGCTGCGGCACCTGGGGCACACGGTCACCGCCCACACGGCCGGCCCGCTCGGCCCCGAGACGCTGGCCGAGCAGGACGTCCTCGTGATCGCCCACCCCTCGGACGAGCGGTGGGAGCGCACCACCGGGCAGGGCGGCCCCGTCTTCACCGCCGCCGAGCTGGACGCCGTCGAGGCGTTCGTGGCGGGCGGCGGCGGGCTGGTCGTGCTGGCCGAGGAGGAGCAGGACAAGTACGGCAACAACCTGCGCGAGCTGCTCGCCCGCTTCGGGGTGGACGTCCGGCACACCACCGTGCGCGACCCCCGCCACGCGCACCAGGGCGTGGCGACCTGGGTGCTGGGGGAACGTTCCAGCGGCTCCGGGCTGCTGGCCGGGGTGCGCACGGCCTGCTTCTACCGTGCGGGCACGCTGGTCGCCGACGGGGCGGACGTGCTGTTCGCCACCTCCGCCGACGCCGACCCGGCCGGCGAGCCGCTGGCCGTCGCGCTGCGGCACGGGCGGGGGCGGGTCGTCGTGTTCGCCGACTCCGACCTGTTCGGCGACGACTCCATCGAGGACCACGACCACCGCGCCCTCTGGCGCAACGTCGTCACCTGGGCCGCCAGGCTCCCCGCCGACGACGACCGCACGAGCGCGGCCCGCGACGCGTCTCACGGCGACGCGTTCCACGGCGCGGCGCGCGACGAGGCAAGCGGCGCGGCGGCGAGTGACGAGGCAAGCGGCGCGGCGGCGAGTGACGGCAAGGCGGCGCTGTTCGCCCGCCTGAAGGCGGCCGTCGAGGAGTTGCGGCCGCTGCAGGTCAAGGACGGCTCGGTGCCGGCGGAGTCGAAGGGCCGGGCCAAGGAGCTGGTGGCGGAGATCGCCGACAGGGTGGGCGAAATATCGCCATATTTCCCCCACGACACCGCCTACCTCCAGGCCGTCCAGGCGGACCTGACCAAGTGGGCGGAGCAGGACCTCGGCGTGCCCGACTTCCTCGACTCGCTCGACCTCTTCCACCCCGACACCCAGCGCGTCGACGGCCTGGAGCACGTCGTGGTGTTCCCCATGTACACCCAGAACGGCAACCCGTCCCGCAACCTGGAAGCCGTCTGGATCCGCATCATCTGGCCCGCCTGGCTGGCCGAGCTGGAGGCGGGCGGGTACGACAACCCGATGTTCGTGCCGATCGCGTTCGAGGACTTCACCTCCGGCTACGACACCCACTCGGCCGTGCTCTTCCCGGAGACGGTGGCGGTGCGGCAGGCGCCGGCGCGGTTCACCTGGGGCGGGATCTTCGCCGACCGCGAGGCCGCCAGGTTCCGGCGGGTGGCCGGCGCCGCCGTGGAGACGCTGCGGCTGGACCTGCCGCCGGACGCCGAGCGGCTGCTGGCCTCGCAGCGGCTGGCGCAGGACACGTTCGTGCTGTGGGACCTGGTGCACGACCGCACGCACAGCCACGGTGACCTGCCGTTCGACCCGTTCATGATCAAGCAGCGGATGCCGTACTGGCTGTACGCGCTGGAGGAGCTGCGCTGCGACCTGACCGCGTTCGGCGAGGCCGTCGAGCTGGAGCGGCGCGGGGTGCCGTACGCCCGCTACGTCCAGCTCGCGATCCTGTTCGACCGGCTCTTCCGGTTCCCCGTAACAGGGGAGCGGGTGCGCAACTACGACGGGCTGGGCGGCCAGCTCCTGTTCGCCTACCTGCACCGCAACGACATCGTGCGCTGGACCGACAACCGGCTCTCGATCGACTGGGAGCGGGTCGCGGACGGGGTGGCCGACCTGCGCGGGGAGGTCGAGAAGCTGTATCGCGACAGCATCGACCGCTCCAAGCTGGCGCACTGGCTGGCGGCGTACGAGCTGGTGAGCGCGTACGTGGCCGCGCACCCGGCCTCGACCTGGGCCAAGGGCGTGGCGGCGCTGCCGGAGGAGCAGAAGGCCAAGGTGGACGCGGTGCTGCCGGACGAGTTCCCGCTCAGCATGTTCTACGAGGCACTGCGCCGTAAGCTGACGGACGTGGTCGAATCGACTAAGGGACTCCGAGCATGATCATTTTGGTGACCGGGGCCGGCGGGCCTACCGGTGAGGCCGTGTCCGGATATTTCCGGAAACTGGGTCACACGGTGATCGGCGTGGACAAGCAGGACGTGGACCTGCTCGACCGCGCCGCCGTCCAAGACCTGGCCGACCGCGTCGAGCGCGAGCACGGCCGCGTGGACGGCGTGGTGCACCTGGTGGGCGGCTGGCGCGGCGGCGCCTCGTTCGCCGAGACCAGCCTCGACGACTGGGACGTCCTGCACGACCTGCTGATCCGCACCCTCCAGCACGTCTCGCTGGCCTTCGAGCCGCTGCTGCGCCGCAGCGACAACGGCCGCTTCGTGATCGTCTCCGCCCAGGCGGCGCGGCAGCCGAGCGCCGGCGGCGCCGTCTACGCGGCGGCCAAGGCGGCGGCGGAGGCGTGGACGCTCTCCCTGGCCGACGCGCTCAAGGGCACCTCCAGCGCGGCGACCATCCTCGTCGTCAAGGCGCTGGTCAACGACGCCATGCGGGCCGCCGAGCCGCACCGCCGCTTCCCCGGCTTCACCGACGTCAACGACCTGGCGGCGGCCATCGGCGGCCTCTACGACCGGCCCGCCGAGCAGATCAACGGCACACGATTGGACCTCACTTCTTGAACCCCCGGCACGACCCCCGGCTCAAGGCGTTCGCCAGCGACAACTACGCCGGGGTGCACCCCGAGATCCTCCAGGCCATCGTCTCGGCCAACGGCGGCCACCAGACCGCCTACGGCGACGACGTCTACACCGAGGCCATGCAGGAGGTCTTCCAGCGGCACTTCGGCGAGCAGGCGCGGGCGTGGCCGGTGTTCAACGGCACCGCCGCCAACGTCGTCTCCCTGCGCTCCATGACCGCGCAGTGGGAGGCGGTCATCTGCGCCGAGAGCGCCCACATCAACACCGACGAGGGCGGCGCCCCCGAGGTGGCGGGCGGCATCAAGCTGCTCACCGTCCCGACGCCCGACGGCAAGCTCACCCCCGAGCTGATCGACCGGCAGGCGTGGGGCTTCGGCGACGTGCACCGCGCCCAGCCGAAGGTGGTCTCGATCTCCAACACCACCGAGCTCGGCACCGTCTACACCGCCGAGGAGATCGCCGCGATCTGCGCGCACGCCCACGACCTGGGCCTGCTCGTGCACCTCGACGGCTCCCGGCTGACCAACGCCGCCGCCGCGCTCGACGTCCCCATGCGGGCGCTGACCACCGACGCGGGCGTGGACGTCCTCTCCTTCGGCGGGACGAAGATCGGCCTCATGTACGGCGAGGCCGTCGTCGTGCTCAACCCCGACGCCGCCACCGGCGTCGACTACCTGCGCAAGACGTTCATGCAGCTGTCGTCGAAGATGCGGTTCGTCTCGGCGCAGTTCGAGGCGCTGCTCGCGGGCGACCTGTGGCTGCGCAACGCCCGCCGGGCCAACGAGATGGCGCGGCGGCTGGCCGAGGCGGTCGGGCGCATCCCGGGCGTGCGGGTGGCCAGGACGGTCGAGGCCAACGCCGTGTTCGCGGTGCTGCCCGAGGACGTCGCGGCCCGGCTGCGCAAGCGGTTCAGGTTCTACGACTGGACGGACGGGGAGGTGCGGTGGATGTGCGCGTTCGACACGACGGAGCAGGACGTGGACGCGTTCGCGGCCGCCCTCGCCGAGGAGATGGCCGACACCCGCCGCTGACGATCAACGGACGGGGCGGCGCAGCGCCAGGCGGGCGGCCTGCCAGCCGCCCATGCCGTGCACGCTCGGCCCCGGCGGCGTCGAGGACGAGCAGAGGAACACCCCCGGCAGCGGGGTGCGCCACGGGGCGGGCGACCAGACGGGGCGGCGCAGGAACTGCGTCAGGCTGGTCAGCCCGCCGCCGAGGTCGCCGCCCACCAGGTTGGGGTTGTCCGCCTCCAGCGCCGCCGGGCCCATGGCGTGCCTGGCCAGCACCCGGTCGCGGAAGCCAGGGGCGTAGCGCTCGATCTGGGTCTCGATGGCGTCGGTCAGGTCGGCGCCGCAGCCGTGGGGGACGTGGCAGTAGGCGTACAGCGTGTGCCCGCCGCGCGTCGGGTCGGCCGCGTACGGCTGGACGAGCAGCACGTACGGCCGGGGTGAGACCCGCCCGGCCGTCGTCTCGGCCTCGCTGAGCGCGATCTCCTCCAGCGTGCCGCCCAGGTGCACGGTGCCCGCCGACGCCACGGCGGGGTCGCGCCACGGCACGGGGCCGTCGAGC
This sequence comes from Nonomuraea composti, assembly GCF_012034275.1. Classification (NCBI taxonomy): domain Bacteria; kingdom Bacillati; phylum Actinomycetota; class Actinomycetes; order Streptosporangiales; family Streptosporangiaceae; genus Nonomuraea; species Nonomuraea composti. The sequence continues at coordinate 197,601 of NZ_JAATEP010000009.1, read as the reverse complement.
GCCCAGTCCATCTTGAACACGCCGGGCCCGTAGCGGTAGCGCTCCAGCCGCCGCCGGTAGCCGGCGGGCAGGTCGGCCATCGCGAGCAGCTGCCGGGGCGTCACGTCGAGCACGACGATCGGCGCGTCGAGCTCGGCCAGCCGCCGCACCCGGTGCCCGGCCACCGCCTCGCCGCCCAGCGACCTGAGCTCGGCCACGAGCGCGTCGGCCAGCACCTGCGAGCCGCCCCGCACCACCGGCCAGCCCACCAAATGGGCCAGCGCCGACAACACCAGCCCGTAGCCGGCCGAGATGGGGGCGCGCAGGTCGAGCATGGAGTGGGCGGACATGCCGGCGAGCAGCGCCCGCGCCTCGGCGGTGCGGAAGGCCGCGCGGGCGAACGTGGTGGCGGGCAGCGCCGCCGCCGCCCCGAACCGGGCCGCCTGCGCGAACACGCGAGGCCGGGCCGGCCACGGCCCCAGCGGCTTGAGCAGCAGGTCGACCAGCGGCAGCCCGGCCCGCACCGCCGCTCCCACGGTGGCCAGCCACGCGCGCCGGTCGCGGCCCAGGCCGGCGGCGGTGCGCCGCACGTCGCGGTGCACGAGCATGGCCGGCCGCCCGTCGAGCGGGTGCGCGGCGGCCAGGGGAGCGTGCGCGAACTCGACGCCCTTGAGCGGGCCCAGCTCGCGAAAGGCAGGAGAGGCCAGCGCCATCGCCATCACGGTCGCGCCCAGGTCGTGCACGTGCCCCGGCAGCGTCACCTCGCCGGACCGCAGCCCGCCGCCGAACCGCTCGGCCGCCTCCAGCAGCAGCACCTCGCGCCCGGCGCGGGCCAGCAGGACCGCCGCCATCAGGCCGTTCGGCCCGGAGCCCACGACGACCGCGTCGGCGCCCACCGTCACTGGCTCTTCAGGATGGACGGGTAGGGCTGCGCCCCGCGCTGCCTGAGCAGCTCCGTCATGAGCTTGATCTCCCCGCTCTGCCCGTCGACGATCTTCTGCGCCATGCTGACCACCTCGCTGCGCGTGGACAGCTTCAGCAGCCCCTCGGCCATCTGCACGCCGCCTTCATGGTGGCGGATCATGAGCTGCAGGAACAGCACCTCGGCCTGCGTGCCCTGCGCCTGTTTCAGCTTGGTGAGCTCATCCGGCGAGGCCATGCCCGGCATGGACCCCGAGGTACCGGGCGTCGCGGACGGGGCGGCGGCGCCGTGCCCGTGGCCGCTCATCCAGGCCATCGGCCGCTGGTCGGTCGCCTGGCTCAGCTGCCACTGCTGCAACCAGCCCAGGAACATGCCGCGCTGGTTGGACTGGGTGTTGATGATGTCGAAGGCCAGGTTTCTGATCTCCCTGGCGGGCCCCTTGTCCCTGATGATGAACGCCATGTCGACGGCCTGCGCGTGATGCGCGGCCATGTCGCGGGCGAACCCGGCCTCGGGCGAGGCGTCGCCGGGCGTGCCATCGCGGCCGAACAGCAGGAACGCGGCCACGGCGAGCACGAGCACGCCGCAGACGATCAGAACGGGTTTCCTCACCGGCTTTTCCATGGCCGCTCCAGCGTACCCACCTGCGGGCCCATAGGTGAGCGGGGCCGTGATCGGACCCTTATGCCGCTCTTATTCTCCGCATACGCCCGGAGGGCATAGGGTGACCCGGAGTTGGTACGCCGATGGAGGAGCGATGACGAAGGAGAAGGCGCAGGCGAGGCGCGAGCACCTGCAGAAGTTGCGGGCCGAGCAGAAGCGCAAACAACGCCGCGCCGCACTGCTGATGTGGGGCACGGGCGGGCTCATCATCGTGGTGCTCGTCGGCGTGGTCGGCTTCTACCTGGTCAACCAGGCCAGGCAGACCTCGCTGGACGCCGTGACCAGCGTGAAGTACGAAGCCGGCCAGCACGTGTGGAAGAGCGTCTCGTACAAGGAGACGCCGCCGGTGGGCGGTGAGCACAACAACTACTGGCAGCAGTGCGCGATCTACGACAAGCCGATCCACAACGAGCACGCCGTGCACTCGCTGGAGCACGGCGCGGTCTGGATCACCTACCGGCCCGACCTGCCGAAGGCGCAGATCGACAAGCTGAAGGAGGTCGCCTCCTCCACGGGCCAGCAGGACTACATGCTCATGAGCCCGTTCCCCAACCTGCCGTCCCCGATCGTGATCTCCTCCTGGGGGCACCAGCTCAAGCTGACCGACCCGGCCGACCCGAAGATCGGGGCGTTCATCAAGCGCTATCAGAACGGGCCCGACACGCCCGAGCCGGGCGCCACCTGCGGCGGTGACGACGCGATCACCACCACGGCCGACCAGGCGCCGCTGCCGCCCGAGCCCACGGGCCAGCCGCAGACGCCGATGGAGACCCTGGCCCCGTCGGCCAGCCCGTCCCAGCAGCAGTAACCGCACGAGCGCGTCAGGGCCCGGCCCCCGCCGGGCCCTGACGCGTTTCTTCGTGAGGTCAGGCTCCGCCGATGAGCAGGCCGTGGCGGGCGCGGGCGAACTCCTCGAACGAGATGCGCCCGTCGCCGTCGGTGTCGGCCTCGGCGAAGACGGTGGCGAGGTCGGTGCCCGGCCGGCTCCACAGCGAGCGGAACTCCTCGGCGCTGATCCGGCCGTCGCCGTCGCGGTCGGCCAAGGTGAACGTGGCCCTGGAGATGGGCGCCAGCACCGCCTCCAGCGCGCCGGTGCGGACCAGGATCTCGAAGGAGCGGACGTACTCCTCCTTGCTGATGCGCCCGTCGCGGTCGGTGTCGAGGGCGCGGGCGTGGGTGTCCCAGGCGTTGAGGAACGCGTCGATGACCGCCTCGCCGTCGGGCGTGTCCGGCCGCACGCCGGTCCGCTGCAGCCGCTGCTGGGCCAGCGCCATGTAGTCGTACCGGGTCAGGAAGCCGTCGCCGTCGGCGTCCAGGTCGTCGAAGTTGCGCTCGGCGCTCTCACGGAAGGTCGGCAGGGACATCACCACTCCGTTCATTACGGTGAGTAGCTGATCGCTACTTAGCGTAACTCCTGGGTCACGGGATGCCCAGAGGGACGGCAAAAACGGCCGGTCAGGCGAGCACGTCCGCGGGCGCCGTCCACTCCAGCCCGTGCGCCTCGGCGACCGGCCGGCTCGTCAGGCGGCCCTCGTGCGTGTTCAGGCCGAGCGCCAGCGCCGGGTCGGCGCGCATCGCGCGCTGCCAGCCCAGGTCGGCGATCGCCAGCGCGTAGGGGAGCGTCACGTTCGTCAGCGCGAACGTCGAGGTGTGCGGCACCGCGCCCGGCATGTTGGCCACGCAGTAGAAGAGCGACTCGTGCACCCGGTACGTCGGCTCCTCGTGCGTGGTCGGCCGCGAGTCGGCGAAGCAGCCGCCCTGGTCGATCGAGATGTCCACCAGCACCGAGCCCGGCTTCATCCGGCTGACCAGGTCGTTGCTCACCAGCTTCGGCGCCTTGGCGCCCGGCACGAGCACCGCGCCGATGACCAGGTCCGCCTCCAGCACCGCGCGCTCGATCTCCAGCGTGTTGGACGCGACGGTCTGGCAGTGGCCCTGGTAGATCACGTCGGCCTGGCGCAGCTTGTCGATGTTCATGTCGAGCAGCACCACCTCGGCCTGCATGCCGAGGGCGATGGCGGCGGCGTTCATGCCGGAGACCCCGGCCCCGATCACCACGACGTGCGCCGCGCGCACCCCGGACACCCCGCCCATGAGCACGCCCCTGCCGCCCGCCGAGCGCATCAGGTGGTAGGCGCCCACCTGCGGCGCCAGCCGCCCCGCCACCTCCGACATGGGCGCCAGCAGCGGCAGCGCGCCGTTCGGCGTCTGCACCGTCTCGTAGGCGACCGCGGTGCAGCCCGACTCCAGCAGCGCCCGCGTGCAGGCGGGCGAGGCCGCCAGGTGCAGGTACGTGAACAGCACCAGCCCCTTGCGCAGCCGGTGGTACTCCTCCGCCTCGGGCTCCTTGACCTTCATCACCAGGTCGGCGGCGCCCCACAGCTCGTCGGCGTCGGGGACCAGCACGGCCCCCGCCGCGGCGAAGTCGCCGTCGGGGATGGCGGAGCCGGCGCCGGCGTCGCGCTCGACCAGGACCTGATGGCCGTGGCGGACGAGCTCGTGCACCCCCGCGGGGGTCAGCGCCACTCGGTATTCGCTGTTCTTGACCTCTCGGGGCACACCGACTTTCATGCCGTCACTCTTCCCGGCGAACGGAGGTTTCCTCCTCCATTCTTCCTCCGGTCTCGCCGTCGGGCGCGGATCGTCCGGCGGATTACCCCGCTGCGCCTTCTCCTCGATAGGCTCACCGGCAGCCCGAACGTCAGAATGGGATCGTCATCGATGGACAAGCCGGAAGAGCCGCCAGCCGCGGACCCGGGGGAGCCGACCGCCAGCAGACTCACCACCATCGTGCTGATCGTCTCGCTGGTGCTCGTCGTGCTCATCGCAGGCGTGCTCGGCACGGTCGCCGTCCTGATGACCAGGAGCCCCGACACGCCGCTGTTAGGCGGCGCGCCCCCGCGCTACCTGTCCGTGCCCATCCACTTCGCTCCCGTCAGGGAGACCAAGCCCGCGCCGTGCCCCGGCGACCCGGCCGTGCTCGACCAGGCGCAGACCACCTGCTACCTGCTGGAGGACGGCGTGACGATCAGCGCCGTGCAGCGCATCGAGTCGCTGCGCGAGGACGACGGCCTGTACTCCGTGCGCATCGCGGTCGCGCCGGCGTTCAAGGACAAGCTCGCGCAGCTCATCGACGAGCTGGCGCCCGCGCAGGAGGCGGTCGCGATCGTGCTCGCGCCCTCCCAGGCCGACCAGCCCAAGACGGTGCTCGCCGCGCCCATCGTGACCCAGCCGATGGACGGCGACAGCGTGAGCATCGCCGGCTTCACCAAGCAGGACGCCGAAGCGCTGGTTGCCCGCCTGCTGGGCACCTCGCCGAGCCCCGGCACCGGCACCACGCCGCCCACCGGCCAGCCCACGACCCCGCCGACCGGCCCGCCCGCCACACCCCCGACCGGCGCCCCCACCAGTGGTCCTACAGGCGGCCCCACGGGTGGCCCAACAGGTGGCCCTACGGGTGGCACTGTCGGCACGCCGGGTACGCAGCAGACCGGCACCGGCACGACCGGCACCACGGCACCCGCCACCGGCGGGCGGGGCGGGCTCGACAAGCGGTACGCGAGCTGCAAGGAGGCCGTGGCGGCCGGCGACGGGCCCTACTACAAGGGCACGCACGAGGAGTACTCCTGGTACACCGACGTCGACAACAACGGCGTGGCCTGCAACAGCGGCGACATCCGCTAGGCGAACAGCTCCTCCAGCCAGTCGATGCCGAAGTAGGCGAGGAAGACCAGCGAGACCACCCACAGCAGCCAGGGGATCTCCGAGAAGCGCCCCCTGACCGCCTTGATGAGCGTGTAGACGATGACGCCGGCGCCCACGCCGTTCGTGATCGAGTACGTGAACGGCATCAGCGCGATCGTCAGGAACGCCGGCACGGCCAGCTCCAGATCGTCCCATGGCACGTTCCTGCTCTGCATCATCATCAGCGCCCCGACCAGCACCAATGCCGGCGCGGCCGCGGCGGCCGGCACCACCGCCGCCAGCGGCGTGAACAGCAGCGTCAGCCCCAGCAGCGCGCCCGTCACCACGCTGGCCAGGCCGGTGCGCGCGCCCTCGCCGACGCCGGCGGCCGACTCGACGAAGACGGTGTTGGCCGAGGCGCTGGCCGCGCCGCCCACCATGCCGGCCACGCCGTCCACGGTCAGGATGCGGCCCAGGCGCGGCACCCGGCCCTGCGCGTCCACGAGGCCGGCCTCGTCGCTGACGCCGATGATCGTCCCCATGGCGTCGAAGAAGCCCGACAGGACCAGCGTGAACAGCACCACCGTGGCCGTCAGCGCACCCGCCCGGACGAACCCGCCGAACAGGTCGAAGTGCCCCACCAGCCCGAAGTCCGGCGCCGCGACCAGCGACTCGGGCACGCGCGGCGCGACCACACCCCAGGAGGCCGGGTCGATGGTGGTGACGGTGTTGACCAGGATGGCCAGGGCCGCGGTCACGGCGATGCTGATGAGGATGGCGGCCGGGACGCGCCGCACGTACAGGAGGATCATCAGGAGCAGGCCGAAGCAGAAGACCGCGACCGGCCAGCCGGTGAGGTGCCCGGTCGCGCCGAGCTGCACCGGCGTGCCCGAGCCCGACGCGACGAAGCCCGCGTCCACCAGGCCGATCAGCGCGATGAACAGGCCGATCCCGACGCTGATCGCGTGCTTGAGCGCCAGCGGGATCGCGTTCATGATCAGGGTGCGCAGGCCCGTGACCGCCAGCACGATGATCACGAAGCCTTCCAGCACGACCAGGCCCATCGCCTGCGCCCACGTCATGTGCGGGGCCGCCTGGTAGGCGACGACCGCGTTCAGGCCGAGCCCGGCGGCCAGGCCGAACGGCGCGTTGCCGACGAACGCCATCAGCAGCGTCGAGATCGCCGCCGCCAGCGCCGTGGAGGTGGTCAGCTCGCCGATTGACAGCCGGGCGCCCGTGACGTCCTTGGCGCCCGCGAGGATGATCGGGTTGAGCAGGATGATGTAGGCCATGGCCATGAACGTGGTGAGCCCGCCACGCACCTCACGGCCGACGGTGGTGCCCCGCCCCGTCAGCTCGAAGAATCTGTCGAGCACCGCCATTCCCCCCGTCGTGATCAGGGGGAATGCCGGGTTGCCTACCCCGCGGGGGCGGGGTTACGCCTTCTCGTGGCGGCCGTGACCCACCAGGGCGACGAACTCGTCCAGCTTGATCGTGCCGTCGCCGTCGCTGTCGGCCGACCGGATGAACGCCTCGATCTCGGCCTCGGACGCGCCCTGACCGCCCAGCGCCTCGTTCGCCTGCCTGATCTCGTCGGCGGTCAGCAGGCCGTCGCCGTCGGTGTCGAAGCGCCTGAACTCCGCCTCCGCCGCCTCGCGCGCGCTTGCCATCGGATGCCCCCTTGTCTAGCCCTTGTCATGCCAGGCCCTGTCCCGGTGGGTCGCTGACCTGCGAGGCCGCAGGGGCGGAATGAGCCTGGCCCTTGTCGAACAAGGCGATATCTTCCGGCCTAATCGGAACGCGAGTCAACCGAAGTCCCGTAGCCGCTCTGACGGCGGCGGCGATGGCCGGGGTGGAGGACAGGGTCGGGGGCTCGCCGGCGCCGCGGAGGCCGTACGGGGCGGCCGGGTCGGGATTCTCCAGGACTTTGAGGTTCATGGGCGGCATGTCGAGGACGGTGGGGATGAGGTAGTCGGTGAACGACGGGTTCAGCACGCGCCCGTCCCGGACCTGGATCTCCTCCATGAGCGCCAGCCCGAGCCCCTGCGCGGAGCCGCCGTGGATCTGCCCCTCCAGCGCCTGCGGGTTCAGCACCCGCCCGACGTCCTGCACCGCCGCCAGCTCCACCACCTTCACCAGCCCGAGCTCCACGTCCACGTCCACGACCGCCCGGTGCACGCACAGCGCGAGCTGCGTGTGCGAGTCGCCCTGGCCGGTCAGCGGGTCCATGGGGTACGTCGGCCGGTGCCGGTACTCGCGCGTCTCCTCGATCGGCCCGAACCGGGCCAGCGCCTCCTCCGGCGCCAGCCCCTCGAACCGCTTGCGCACCGCCTCGCAGGCGGCCTTGACCGCGCCGCCCGTGACGTACGACTGCCGCGACGCCGACGACGAGCCCGCCGAGCCGACCGAGGTGTCGGCGGTGGCGACGGTGACGTTCCGGATGCCGAGCTCGGTGCGGGCGATCTGGGCCTGCACGGTCACCAGACCCTGCCCGACCTCGGCGGCGGCGGTGTGCACGGTGACGTGCGGCTCGCCGCCGATGAGCTCGGCGCGCACCCGGGCGGTGGAGTAGTCGTCGAAGCCCTCGGAGAAGCAGATGTTCTTGATGCCGACGCCGTAGCCGACGCCGCGCCGTACCGACTCGCCGTGCGTGGTCTGGGAGACGCCGCCGGGCAGCCCGCGCAGGTCGTCGCCGGTCCTCTCGGGCGGGAGCGGCATGGCTTCCAGGTCGCGCAGCATCTCCGCGAGCGGCGCCGGCGCGTCGATCACCTGCCCGGTGATCAGCCGGGAGCCCTGGGAGACGGCGTTGCGCACCCGGATCTCGACCGGGGACAGGCCGCACGCCTGCGCCAGCCGGTCCATCTGCGACTCGTAGGCGTAACACGCCTGCACCGCGCCGAAGCCGCGCATCGCGCCGCACGGCGGGTTGTTGGTGTAGACGCCGGTGGCGTCCACGCGCACGTTCGGCACCTCGTACGGGCCCACGCCCAGCGACGCCGCGTTGCCCACCACGGCGGGGGAGGAGGAGCAGTACGCGCCGCCGTCGAGCAGGATGTCGGCCTTGACGTAGACGAGCTTGCCGTCGCGGGTGGCGCCGTGCTCGTACCGCATCAGGGCCGGGTGGCGGTGCACGTGGCCGAAGAACGACTCCTCACGCCCGTACACGATCTTGACGGGCCGGTTCAGGCGCAGCGCCAGCATGCAGGCGTGCACCTGCATCGACAGGTCCTCGCGGGCGCCGAACGCGCCGCCGACGCCCGCCAGCGTCAGGCGCACCTTGTCCGGCGGCAGTCCGAGGCAGGGCGCGAGCTGGTCGCGGTCCACGTGCAGCCACTGGGTGGCGATGTAGAGGTCCACGCCGCCGTCCTCGGCGGGCACCGCCAGGCCGGACTCGGGGCCGAGGAACGCCTGGTCCTGCATGCCGACCTCGTACTCGCCGGTCACGACGACCTCCGCCTCGAACGTGTCGCCGCGGCGTACCGGCTGGTGGCGCACGAAGTGCTGCGACCGGCGGGGGTCGGTGATGGCGGGGCGGGGCTCGTACGCGACTACGATGGCCGCCGCCGCCCTGCGGGCCGTCTCCGGATGGTCGGCCGCCACCAGCGCGACCGGCTCGCCCTGGTAACGCACCTGGTCGATGGCCAGCACCGGCTGGTCCTTGTGCTCCAGGCCGTAGTACTTCTCGCCCGGCACGTCCTCGTGCGTCAGCACCGCCCGCACGCCGGGGATGCGCAGCGCGGGGCTCACGTCGATCGAGCGCAGCCACGCCGACGGGTGCGGGCTGCGCAGCGTCGCGCCCCACACCATGCCGTCCAGCCACAGGTCGGAGGCGTAGGCGAACTCGCCGGTCACCTTCAGCGTGGCGTCGGGCCGCCGCGCGCTCTCCCCGACACCGTGAAGGACCGCGTCAGACGTCTGCGTCATCCTCCGAGTAGAGCACCGCGGCCTGCGCCGGCCTATCCGCGCGACGTCAAATCGTGGTCATCGGATGAAACCTGCGGCTTGTACATTCCTACAGGTGCGCATCTCCGACCTGCTGGCCATCGACGATCTGCGCCTGAGGCTGCTCACCGGCGACGCGGCCCGCGAGTTCAGCACCGTGCACATCACCGACCTGCCCGAGCCCGGCCGCTACCTGGGCGGCGGCGAGCTGGTGCTGACGGGGCTGATGTGGTGGCACGAGCCCGGCGACTCCGCCCGGTTCGTGGCCGCGCTGGCCGAGGCCGGGGTGGCCGCGCTCGGCGCCGGGCAGGCGTGGCTCGGCCACGTGCCCGACGACCTCGTGGCCGCCTGCGCCGGCGCCGGGCTGCCGCTGCTGGAGGTGCCGGTCGAGGTCTCGTTCAGGACGCTGGCGGAGACGGTCGTGCCCCGGCTGGCCGGTGACGTGCGCGACGCGCTCGGCCGGCACCGCAGGCTCGTCGCCGCCATCGCCGAGGGCGCCGACCTGCGCGAGCTGTTCGAGCTGACCGCGGCCGAGCTGGGCGTCACCGGGGCCGTGGTGTCCGCCTCCGGCGAGGTGATCGTCGGCGCGGCCGGCGACCCGGAGCGCCTGGCCAAGGCGTACCTGACGGCGCCGCGCCTGCCGGTCAGGGTCGGCGCGCACACGATCTTCCCCGTCGGGCGCGGCCACCGCGCCGCCGGCTGGGCGCTGGTCTGCGACGGCGACCTCATGGACCGGGCCGACCTCGGCTACGAGCTGGCCGCCTGCGTCGGCCTCGAACGCAGCCGCATGGAGGAGGGCCGCAGGGTCGAGCGCCGCCTGGCCGAGCAGCTCGTCGTGGCCGCGCTGGGCGAGGCCGGGGTCGCCGAGCTCGACGCCAGGCTGCGGACGTGCGGGGTGGGCGCGGCGGAGCCGTACGCGATCGTGAACGTCACCGCCCCCAGGCCCGGCGCCACCCGCGGGCCCGACCCCGCCACGCTCGGCGGCCGGATCGTCGAGGAGCTGCTCGGCCGCGAGATCGTGGCGGCGGCCGGCGCGGACGCCGCGATCGCCGTCGTCCCGCTGCGCGCGGGCACCACCGCCGAACCGTCCGATCGGCTGCGCGCGGGCACCACCACCGGGCCGGCCGGCCGTCTGGGCGGGAGCACTACCGGTGGGCCGGTCGACCGGCTGGGCCTGGGCAGCACCGCCGAGCTGGCCGAGCGGTTGCGGGCCGGTGCGAGCGTGCTGGCCGCGCTGCCCGACACCCGCCTGTGCGTGGGCGTCAGCGGCGCGCTGAGCGGCGCCGCCGCCGTCAAGGGCGGCGTGGAGGAGGCCGGGCACGCCCGGCGCCTGGCCGAGGCGAGGGGCGGCGGGGTGGTCACCAGCGACGAGATCTACACGCACGCGCTGCTGCTGGCCACCGTGCCCGGCGACGTGCGCCGCTCGTTCGCCGCGCGGCTGCTGTCGCCGCTGCTCGACTACGACCGCAGGCACCAGTCCGAGCTGGTCCGCACGCTCGGGATCTTCCTTGACTGCGCCGGCTCGTGGAACGCGTGCGCCGAGCGGCTCCACGTGCACGTCAACACCGTGCGCTACCGGGTGCGCCGGATCGAGGAGCTGACCGGCAGGGACCTGTCCACGATGGCCGACCGCGTCGACTTCTTCCTGGCGCTCAGGGACACCGCCCCGCCCCGCTGATCACGCGTGGACCGACCGCTGGGCCAGCGCGTCGCGCTCCTCGGTGGCCCGCTGGAGCCAGTACGCGCTGCCCATCCGCTCGGCCAGCACGAGCGCCTCGATGCTGTACCGGGTGGCCTCACCGGTGCGGCCGAGCAGGCGGCAGGCGCGCGCCAGCCGGACCAGGCAGCTCACCTCGGTCATCTTCATGCCGATGGCGCGGGCCGGCTCAAGGGTGGCGGTGAGCACGGCCAGGGCCTCGTCGGGCCGGCCCAGCTCCAGCAGCACGTCCCCGCGCGCCACCGCGAACTCGGTCTGCCGCAGCGTGTCGCCCGCCTGGTCGGCCATCGCCGCGCCCTCCTCCAGCGTGCGCACGGCCTCCTCCAGCCGCCCCAGGCCGATGCAGGCCCGCGCCGCGACGAGCAGGGCGTAGCGCTCGCCCGGCCCTGATGCGATCTCGCGGGCGATCACGCGCTGGGCGAGCGCGTGCTCCAGGGCCTCCGCGCTGCGATCCCACTTCAGCAGCGTGCCGGCCAGGTTGCCGTGCGCGCGCTGCTCGTTGAAGCGGTCGCCGAGCAGCCGGGCCAGCCGCAGGTGCCCCTCGTGCTGCTCGTAGCATCCGGCCCAGTCGCCCTTGAGGTACAGGCCCGTGGCCAGGTGGGCGTGCGCCTCCATGGTGATGACCTGATCGCCGAGCCGCGCGCCCGTGGCGAGCAGCCGCTCGCCCAGCGAGATCAGGCCCGCCACCCGGTACGCGCCCTGCTGGTACCACCACAGGGCCAGGCCGATGCCCGCCCCGGCCCGGGCGATGTCGTCGTCCGGGTCCGCCATCGCCTGGTGGGCGGCGGCCAGCAGGGTCGCCTCCTCCGTCCTGAGCCAGGCGCGCGCCTCCTCCGCGCTGTCGAAGCCGCGCCCCCGGGCGTCCAGCTCCGGATACAGGCAGTGCACCCGGTGCGGATCGCTGGTGAGGGCCGCGGCCCGCGTCGACTGGGCGTAGTAGCCGATGGTCCGCTTGAGCGGGGCGATCCGCTCGCCCGGCGGCAGCAGGTCGGCGGCGAAGAGCCGGACGAGATCGTGCGGGTGGTAGCGGCCCGGCTCGCCGGGGTCGAGCAGGTGGGCGTCGCAGAGCCGTTCGAGCGCGCGCTCGACGTCGAACGGCGCCCCGCCGGACAGCGCCGTGGCCGCCTCCACGGTCACGTCCGGTACGTGCAGCAGGCCGAGCAGGGCCAGCAGGTGCGCCGCCTCGCCGTCGATGTCGCGGGCGCTGCCGTTGAGCGCGTTCCAGCTCGCCGCCAGGCTCGATCGCACGGCCAGGTCGCCCGACTCCAGCTCGCGCAGCCGGCGCCGCTCGTCGGTGAGCCGCGACGTCAGCGCGCCCACCGTCCAGTCGGGACGGTCGATCAGCCGCGCCCCGGCCACGCGCAGCGCCAGCGGGAAGCCGTCGCAGAGCCTGATGAGCCGGGTGGCCTGGTCGAGCTCGGCGGCGACCCGGTCGGCGCCCACCAGCTTGGACAGCATGGCGGTGGCCTCCGCGTCGGAGAGCGGCTGCAGGCGCAGCTGCACGCAGTCGTCGCCGGCCGCCAGCGACTCCCTGCTCGTCACCAGCACCGCGACACCCCGGGGCGCCGAGATGAACGGCTTGACCTGGGCCAGGTCGGCGGCGTTGTCGAGGACGAGGAGCAGCCGCCCGTCCTGCAGCTTGCTGCGCCACAGGGCGGCGGCCTCGTCCTCGTCCTCGGGGACGGAGCTGTCGGGCGTGCCGATGCCGCGCAGCAGCCGGCTGAAGATCTCGTGGGTGGACAGCCGGGGGACGTTCGGGGTGCCCCCGCGCAGGTTGACGTAGAGCTGCCCGTCGGGGAAGCGCTCCCGCACCAGGTGGGCGACGTGCACCGCCAGCGCCGACTTGCCGACCCCGGGCGGGCCGCAGATCACCACGAACGGGTGCGGCGGCTCGTCCCCCCACGGGTCGAGCAGGGACTTCAGCCGGACCGTCTCCCGCGTCCGGCCGACGAAGACCATGAGGTCGCCGGGAAGCTGCCGCGGGACCGTACGGGACGGGGCCGCCGGCGGTTCGTCACTGGCCAGGACCACGCCGTGCGCGCGGCGCAGGCCCTCGCCTGGGTCGATGCCCAGCTCCTCGGCCAGGGTGGAGCGGGCCTGCTCGAAGACCGTCAGCGCCTCGGCCTGGCGCCCGCAGCCGTGCAGGGCCAGCATGAGCAGCTCGTACGGGCGCTCCCGCAGGGGATGGCGGTGCACCAGGTCGTAGAGCTCGGAGAGCGCTTCCTCGGGGCGGCCGAGCCGCAGGAGGGTGTCGGCGCGGGCCTCCAGGGCCGTCAGATGGAGCTGTTCGAGGCGGGCACGCTCGCTCTCGGCGAAGGGCCCGGGCACCCCGCTCAGCGCCGGGCCGCGCCATAACGCCAGCGCCTCGCCGAGGTCGCGTAAGGCGCCGTCGAGATCGCCGGACCTGCCGCCCTGCGCCGCCGCGTCGAGCCGGGCGGCGAACACGTGCGCGTCGACCCGCGAGGGGTCGAGCCGCAACAGATAGCCGCCCGACGAGCGGGACACCATGCTCGGCGGCTCGCGCCTGCCGCGGCCGGGCTCGAACGCCCGCCGCAATCCCGCGATGTAGGTGTAGACGCTCTGCGTGGCGCTGGCGGGAGGGGTCTCTCCCCACAGCCCTTGGATCAGCTGGCCCAGGGTGACCACGCGGCCGGCACGCGTGGCGAGCATCGCCACGATGGCCTGCTGGAGAGGCGGACCCAGATCGATCTCCGCATCACGGAACACGCCGCGGACCGGGCCCAGAAGACCGATGGTCAGATCGGCTGCCAGAGGACGCTCATGATCGTGAGTCGGATCCACGTAGGGAGCTTAGTCCCGACAGCGACGGCGCAGAGAGAGCGAAGCCGTCATATAGAGGGAATGTAGATGCGGCGACTAGGCTGGGTGCCGCGTGGGGCCGAGGTGCGGGGCCGGTCGCGCGCGCCCCGACTGATCAGCTGCTCAGGCCGGCCTGGACGACAGGTGAGGGGCCTGACAGACCCCTTACCTGCCAGACCATCGCTGTCACGAGCACGGTGTGCGGTCGTGCCCGTCGAGCCACCTCAATTCACCCGGCTCAGCAGCAGCCGATGTCCGCCGTCGCGCTCGAGAGGGAGCTCGAGAGGGAAGACGTCGAGGCACTTGCCGCCGTACCATTGCCGGCAAGGGCTACCGCGGTGCCGATCGCGGCAGCCAGGATTGACAGGGCAATGCGCATGCGCATGGGGGTTCTCCCTCGCCTATGTGGGTTGCTCGGATTTCATCTTCTCAGGGAGCGGCAGCTGTGACCACATCTGACCTAGTCGGACTCCGTATCAAGACGGTTCGGCGGCAACGCGGCCTGTCGCAGGCACAGCTGGCACATCCCGAGCTGTCGGACAGTTACGTCTCGTTGATCGAGAGCGGTAAGCGTACCCCCACCCCTGCGGTCTTGGAGCTCCTCGCCAACAAGCTCGACTGCTCGCTGTCCTACCTGATCAACGGTGTCACCGCCGAGCAGATGGAGGACATCGAGCTCGCTCTCGGCTACGCGCGGCTGGCACTCGAGAACGGCGAGGTCGCCGAGGCCCGCACCCGCTTCGCGGAGCTCCTGGGAAACAGTAACTTGGCAGGTTTGACATCGCTTCGTCAAGAAGCCGAGTTCGGCCTGGCGCTCGCCACGGAGGCCGCCGGCGATCTCGCGCAGGCGATCTCCATCCTGCTCAAGCTGCGCGAGGAGGAGCTGTCGCCCGAGCGCGCCATCGAGGTGGCCGTGGCGCTGTGCCGCGCCTACCGCGAGAGCGAGCAGCTCAGCGAGGCCGTCGAGGTGGGCGAGCAGTTCCTCGGCGGCAACGCCCGCCAGCCCTGGAACGATCTGCTGGTCGAGCTGGCCGCCACGCTCCTCATGGCCTACTCCGAGCGCGGCGACATGCTGCGCGCCCGGCAGTTCGCCGCCGAGCTGCTCAACGCGGCCGACGCGCTCGGCACCCCGCGCTCCATCGTCGCGGCCAACTGGAACGCCTCCATCATCGCGCGCGTCACCGGCCACACCGACGAGGCCGTGACCTTCATCGAGCGCGCCCTGGCCGTGCAGATGGAGCACGGCAAGCCGCGCAACACCGCCCGCATGCGGCTCCAGGCCACCCGCACGCGGCTCAGGACCGGCGCCCAAGACCCGGTGAGCGCCCGCGAGGCGCTGCGGGCCGCGATCACCGAGTTCGAGCAGACCTCCACCAGCACGATCGACGAGGCCACCCTCTACCTCGAGCTGGCCTGCGCCGAGTACATGAGCCACGACCTCGACAGCGCCGCCGAGCACGCGAGCACCAGCCGGAGCATGCTGCCCGCGTTCGGCCACGTGGCCGGGGCGGAGGCCAACCTGCTGCTGGCCCGCATCTACGGCGCCGTCGGCCGCGTGGAGGAAGGGCGCGAGTACGCCGCCGCCGTCGAGAGCTGGCTCTCGCCGCTGCCCGACGCCCGCCGCTCGGCCTCCCACTGGTACGCCACCGCCGAGACCATGGAGCAGCTCGGCGACACCGACGGTGCCGTCGGCGCCTACCAGCGGGCGCTGGCCTGCGCGGGATTGTAGGGCCGCGTTCGCCCTGCGACGTCCGGACCGGGCGGTGGCGTCGGTAGCCTTGGGGGTGTCATGAAGAGATCCCCGCTCGCGGCCCTCACCGCGACTCTCGCCACCGCCCTGCTCGCGTCCGGGCTGCTGCTCGGCTCCGCCGTGCCCGCCCTGGCGCACGACGCGCTCAAGAGCAGCTCTCCGGCCAAGAACGCCGTGGTCGAGTCCCTCGACGAGGTCGAGCTCGAGTTCAGCGCCAAGGTACGCATGCCGTTCGTGATCGTGCGGGGCGACGGAGAGGCCCAGCACCAGAGCGGCAAGCCCGAGGTCGACGGCGCCGTGGTGCGGCAGGCCGTCAAGGGGCCGCTGCCCGACGGGAAGTACACGATCGCCTACCGGGTCGTGTCCTCCGACGGGCATCCCATCGAGGGGGAGATCCCGTTCCGGGTGAAGGGGGCCGAGACGCCGTCCCCCAGCCCGTCCGCTTCCGCGTCTTCTTCCGCGTCTTCTTCCGCGTCGTCTCCTGCATCGTCTTCCGCGTCGTCGGAGGCGACCCTGGCCGCCAGCGCCCCGGCGCCCTCCGCCGCCGCGCCCTCCGCCGCCGCGCCCGCCGCCACTGAGCAGGCGGCGGCGGAGCAGGGCGGCACGTTCCCCGTGTGGCTGATCATCGTCATCGGCGCGCTCGTCGGCATCGGCATCGGGTTCCTGCTGAGCGCGCGGAAGAAGCAGCCATGAGCCGGGCGGCGCGGCTCGCGCTCGTGACCGCGGCGGCCGCCGTCGCCGCCCTCGTCGCCGGCATGATGGCCGGAGGCAGCGCCTTCCCCAGGATCATCCCCGGGCTGCCCGACAGCGGCGCGGTCGTGCGGTGGGGGCTGCCGCTGTCCAAGCTGCTCATGGACGCCTGCGGCGTCGTCACGGTCGGCCTGCTGCTGATGGCCGCCGCGCTGCTGCCCAACGACAAGGGCGTGCTCGGCAAGAGCGCGCTCGAATACGTCAAGGCCGCCTCGTGGGCGGCCCTGGTGTGGGCCGGGGCCGCGTTCCTGTCCATCGTGTTCGGCGTCGCCGAGTCCATGGGCCGCACGGTGCCGCAGATCCTCGACCGCGCCTTCCTCACCAGCTACGCCACCCAGACCACGCAGGGCGTCGCGCTGACGCTCGTGGTGCTGTTCGGGGTGGCCATCGCGCTGTTCTCGCGCGGCGCCATCACCGCGGGCGCCGCGGCCGGGCTGCTGGTGTTCGCGATGGTGACGCTGCTGCCCGCGCCGCTGACCGGCCACACCTCCTCCTCGCCCAACCACGACCTGGCCACCTCGTCGGTGTCGCTGCACCTGCTCTCGCTGGCCCTGTGGACCGGCGGGCTCGGCGTGCTGGCCCTGCACGCGCTGCGCAAGCAGCCGCAGCTCGACGTCGCCGCGCAGCGGTTCTCCCGGATGGCGCTGTGGTGCTGGGCCGGAGTGGGCCTGTCCGGCCTCTTCGCGCTGGTCGCCCGGCTCGGCGCGATCTCCGACCTGTGGACGTCCGAGTACGGCCTGCTCGCCGTGGCCAAGATCGTGGCGTTCGTGCTGCTCGGCTACATCGGCTACTGGCACCGCCAGCGCACCCTCGCCGAGCTGCGGGCCCGCAAGCCGCGCGCGTTCACCCGGCTGGCCGGCGGCGAGATGGTGCTCATGTTCGCCACCATCGGCGTGGCCGTGGCACTGTCGCGCACCCCGCCGCCCGAGTACAGCATCCCCGCCGACCGGGCCTTCGAGCTGCTCGGCTTCCCCCTGCCGCCCCCGCTCACCCTCGGCAACATCTTCTCGCTGTGGTGGCTCGACCTGTTCTTCGCCGTGGTGGCGGCCGTGCTGGCCGGCCTCTACGGCGCCGGCGTGCTGCGCCTGCGCCGGCGCGGCGATCGCTGGCCGTGGGGCCGCACCGCCTCCTGGTACGCCGGAGTGGCGCTGCTCGTCTTCTGCACGCAGAGCGGCCTGGCCCGCTACGCCAAGGTCATGTTCGACATCCACATGATCGAGCACATGACGCTGTCGATGGTCGTGCCGATCTTCCTCGTCCTCGGCGGGCCCGTCACGCTGGCGCTGCGCGCACTAAAGCCAGCCGCCAAGCGGGGCGACAGGGGGCCGCGCGAGTGGATCACCACGATCCTGCACAGCCGGTTCACCAAGGTCGTCACGCACCCCCTGGTCGCCACCGCCATCTTCATCGCCTCCACGTACGCCCTCTACTTCACGCCGCTGTTCGAGTCGGCGATGAACGAGCACCTCGGGCACATCTGGATGACCCTGCACTTCCTGCTCAGCGGGTGCCTGTTCTTCTGGGTGATCATCGGCGTCGACCCGGGGCCCAACCGGCTCCCGCACGTCGGGCGGCTGCTCATGCTCTTCGTCACCATGCCGTTCCACGCCTTCTTCGGCATCGCGCTGATGATGATGGGCTCCGTGATCGCCTCCGGCTGGTACGAACAGCTCGGCCGCACCTGGGGCGCCACGCTCATCCAGACGCAGCGCGACGGCGGCGCCATCGCGTGGGGCTTCGGCGAGATCCCGACCCTCATCGTCTTGCTGGCCATCGCCGTGCAGTGGTACAAGGACGACGACAGGCAGGCCCGGCGCGCCGACCGCAGGGCCGACCGCACCGGCGCGGGAGACCCGGAGCTCGACTCCTACAACGACTATCTCGCCCGTCTCAACCGTGCCGACAAGGGCGAGTAGCCGATCGGACATGGCCTTCTACCTTCCGACTACATGTCTCTGGACCGGCAGGTAGCCTTTCTTCCAGGGGAGATGGGCATAACCTCGTCAGCTAGCGTTGCGCCGCCTTGAGGGGGGATGCGCACCGCGAGTCAGGGAGCGCCGGAGTGGGGACCGGCGTGGCGCCCGGGTGCCAAGGAAGGCGAGAACCAATTGTCGGAAGAGACACGGATGCGCGGGGGGCAGAGCCTGGCCGAGGCGCTCGAGAGCTATCTGGGCGAATGGTCCGAGCGCACCGGGATCAGGGTCGAGACGTGGGCGCTGCCCGCGACCGACGTGCCGTCCCGCGTGTCGAACGGCGTCATGACCACCATGCGGGAGGCGTTGTCCAACGTCGAGCTGCACAGCAGGGCCCGCACCGTGTCCATCGCGGTGACGGTCGGCAGGAGCGGGCTGCGGATGACCGTCAGCGACAACGGCCAGGGGTTTCCCACGGCGCGGGCCGGGCGGGGCATCGCCAGGATGCGGGCCGCGTTCGCCGAGATGGGCGGCACCCTGTCGGTCAACAGCGTGCACGGCGAGGGCACCACGGTCACGGGAGTGGTGCCGAGGCGGCGCTGAGCGGCGGCCGCCGGCCGCGACGCTGGCCGGCCGTCCGGCCCGGCGCGCAGGCCGGCGGCGCCGCCACGGCGGCCGCGACGGTCAGGGGAGAGTGAGGATCTCGCTGCCCGTCTCGGTGACCACGATCGTGTGCTCGAACTGGGCCGTGCGCTTGCGGTCTTTGGTCACGGCCGTCCACTGGTCGGGCCAGATCTCGTACTCGATCGTGCCCAGAGTCAGCATCGGCTCGATCGTGAACGTCATGCCCGGCACCAGCTCCACCCGGAGCGACGGGTCGTCGTAGTGCGGCACCATGAGCCCGGAGTGGAAGGTCGTGCCGATGCCGTGGCCGGTGAAGTCGCGCACCACGCCGTAGCCGAAACGCTTGGCGTACGCCTCGATGACGCGGCCCACGACATTGAGCTGCCGGCCGGGCGCGACCGCCTTGATGGCGCGCATCATCGCCTCGCGGGTGCGCTCCACCAGCAGCCGCGACTCCTCGTCGACCTCGCCCACCAGGAACGTCGCGTCGGTGTCGCCGTGCACGCCGCCGATGTAGGCGGTGATGTCGACGTTGACGATGTCGCCGTCGCGCAGCACCGTGTCGTCGGGGATGCCGTGGCAGATGACCTCGTTGATCGAGGTGCACAGCGACTTCGGATAGCCCTTGTAGCCGAGCGTGCTGGGGTAGGCGTTGTGGTCGAGGAGGAACTCGTGGCCGATCCTGTCGAGCTCGTCGGTGGTGACGCCCGGCCGGACGTGCTTGCCGACCTCTTCGAGAGCCTGACCGGCGATCCTGCCCGCCACCCGCATCCGCTCGATCATCTCGGGGGTCTTCACGTCGGACTCGCCGGTCTTGGGGCGCTTCTTGCCGACGTACTCCGGCCGCTCGATGTGGGCGGGGACCTTTCGCATGGGCGAAACTCGCCCGGGCTGGAGCAGTGTCGTCATGAAACACGAGTCTACGGGGCAGAATTGACCTCGTGAGCGAAGGCCAGTGGTGGTTCTGTCTCAAGCACATGCGGGTCGAGCCCGACGAGGGCTGCCCCAACAAGGACCGGATGGGTCCGTACGCGTCCGAGCAGGAGGCGGCCGGGGCGCTGCAGCGCGCCGCCGACCGCAACAAGGCGTGGGACGAGGCGGACCAGGACGAAGACTGACCGCGGCGCCGAAGTAAGTTGAGCCGCAAGTAAGCTGAGCCGCGTGGAGATCGACCCTCGGCGGCTGCGCATCCTGTACGAGGTCGCCCGCCGTGGCGGCGTCATGCGGGCCGCCGAGGCGCTGCACCTGACCTCCTCCGCCGTCTCCCAGCAGCTCGCCCAGCTCGAACGCGAGGTCGGGCTGCCCCTCATCGACCGCTCCCAGCGCAGCGTCTCGCTCACCCCGGCGGGCCGGGTGCTGGCCGGCTATGCCGAGCGGGTGGAGGAGGAGCTGGTCGAGGCGAAGCGGGAGCTGACCCGGTTCACCGAGCGGCTGGCGGGGCCGGTGCGCATCGCCGCCTTCGCCACCGTGATCAAGCACATCCTGGTGCCCGCCCTGCGGGAGCTGGCCGTCCGCCACCCCAAGATCACGCCGGTGATCCACGAGATCTACGGGCCGCCCGCGCTGCAGGAGTTACGTCTCGGCGCCGTCGACGTGCTCATCACCGAGCAGGACATGGCCCTGCCCGCCCTGCCGCCGCCGTCGCTGAGCACGCGGCTGCTGTACGTGGACGAGTACCGCATCGTGGTGCCGCCGGGCTGGGCGCAGCCGCCGGTCACGGTCGACGACCTGATGCGGTGCCCGTGGGTGGCCAGCATGCCGCCGCACGCGTGCGGGCAGGCGCTGGAGCGGCTGGCGGGGCTGCACGGGTTCGAGCCGCGCAAGGTGCATCTCGTCAACGAGTTCGAGCCGGCGCTGGCGCTGGTCGCGGCCGGGCACGGGGTGGCGATCGTGCCGACGCTCGCCCTGCTGGACGTGCCGGAGGGCGAGGTGCTGGTGAGCGACATCCGCGAGGTGGGGGCGCGCAGGATGGACGTGGTCACGCGGGCCGGCCGCGGCCGCTCGGGGGAGCCGGACCCGGTGCAGGCCGTGGTGATCGGTGTCATCGAGGAGGCGACGGCGGCCCTGGAGGCGTCGCTGCGCGGCCGGCTCGGCCAGGGAGAGCCGCCCGCCGGCTCCTGAGCCGGCGGGCCCTTGACCTGGTAGGTGAGCGAGTGCGTCGGCCTCTGACCTGGGGGTCTGGAGTCAGTCGGCGATCTGGGGGCCGCTGACCTTGTCGAGGAGGCGGGCCAGGCGGTCGCGCAGGCGCGGGCGCTGCTCCAACTCGCCCGCCGCCGCGCTCACCAGGTGCTGCGCCCCGTCGAACGTGATGAGCCCGTCGCGCGGCACCGCGATCGCGTCGTGCGCCAGCCCGGCCAGCTCCCTGTCGCCGCCCTCGATCGCGAGGATGGTCGCCCCGGTGCGGCGGGCGTCGTCCACCCGCTCCAGCAGCGGCACCGGCGCCCGCTCCTGCGACAGCACGAACAGCGTCTCGCCGCGGGCCGCCCGCTCCAGCCGGTCGAGGCCGACGCTCAGGTGGGCGGGCGCGCCGGGCGGCGGGTCCCAGCGGACCAGCGTGGGCGTGAGCTGGGCCAAGCCGGACAGGCGGGCCTCGTCGGCGAGGTGCGCGGTCAGGTGCCAGGGCTCGTCGTCGGGCGTGCCCACCAGCAGGAGGCCGCCGGGCGAGCGCGTGGCGCGCAGGGCCAGGCCCAGCTCACGCGCGCGCTCCAGCCAGCCGGTCTCGGCCAGGATCTCGCGCAGCAAGGCCACCGATCCGGAATCCATGGTCTCATGGTGCCCCACGGGAGCGGGCGGGGTAACTGGTTCGGGAGTGATGTGTTGACACGAGACGTGTTTCCCGGTCATTTCGGGCCTTGACATGGAGTTACCCTCGGGTAACGATCGGCTCGCGGCGCCGCCGTCCCAGTGGTGATCCTCACGGAGAGGGGCGGCACATGACCTTACGTGTGCGCGTCAGCATGTCCATGATCCTGTTATCGATCATGTCGCTGCTCGTCGCGGGCCCGGCCCGCGCCGCAGCCCCAGGAGACGTCGTCTCCGCCCAGCCCACCACGATCTACCTGCTGCCGGGCAAACTGCTGGAAGTCCCGGTCAACGCCTGGCACGTGCTCTACAACTCCACCTCCGCCACCGGCGGCCTCAACACCGTCTCCGGCACCCTCCTCGTGCCCAAGGCCGGCTACCCCCTCGGCACCCGCCCGATCATCAGCTACGCCTTCGGCACCCACGGGCTCGGCGATCAGTGCGCCCCCTCCGCCGGCCTGGCCCGGGGCGGGGAGGCCGAGCTGGCGCTGGTCAGCCTGTTCCTGCTCAAGGGGTACGCGGTCGCCATGACCGACTACGAAGGGCTCGGCACGCCCGGGCCGCACACGTACATGGCGGGGATCTCGCAAGGGCACGCCGTGCTCGACGCGGTCAGGGCCGCCGCGCGCGTGCCCGGCGCCGGGCTGTCCGCCACGGCGCCCGTCGGGATCATGGGCTACTCCCAGGGCGGCGCCTCCGCCGCGTGGGCCGCCCAGCTCCAGCCCTCGTACGCGCCCGAGCTGCGGCTGCGCGGCGTCGCCGCCGGCGGGGTGCCCGCCGACCTGCGCGCCGTCGCCCAGCACCTCGACGGCGGCCCCGACTTCGGCCTCGCCGCCGCGGCCGGGGTCGGGCTCGACGCCGCCTACCCCGAGCTGAATCTCCAGGCCGACCTCAACGATCGCGGCCGCGCCCTGCTCACCGACGCCGCCGACGACTGCGTGGACGAGCTGACGAGCAAGCTGGCCGGGCTCAGCTTCGCCGACCTCAGCCCCATCGACCTGCTCAACCAGCCCAAGTGGCTGGCCCGCCTGGCCGAGAACCGGCTCGGCGCCACCCCGCCGCGCGTCCCCCTGTTCCTCTACCACGCACGCGGCGACCAGATCATCCCGATCGCCGTCGCCTCCACGCTGCGCGGCGAGTACTGCCGGGCGGGGGCGAGAGTGCGCTGGACCTCGCTGCCCGCGCCCGACCACGTCACCGGAGCCGTCGAAGGCGGCCCGCTCGCCATCGAATGGCTGGCCCTGCGCATCCTCGGCCTGCCCGCGACCAGCAACTGCTGACCGTCGTTCATAGACAGCAACTGGCTGCGAATCCCTTCACGGACAGCAACTGGCTGCGACCGTTCACGGACAGCAACTGGCTGCGGCCGTTCACAGACACGGCGGCCCGCCCGGCGCTCTCGCCGGGCGGGCCTGGCATGATCTGGTTATGACAGACGTGAACGGACTTTCCATCGCCATCCTCGGCGGCACCGGTGACCAGGGGAAGGGCCTGGCGCGACGGTTCGCGCTGGCGGGGCTCCAGGTGCTGATCGGCTCGCGCAGCGCCCAGCGGGCCCAGGAGGCGGCCGACTCCATCGGGGCCGGTGCGAGCGGTGACGACAACGCCGCCGTGGCCGCCCGGGCCGACATCGTGATCGTGGCGGTGCCGTACGAAGGGCACAAGGCGTTGCTGGAGTCGCTGAAGGGCGAGCTGGCCGGCAAGATCGTGGTCGACTGCGTCAACCCGCTCGGGTTCGACAAGCAGGGCGCCTACGCGCTGCCGGTCGAGGAGGGCAGCGCCGCCCAGCAGGCCGCCGCCGTCCTGCCAGACAGCCGCGTGGTGGCCGCCTTCCACCACGTGTCGGCCGTGGTGCTGATGGATCCCGCCGTGGACAAGGTGGATCTCGACGTGCTGGTGCTGGGCGACGACCGCGAGGCCACCGACACCGTGCAGAAGCTGGCCGAGGTGATTCCCGGGGTGCGGGGGGTGTATGGCGGGCGGCTGCGCAACGCTCACCAGATCGAGGCGCTGACCGCCAACATCATCTCGGTGAACCGCCGCTACAAGGCCCACGCGGGGCTCCGCATCACCGACATCTGACGACACGTCGGGGGGGCGGCCGTCATGCCCTGACCGCCGCACGCGCGCTCGCCTTCCCGTGTGCTCGCCGCACGGGTACTCGGTGCGCATGCGGTCGCTGGACCTGCGGGCACGGGCGTGTGCGCGTGCGAGGCGCGTGTGCGCTGCCGTGCCTGCGAGGCACGTTGTGAGGGCGTGCCGCTGAGGCGCTTGTGCGGAGGCGTGCGCCTGAGGCCAGGTGTGAGGGCGGCCAGCCTGCGTGCGGGCAGGGCGTGTGTGCGCGGGTGGGCCGTCGCCGGTTGGCGGGCGTCACAGCCAGCCGGCGTCCTCGGCGATCCGGATGGCGTCGATCTTGTTGCGGGCGCCCGTCTTCGTGATCGCCCCCGTGAGGTAGTTGCGGACGGTGCCGGGGGAGAGGTGGAGGCGGGCGGCGATCTCCTCGGCCGAGGCGCCCCTCGCCGCCTCCTTGAGGACGGTCGACTCCCGGGGTGTCAGGGGGCTCTCGCCGTACTCCATGGCCGAGGAGACCAGCTCGGCGTCCAGCACGCGCAGCCCGGCGGTGGTGCGCCTGATCGCGTCCGCCAGCCGGTCGCCGGGGGCGTCCTTGACCAGGA
The DNA here is from genome assembly GCF_012034275.1 of Nonomuraea composti. Lineage (NCBI taxonomy): Bacteria > Bacillati > Actinomycetota > Actinomycetes > Streptosporangiales > Streptosporangiaceae > Nonomuraea > Nonomuraea composti. The sequence goes on along the minus strand of NZ_JAATEP010000009.1, from coordinate 173,360 downwards.
ACGCCTCGATGCCCGCCGCCAGCGCCCTGCGCACCTGCCCCGGCTGGCCCATCGCCGTGAGCACCAGGATCCGGCAGGACGGCAGGCGCTCCCGGAGCGTGGCGGCGGCGGTGATGCCGTCCATGACCGGCAGGTCGATGTCGACGACCGCGATGTCGGGCCGCACCCGCAGCGCCTCGGGGACGATCTCGTCGCCGCGGGTGACCTCCGCCACCACCTCGATGTCGGGCTCCAGGCGGAGCAGGGCGGTGAGGGCGGCGCGGATCATGTGCATGTCCTCGGCCAGCAGCACCCTGATCAAGCCCGCACCTCCGGACGCCCCGCACCTTCGCATGCACGCATCACGCCGCGACCTCCACCGCGAGGAGGAAGCCGCCCTCGCCGGTCGGGGTGGTGGTGCAGGAGCCGCCCGCCTGGGCGGTCCGCTCGGCCAGCCCCGTGAGGCCCCCGTTGGCCGCTCCCGGGGTGGCGGGCGCGCCGTCGTTGGCGACCTCCAGCCGCACCCTGCCGCCCTGCAGCGAGGTGGTGATCGTGCAGGTGGTGGCCCTGCTGTGGCGCAGCACGTTGGTGACGCCCTCGCGTACGGCCCAGGCCAGCGCCGCCTCGGAGCGTTCCGGCAGCGTCACGTCGGCCAGGTGCGCCTGCGCGCTCACCCCCGACGACTCCAGCAGCGCCACGGCCCGGTCCACCTCGCCCGCCAGCGACATCTCCCGGTACCCCCGGGCGACCTGCCGGACGTCCTGGGCCGCCTCCCTGGCCACCTGCGTCAGCTCGCCGACCTCGTGGCGGGCGGCGGCGGGGTCGCGGTCGATGAGCCGGCCGGCCAGGTCGCCCTTGAGCGCGATCGCGGTGAGGCTGCGGCCGAGGCCGTCGTGCAGGTCGCGGGAGATGCGCAGCCGTTCCTTGAGCACCGCGGCCTCCGCCAGCTCGGCCCTGGCCTGCTCCAGCTCGGCCGTCACCCGCACGAACCGGACCAGCGCGTAAATCATCGCGCCCGTCGTGGCGATCGTCGCGACGTAGAAGAACGTGACGTGCGCCCCCGCCAGGCCCCACCACAGGCGCGTGCCCTCGCTCAGCATCATGAGGCCGACCAGCGGGCCGCCCCAGCGCAGCGGCAGGAGCACCAGCAGCGAGCCGGCGAGCATCGGTGCCGTCAGGGCCGACATGCCGCCGGGCAGCAGGAAGTCGGGCAGGTAGGTGGCCATGGCCTGCAGCGCCAGTGTCGCGGGGAAGAGGGGCGGCCGCGTGCCGCGCAGGCCGGCCCGCATGTTGACGTAGTGGGTGGCGACCACGGCCGTCATGGACAGGGCGGCGGTCACGCCGTAGAAGGCGCCTTGCAGGAAGTAGACGAGCGTGATCGCCGTGTACGCGCACGAGACGGCCGTGATGAGCAGGCTGGCCAGCCTGCGGGCGGCGGAGGAGGAGACCACGGTCACGATTATGACCTGCGGGGTTCCCAGCGGAACCAGCGCAGTGCGACCAGCCCTGCGAGGGTCCAGCCGGCCAGGGTCAGGAAGGGCACGACCAGTTCCCCGGTCCTGACCGCGTCCACCACGGCAGTGGTGGGCAGCAGGTCGAGGACGGGGCGCAGCCAGGAGGGCACCGGGATCGGGCCCATGGCGCCCGCCGCCACCGCGGCGACCAGGAAGACCGGCATGGTGTACGCGGCGGCCAGCTCGGAGCGCGGGATCGCGGCCGTGTACGCGGCCCCGAGCAGCGACATCACCGCGGAGCCCGCGATCGTGACGGCGGCGAAGGCCAGGGGGTTCGCGGGCAGGGGGACGCCGGCGGCGAAGCGCACCGCGACCGTGCACACCACGATGAGCGCCACGGTCTGCGTGGCCGTGCTGGCGATCTGGCCCAGCAGGAGCTGGCCGTCCGTCAGGCGGGTCGAGCGCAGCCGCTTCAGGACGAGCTGGTCGCGGCGGGCGGTCAGGGCCACGGTGATGTTCATGAACGCGGTGATCGCCAGCAGGATCGAGAGCGAGGCGTGCGCGACCGCGGCGGCGTTGGCGACGCCTCCGGTGGCCACGTGGCGCATCAGCGTGGGCAGGCCCACGGCCAGGCCGACCGGCGTGATCACGGAGGCGAACAGCATGGACTTGTCGCGCCAGAACAGGCGGGTGCCGAGACGGTAGGTGGCGGTCAGGCTCATCGGGCGTACCTCTCCAGGGACGGGTCCAGTGACGGGCGCGGGGAGGGGGTCAACGTCTTCGACAACCGGCTCATCGGGCGCTCAGCTCCAGGAACAGGTCTTCGAGGGTGGCGGTGCGGACCTCCAGGCCCGCCAGGCGCAGCCCGCGCTCGGCCGCCCACGTCAGCAGCGTCTGCGCGGCCAGGTCGGGGTCCTCGGCGCGGCATACGGCCAGCCCCTGCTCGACGGTGACCGGCAGCGGCAGGGCGCCGGGATCCACGTGCGCGGGCAGCCGGAAGGCCACCCGCCCGCTGCGGGCGGCTAGGGTCTCGGCCATGCCGCCGGAGGCGACGATGCGCCCCTCGTCCATGATCGCCATGGAGGCGGCCAGGCGCTGCGCCTCCTCCAGGTAGTGCGTGGTGAGCAGGATCGTGGTGCCCTGTTCGGCCAGGTCGCGGATGACGTCCCAGGTGGCGGCGCGCGCCTCGGGGTCCATGCCGGTGCTCGGCTCGTCGAGGAACAGCAGGTCGGGGCGGCCCAGCAGGGCCAGCGCCAGGTCGAGCCTGCGCTTCTCGCCGCCGGAGAGCTGCCGCACCTTGGTGCCGGCCCTGGCGCGCAGGCCGGCCAGGTCGAGCGCCTCGTCGCGGGGGCGGGGCGCGGAGGTGAAGTCGCGCCAGGTGTCGACGGTCTGCGCGACCGTCAGGTCGGGGAAGAACCCGGCCTCCTGCAGCATGATGCCGGTGCGCCGGCGCACGGCGGCGCGGTCGGCGTGCGGGTCGAGGCCGAGCACCCGCACCGTGCCGCCGTCGGCCCGCTGGAAGCCCGCCAGCACCTCGATCGTGGTGGTCTTGCCCGCGCCGTTCCTGCCGAGCAGCGCGAAGATCTCCCCTTCCGCCACCTCGAACGAGACGTCCTTCACCGCCTCGAACCCCTGGTGGCTCTTGCGCAGCCCGCGCACTTCGATAGCTGTCATGCGCTCCACTGTCGCCGGGCGGGCTCGCCGGGCGACAGTGAAGAATTCACGACTTCCCGGACAGCTTGAGCAGCGCGTCGGTGACGGCCTCGGGGTCGACGATCTGGTGCAGGTGCATGCCGGCCACCCGGGTCACCGGCCAGCCCCTGCGGGCGGCCTCCTCGGCGACCGTCTCGTACGGCGGCCCGTACCAGAGGCAGGAGCACCTGACGGAGTCCCAGCCGGAGGGGACGGGGATCGGCTGCGTGTAGTAGTCGAGCGGCAGCCGCGGCTGCTCGGCGGCCACGCGGATGCGGACGGCGGGGTCGGGCAGCATGGCCACCACGTCCTCTTCGTCCCACCAGTCGGTCCAGCGCGGCAGCACGCCGTCGGGGCCCGCGAGGTCGCGCAGGAACGGCAGGAACGCCTCCTCCGCGGTCTTGACCAGCCCTTCGACGGGCGGGATGTGCGCGTCGGCGAACACGCACGCGACCACCCGCCCGTCGAGCCCCTCCTTGATCACCGGCAGGAAGAACCCGGCGTTGCTGTGCACGACCAGCACGAGGGGACCGCCGGCGGGGACGGCGGCCCGCACCGCCGCCACCACGCGCGGCCAGTAGGGCGCTCCTCCGGCCGAGACGCCGGTCAGGTCGGGCACCACGGCGGCATGCCCGCGGCGCTCCAGCGACTCGGCCACCGCGCCCCACGTCGAGGGCCCGACGGAGGGGCTGTGCACGAGTACGAACGTCGTCTGCATGCGTCCCACCCTGTCAGACGACGAGGGGGTGCCGGGAGACCGCGCGGCCGGCTCCGTCGTAGGAGGCCCAGGCCAGGGCCAGGTTGTTCACCGCTCGCGAAAGCTCCTCCTCGGGGAAGAGGAAGTGCAGGCGCATGTGGTCGGCGTAGGCGCCCAGCGGGTCGAAGGAGCGGCCGGGCGGGATGGCCACGCCGTGCCGGAGCGCCACCTGGGCGAAGGAGTCGACGTCGCCGTGCGGGATGCGTACCCAGAGGGTCTGGCCGCCGCGGGCGGGCTCGAACGTCCAGGACGGCAGCCGGGAGCGCAGCTCGGCGCACAGGTGGTCGTGGCGGGCGCGAGACGTGGCGAGCTGCGCGGCGCGGACCTCGTCGAGGCGGCGCAGCAGCGCGGCGGCGGCGAGCTGGCTGACCACCTCGCCGCCCAGGTCGTGCACGGCCCGGAGCCTGGCCAGCCGCGAGACCAGCGGCGGGGCGGCGCGGATCCAGCCCACCCGCAGCCCGCCCCAGACGAGCTTGCTCAGCGAGCCGACCGTGATGATCTGCTCGCCCCGGTGGAAGGCCGCCAGCGGCGTCGGCGTCTCGCCGGAGAAGCACAGCTCGGCGCGGACCTCGTCGTCGATGAGCGGCACGTCGTGCTCGGCGGCCAGCGTGGCCAGGCGCCTGCGGGACGGGTTGTCCATGATCGCGCCGTCCGGGTTGCGCACCGACGGGACGAAGTAGGCCAGCGCCGGGCGCACGCGCACGTCCTCGATGCTCGCCGCGGGCCGCACGACCGCCGCCGCGTGCCGGAACGCCTCCAGCGCGCCCGGATACGTCGGCGTCTCCGTCAGCACCGTGTCGCCCGGCGTCACCAGCAGCGCCGTGAGCAGGGTGAGCGCCTGCTGGGCGCCCGTCGTCACGACGATCTCGTCCGGAGTGGTGGGCAGGCCGCGGCCCGTGTAGTACGCGGCCAGCGCCGCCCGCAGCTCCGGGTTGCCGGCCGGCTGGTAACCCATCTCGTGCAGCCCCCGCAGGCGCCCGGCGGCCTCCGCGTACGCCTCGCACAGCGCGGGCGGCGGGTCGTGCGGGGCCGCGCACGTCAGGAGCTGCACGTTGTCCGGCGGGTGCAGGATGTGCAGCAGCAGCGGGTTCGCCGCCACGCCGTCGGTGGTGCGGGTCGCGGGCAGGTCGAGCGCCGCCACCCGCGTGCCGCTGCCCTGGCGGCGCACCAGCCGGCCCTCCTGCTGCAAGAGGTCGTACGCGGCCACCACCGTGCCCCGCCCCACCGCCAGCCGCCTGGCCAGCACCCGGTCGGGCGGCAGCGGCTCGTCCGGCGCCAGCACGCCGTCGTCGATCAGCGCCCGCAGGCGGGCGGCGAGCAGCAGGTACAGCGGCCCGCGCCCCGACGCCCAACGCCCGAGCAGATCGACGAGGTCATCCAGATTGGCCCCATTCATGGACCAATTCTGCCGCATTGGCTCTGATATCGGCTCTCCTGGCCAGGAATGCTGGAACCATGAGCGAACTCCGCCCAGAGACGAGGGCCGTGCACGTCCCCCAGCCGCCCATCGAGGGCAGCCGTCCCATCAGCGTGCCGATCTACCAGACCTCCGGCTTCACCTTCGACGACCCCGCCGTGATGGCCGAGTCGATGGGGCGCCCCGACGGGGCGTACGTGTACGGGCGCTACAGCAACCCGACCGTGCGCTCCCTGGAGCTGGCCGTCGCCGGGCTGGAGGGCGGCGCGCACGGCATCGCCACCGGCTCCGGCATGGGCGCCATCAACGTCGTGCTGTTCGGCCTGCTCAAGCCCGGCGACCACCTCGTGGCCCAGCGCTCCCTGTACGGGGGCACCGCCGCCATGATCAACGAGCTGGTCGCCCGGTTCGGCATCACCGTCACGTACGTGCCCGAGAACGACCCCGCCGCCCTGCGCGCCGCCGTCCGCCCCGAGACCCGGCTCGTCTACCTGGAGACCATCAGCAACCCGATGACCCTGGTCGCCGACCTGCCCGCCATGTGCGAGGCCGCCCGCGACCTCGGGATCCTGTCCGTGGTCGACAACACCTTCGCCACGCCCCTGCTGTGCCGCCCCATCGAGCACGGGGCCGACATCGTCGTCCACTCCACCACCAAGTACCTGTCCGGGCACACCGACGTGGTGGGCGGCATCGTCGTCCTGTCCGGCCGCGAGCTCTACGACGAGCTGTGGCACTTCGCCATCGAGCTGGGAGCCTCGCCCGACCCGTTCGCGAGCTGGCTCACGCTGCGCGGCATGCAGACGCTGGCGCTGCGCATGCGACGCCACTGCGACAACGCCCACCACCTCGCCACCCGGCTGGCCGAGCACCCCGCCGTCACCGCCGTGCACTGGCCCGGCCTGGCCACGCACCCCTCGCACGAGCTGGCCGGCAAGCTGCTGCCCGGCGGGTTCGGCGGCGTGTTCTCCTTCGACCTGGCCGGCGGGCGGGCCGCGGGGGAGAAGTTCATGCGCTCCGTACGCGTGGCGCTGCTCGCCCCCTCCCTCGGCGGCGTCGAGACGCTCGTCCTGCACCCCGCCTCCACCTCCCACCGCTCCCTCACCCCCGAGGAGCTGCGGCGCAGCGGCATCGGCGAGGGCACCGTCCGCGTCGCCGCCGGCATCGAGCACCCCGACGACCTGTGGGCCGACCTGTCCCAGGCCCTGGCATAGCCTTGACGACCGTGACGACCGTTACTCATGAGCACGTGCTCGCCGCCGCACGGCGGATCGCCGGGCACGTGCTCCGCACACCCGTGATCCAGATCTCGCCCGGGCTCTGGCTGAAGCTGGAGCTGCTGCAGCACGCCGGGTCCTTCAAGGTACGCGGGGCGTTCAACCGCATCCTGTCCGCCGGCCGGCTGCCCGACAGCGGCGTGATCGCCGCCAGCGGCGGTAACCACGGGCTTGCCGTGGCGTACGCGGCGCGGGCGCTGGGGGTGCGGGCCGAGATCTACGTGCCAGAAGTGACCAGCCCCGTCAAGGTGGACGGGCTGCGGGCGCTGGGAGCGCACATCGTCCAGACCGGCGCCATCTACTCCGAGGCCGCCGACGCCGCCGCCAAACGCGCCGCCGAGACCGGGGCGCTCAGCGTGCATGCCTATGACCAGGCCGAGGTGGTGGCGGGGCAGGGGACCACCGGGTTGGAGCTGGTGGAGCAGGTGGGCGCGGCCTCGACCGGGGCGCCGGACCCGGCGCAGGGCCCCGCCCTCGACACGGTGCTGGTCGCCGTCGGCGGGGGCGGCTTCGCGGCCGGCATCACCCTCGGCACCGCCACCCCTGGTAGTGGCTCCGGTCCCAAGATCGTGGCCGTCGAGCCCGAGCGGATCCCGACCCTCAACGCGGCGCTCCAGGCGGGCGAGCCGGTGCAGGTCGAGGTCGGCGGCGTGGGGGCCGACGCGCTCGGCGCCAGCAAGATCGGCGGGCTGGCGTTCGAGGTGCTGTCCGGGCCGCGCGTCGAGAGCGTCCTCGTGACGGACGAGGCGATCGTCTCGGCGCGGCGTACCCTCTGGGAGCGGCACCGGCTGGCGGCCGAGCACGCGGGCGCCGCAGCGTACGCGGCGCTGCTGTCCGGCGCCTACCGGCCCGAGCCGGGCGAACGGGTCGCGGTGGTGGTGTGCGGCTCCAACACCGACCCCGCGACGCTCACCACGTCCTGACCCCGCCACACGCGCGGGCCCCGACACACGCGCGGACGCCCGCTCACGGCGAGCGGGCGTCCTGGCAAGCGGGGTGGCTCAGGTGTAGGTGTGCTCGGGTGCGGGGAACTGGCCGGACATCACGTCGTCGGCGAAGGCCCGTACGGCGCGGTCCATCTCGCCGGCGAGGTCGGAGTACCGCTTGACGAACCGGGCCGGCCGGGGCGTCAGCCCCATGAGGTCCTGCCACACCAGGACCTGCGCGTCCGTCGCCGCCCCCGCCCCGATCCCGATGGTCGGGATCGCCAGCGACGTCGTCACCCGCTGCGCCAGCTCGGCCGGCACGCACTCCAGCACCACGGAGAACGCCCCGGCCCGTTCGAGGTCCTTGGCGTCGGACATGAGCTCGTCGCCCGACTGGCCCCGCCCCTGTACGCGGTAGCCGCCCATGACGTTGACCGACTGCGGGGTCAGCCCGAGGTGCGCCATGACCGGGATCCCGGCCGAGACCAGCGCCTCCACCTGCGGCAGGACCCGCCGCCCGCCTTCCAGCTTGACCGCGTGCGCCCCGGCCTCCTTCATGAACCGCGCCGCCGACTCCAGCGCCTGCTGCGGCGAGCCCTGGTACGACCCGAACGGCAGGTCCGCCACCACCATGGCCCGCGACGAGCCGCGCACGACGGCGGCCGTGAGCGGCAGGAGGTCGTCGACCGTGACGGGAAGCGTGGAGTCGTAGCCGTAGACGACCATGGCCGCCGAGTCGCCCACGAGCAGGACCGGGATGCCCGCCGAGTCGAACACCCGCGCCGTCATCGCGTCGTAGGCGGTGACCATGGGCCACCGCTCTCCGCGCTCCTTGGCGGCGGCGAGGTCGCGGACGGTGACGCGCCGCCCGGACGCGCCGCCGTACAGCGTGGTCGAAGAGGACATAGTGATCACCCTCCAGAACGTCTCGAGGCGCCCCAGTGGCGTCCCCGGACTCACTCCGATGATGTCACGCGCTGTCATCCACGAAAACCAGTGGCAAAACTGTCGGTGCCTCTTGCCAGAATCGACGTCGGAGGTAACGAACACCATGGCTCTCGACCCTTACCGGCGCCTGCTCAAAATTCCCGGCGTCCCCACGCTGCTCCTGGTGGGGCTGCTGGCCCGCGTGCCCGCCACGGCCGTGGGCATGGCGCTGACCCTGCACGTGGCCGAGGTGATGGGGCTCGACTACGGCCCGGCCGGGCTGATCTCGATGGCCAGCACGATCGGCATGGCCATCGGCTCGCCGTTGTCGGGCCGGTTCGTCGACAAGCACGGCCTGCGGCCGGTGCTCGCCGTCACCACCGTGGCCCAGGCGGCGTTCTGGGCGACCGCGTGGGCGCTGCCGTTCCCCGTCCTGCTCGTGGCGGCGGCGGTGGCGGGGCTGCTCGCGCTGCCGGTGTTCAGCGTGACGCGGCAGTGCCTGGCGGCCATGGTGCCGGTCGAGCAGCGGCGCAGCGGGTTCGCACTCGACTCGATGCTGGTCGAGCTGTCCTACATGGCGGGGCCGGCGCTCGCGGTGGCGGGCATCACGACATTCGGCAGCGGCGTGACGCTGACGGCCATCGGCGTCGGCCTGACGGCGGCGGGGCTGGGCCTGATCGTGCTCAACCCGCCCGTGCGCTCGGCCGCCGAGCTGGAGGCGGAGTCGGTCAAGGTGCCGAGGCGGCAGTGGCTCACGCCCGCGTTCGTCGCGCTGCTCGGCACGGCCGCGGCCGCCACGTTCGTGCTCACCGCGACCGAGCTGTCCCTGGTCGCCACCATGAACAAGGCGGACCAGACCGTGTGGGTCGGGCTCGCGGTCGCGATCTGGTGCGTGTTCTCGCTCGTCGGCGGCTTCGTGTACGGCGGGCTGTCGCGCGGCTTCTCCCCTCTGGCCCTGATCGCGGCCATGGGTGCGCTGACCATCCCTGTCGCGTTCGTCGGGGGCGGCTGGCACTGGCTGGTGCTGGCGCTCCTGCCCGCCGGTCTGCTGTGCGCGCCGGCGCTGTCGTCCACGGTCGACGTCCTCAGCCGGTGGGTGCCCAGCGCGGCCCGCGGCGAGGCGATGGGCTTCCACGGCACCGCCCTGCTGATCGGCGGCGCGGCCTCGGCCCCCATCGCGGGCGCCGTCATCGACGGTGCGGGGCCGCAGTGGGCGTTCGTCCTGGCGGGGCTGGTCGGCGTGGCCATGGTCCTGACCGCCCTCCCCTTCTGGCGCCGCCGCCCCGCCACGTCGGGGGTGATGTCCTTGGAGGAGGAGGCGGCCGAGCTCGTGGAGGTGGAGAAGGCGGGTTCGTCGCGGGAGTGAGCCCGGCGCCGTCCCGTGCGTGAGCCCGGTCGGCGGGCTGCTCCGGGGGTGAGCGGGGGCTGCTCCCGGGGCACTGCGCCCGCCCGCGTCCCACCCGGCTGACCACCGTGACCCGCGCTGGCCCCACCACACGCCGCCTCGTCGCCGCGTCGCCAGGAGCGCGGGCGGGGGTCGTGCCGGGGCGTGGTCGCAGCGGGGTGGGGCTGCGAGGTGCCCGGCCGGGACACGTTTGCCGGACACGTGCCTGTGCCGGGCGTCGTGCGGCACGGCGTGCGGATGGCGAGTCGCCTGGTCGAGGCACGCCTGCCGGCACGTGCCTGCGCCCGGAGGTGCGGGGAGAGCGGCCTGCGCACGCGCGTCGGCGTCGTGCGCGTGGCGAGGTACCTACCGAGGCGCGCATGCCGTGCGGCGGTGCGCATGCCGGGAGGCCGGTGCTTGACGGTCGCCGTGCCGTGCGGCGGCGGTGTGGTGCCTGCGTCGGGTGGTTCTCATGCGCGGCCCCTAGCCCGGGGCGGCCGGCAGGTGTGAGCGGGAGCCCGCATGAGCCGGGACGGCATGTTCGCGGCCGGAGGCGGCGGAGGGCGGGTGAGCTGCGGGAAGGGCCGCTCGGGCGGGGGTTCAGGTGGGTGGGGGTGGGAGTTTACCCAAGGTTTACGAAACGGGACCGTTGCGTATCGGAATAGCTTGCGATACGGTGACGTTGCGAAACTCAGACGTATCGAAATTAAGGACCTTCACATGGACCCGAACACCGGACACCCACGCCGCTGGGGCATCCTCGGCGTGCTCGTGTTCAGCCTGCTGGCCGTGGTGCTCGACAACACGATCCTGAACGTGGCGATGAAGACCATCGCCGATGAGACGGTCGGATTGGGCGCCACCCAGAGCGAGCTGGAATGGGCGATCAACTCCTACACGCTCGTGTTCGCCGGCCTGTTGTTCACGTTCGGCGTGATCGGCGACCGAACAGGTCGCAAGCGCATGTTGTTCATCGGCATGTTGCTGTTCGGCCTGGCCTCGCTGGCCAGTGCCTACTCGCAGGATCCGATGCAGCTGATCCTGGCCAGGGCGGCGATGGGCATCGGTGGTGCGGCCATCATGCCGGCCACGCTGGCGATCATCTCGAACGTGTTCCCGCCGGCCGAGCGGGGCAAGGCCATCGGCGTGTGGGCCGGTGGCGTGGGGCTCGCGGTGGCCGTCGGGCCGATCACGGGCGGCCTGCTGATCGAGCACTTCTGGTGGGGCTCGGTCTTCCTGATCAACGTGCCGATCGTGGTGATCAGCATGATCCTGATCGCGGCCGTGGTGCCCGAGTCGCGCGACCCGAAGCCGTCCAAGCTCGACCCGGTCGGCGTGGTGCTGTCCATCATCGGTCTGGTGGCCCTCGTGTACGGCATCATCCGCGGCGGCGAGGTGGGCACCGTGGCGAGCGCCGAGGTGCTGGTGCCGACGCTGATCGGCGTGGCGGTGCTGGGCGTGTTCGTGTGGTGGGAGCGGCGCATCGACCACCCGGTGTTCGACGTGCGCAGCTTCAGCAACGTCCGCTTCAGCTCGGCCATCGGCATGATGGGCATCGTGTTCTTCGCGATGATGGGCGGGATGTTCTTCCTCACGTTCTACCTGCAGATCGTGCTGGGGTTCACGCCGATCCAGGCGGGCGCGCTGATGATCCCGTTCGCCGCCGCGCAGCTGATCTTCGCGCCGCTCAGCCAGCGGGTGAACGAGCGGTTCGGCGCCAAGCTGTCGGCCACCGTCAGCATGATCGTGGTCACCCTGGCCCTGGGCAGCTACGCCCTCATGGACCAGAACACCTCGATCGTGCTCATCGAGGTCATCTTCTTCGTGCAGGGCGCCGCGATGGCCAACATCATGCCGCCCGCGACCACGGCCATCATGGAGTCGCTGCCCCGGGAGAAGGCGGGTGTCGGCTCGGCCATGAGCAACACCGTCCGCCAGGTGTCGGGCGCGCTCGGCGTGGCCGTGCTCGGCTCGGTGCTGTCGTCCAGCTACCGGGGCGAGATGGAGCCCGCGCTGACGGCCCTGCCGGAGGGTGTGCGGCACGCCGCCGGTGAGTCGATCATGGCGACCATGGGGGTCGTGCAGGAGCTCGGCGCCAAGGGGCAGGAGCTGATCCAGCCGGCGTTCACCGCGTTCGTCGACGGCATGCACGTCACGGCGATGGTGTCGGCGGTGATCGGGCTGCTCGGCATCGGGGTGGTGGCCCTGTGGATGCCCGGCAAGCCGCGCTTCGCCAAGCACGCGGAGCAGAAGGAGCCGGTGCTGACGTCGTCCCGCGGATGACGGGCGGCCCGGCCGATGAAGCGATCAGCGGGCGGCGGTGCGTACCTGCCGGGTCGCCCTGAACGATCGGCGGGTGGCGGCGCGTACGTGCCTCGCCGCCCTGAAGACCGGCGTGCCAGCGCCGGCGAGGTATGGTGAGGCCGCGATGACGATCCAGGAATCCGGGACTGCCCGCCCAGCGGGCCGTCCGCGCAGCGAGAAGGCCGAGAAGGCGATCATCGACGCGACCCTCGATCTGATCGGCGAGGGCATGGGCGTGTCCGAGCTGACGATCGAGGCGATCGCGTCGCGGGCTGGCGTCGGCAAGACCACGATCTACCGCCGCTGGTCCAACAAGGAAGACCTGGTCGTCGACGCGTTGTCCACGCTGAAGGCGCCGCTGCCCCCGCTGTCCGGCACGTCCGTGCGTGACGACCTGATCGCGCTGGTCGACGCGATGCGCAGGGAGCACGGCCAGGCCCGCAGCCGTTGCGTGATGAACATCGCGATGAGCGAGGCCGACCGCTACCCGCAGCTCTTCGAGCGTTTCCTGAAGCGGGCGGTGGAGCCGCGCAGGGAGGCGATGCGCGTGGTGATCGAGCGCGGCATCGCCACCGGCGAGCTGCGCGCCGACCTCGACGTGGACATGGGCATGGCGCTGATCTCCGGCACCATGCTGTGGCACGCCAAGTGGGGGCCGGCCGGCGACCTGTCGCTCGACCTGGCCGAGCGGGTCGTGGACGCGGCCCTGGCCGGCATGGCCCCCTGAGCCCGTCCGCCAGGCATGGAGAAGAAATGTAGGCGGGGTGGCTAGCATCCCGGAATGCCCCACGGAGTTGCACGGATGGCCGACTCCGCGGGGCACCACTATTTCCGGATCTTTCGGCCTAGGCAGAAGATGAGCCTTGTTCTAGTCTCGCGGCCATGGGCCCTCTGCGAAAGCTCGCGTCCATCGTCTTCTTGACGTCTGGCCTGCTGGTGGCCGGCGGCGGCGCGGCCCTGGCCCATGAGGAGCGCCCGGTCTCGTTCCCGGACGGTACGGGCTCGGTGCCGGTCCTGCGGCAGGGCGAGCCCGACCTGCTCGTCTGCAAGACCGACAAATCCGATTTTGAACGCCGAATCGCACAATTTCCGGCCGACCTCAAAACCCGAAATCTCGCCCTTTTCGCGAAATGTCAGGAAAAAGGGGTGCGGCACCTCCAGGAAGCCGTCGACCGGGTGAACCGCCCCGGAATGACGATCGCCGTCCTGCCCGGCCTCTACCGCGAGGAGCCCAGCCAGCCCCCGCCCACCGGCGCCTGCGCGAGCCTGCCCGCCCGCTGGTCCACCTGGGGCTACCAGATCCTCAGCTACGAGCAGCAGCTCCAGTGCCCCCACAACCAGAACCTCGTCGCCATCCTCGGCAAGCGGGACCTGCAGATCGAAGGCACCGGCGCAGGCCCGCTGGACGTCGTCATCGACGCCGAGTACCGCAAGCTGAACGCCATCCGGGCCGACCGCGCCGACGGCGTCTACTTCAGGAACCTCACCGCCCAGCGCACCACGTTCAACTCCCTGTACGTGCTGGAGACCGACGGGTTCGTCATCGACCGCGTCCTGACCCGCTGGAACGACGAGTACGGCTTCCTCACCTTCGCCAGCGACCACGGTCTCTACACCGACTGCGAGGCGTACGGCAACGGCGACGGCGGCCTCTACCCGGGCAGCGCCTCCAACCTGAACCAGGGCCGCGGCCACGACGTGCCCCGCTACGCCATCGAGATCCGCCGCTGCAAGAGCCACGACAACGCGCTCGGCTACTCGGGCACCGCGGGTGACTCGCTCTGGGTGCACGACAACGACTTCTACGACAACATGGTCGGCGCCACGATGGACAGCCTCTGGCCGTCCCATCCGGGCCTGCCGCAGAACCACGCCAGGTTCGAGAACAACAGGATCCACGACAACAACCGCGACTACTACCGCCACACCCGCGACGGCACCTGCGCCAAGCCGCCCGCCGAGCGCGGCTACGAGCGGGGCGTCGTCTGCTCGCAGGTGGGCGTGCCCCCGGGCACGGGAGTGATCGTGGCCGGCGGCAACTACAACGTCTTCAGGAACAACCAGGTGTGGGGGCACCGGCGGGCGGGCTTCCAGCTGTTCGGCGTGCCGGCGTTCATCAGGGGCGAGAACGACCTCGGCAAGCAGGCCGACACCTCCGACTTCAACCGGTTCGAGGGCAACGTCCTCGGCGTCAGCCCCACCGGCGAGCGGCGGCCGAACGGGCTCGACGTCTGGTGGGACGGCCAGGGCACCGGCAACTGCTGGCAGGGGGACACGGGCCCGTCCTCGCCCGTGGTGCTGCCCGTCTGCGCCGGCCGGGCGCCCGAGCTGTCGGGCGGGACCCGCCGGCTGCTCGCCGAGCCGGTCAAGCTCGTCAAGCTGTACTTGTGCGCCGACTTCAGCGCCGCCGACGCGCGGCTGCCCGCCGGGTGCGACTGGTTCGGGGCGTCAGGGCTGGGCAAGGTGGAGGCGCAACTCGCGCTCGGCGGCTCGCTCGTGCTCGGGCTGCTGGCGGGGCTGTTCTGGTGGCGGTCGCGACGCTGGACCGGGCTGACCCGCCGCCGGCGCCGGCTCATCGCGGCCGGGACCGTGGCCGGCGCGCTCGGCTTCGCCCTCGACGTCGTGGCCGCCGCGCTCGGCAGCTCGGCGCAGGCCGGGGCGGCGTTGCTGCTCATGGGGGCGTGGTGGCTGTGCCTGGGATCGGCTTTGCGGGCGGCGCGGCCCGCGTTCGGCTGGCTCACGATCATCGTGGGGGCGCTGGCCTGCGCGGACGCCTTCGATCGGCTGGTGTACCTGATCCCGGTGGTCCCGCTGGGGCCGGGGTGGATCCGAGGGGCGGTCACCGGGCTCTGGGTGCTGTGGGCGGTCGTCGTCCTCGCGCCCCGGCGGGCCAGGACGGCGGCCGAACAGCCCGCCGACCAGGCCGGGGTCGCCACGTGAGAGCCGGACTCCTGGCTGGTGCGCTGGCGTCGGTGCTGGTCGCCGGGTGCGGGCCGCTGTCGCAGACGCATCGCGACCCGGGCAACAGCCACGAGGTGGCGACGGGCGCGCCGAGCGGGCAGGCGGACGCCCGCATCACCATCGCGGGCGGCCGCGTCGAGCCGCCTCCCGGCTGGCTGGAGGTCGGGCGGGGGCGGCAGGTCAGCATCACCGTCACCAGCGACGTGGCCGACGAGGTGCACGTGCACGGCTACGACCTCGTGGCCGAGCTGCGGCCCGGCGTGCCCGCGACCCTGCGCTTCACGGCGGACCTGACCGGCGTGTTCCAGGTGGAGACCCACCGGAGCGAGCTCGTCCTGACCCAGCTCGCGGTCCGGTGACGGCGCTCGGGGCACTCACCGGCGACGGCGCCTGGGCGGTGGCCAGCGGGCTCGGGCACGGCGGCCGGCTGCTCGCCGGCGAGGGCGCCTGGGCGGTGGTCAGCGGGCTCGGGCACGGCGGCCGGCTCCCGGCGGCCGGGGTGCTCGCGCACGGGGTCGGGGAGCGGTCCGATCTGCCGATCCCGATCTTCTACGCCTACGCGGGCGCGTTCGCCGCGCTCGTCGTCTCGTTCCTCGCGCTCGGCCTGCTCTGGGCGGACTCGCGCTTCCGCGGCGACCTGGCGGGCCACCCCGTCCGGCTGCTGCTTCCCGTCCGGCTGCGGCTGCCCGGCCGGGCGTGGCTCCCCGGACGTGCGGGCCGGGCCCGGGGGATCGGGCGGGTCCTGGCGCTCCTGGCCGCCGCCTACACTCTCGGCTGGCTGCTGGTCGGCCCGGCCACCGAGAACGCCGGCCCGTACCTGGTGTGCGTGCTCTTCTGGGTCGGCCTGGTGCCCGCGTCGCTGCTGCTCGGCCCCGTGTGGCGGGCGCTGAACCCGTTCCGGCTGCTGCCGGACCGCCCCCGCCGCGAATACCCGGCGCGGCTCGGGTACTGGCCGGCGGCGGCGGGCCTGCTCGCGTTCACCTGGATGGAGCTGGTCGCGCCCGAGCCCGCCGCGCCCGCGACGCTGCTGCTCTTCCTGGCCCTGTACGCCGCCGCCCAGCTCGCCGGCACCCTCGCCTACGGCCATGCCTGGCTGGAGCGCGGCGACCCGTTCGAGGTGTACTCGACCCTGATCGGCCACCTGTCACCCCTGGGCAGGCGCGCGGACGGCACCCGCGTGCTGCGCAACCCGTTCGACGGCCTCGATGCCGTCGCGCCGGCCCCCGGCCTGGTCGCCACTGTCTGCGTGCTGCTCGGCGGCACCGCCTACGACGGCTTGTCCGGAAGCCCGTTCTGGGTGAACGCGCTGCAGACCCCGCCGATCGGCCGTACGGGCCTGGGCACCGCCGGGCTGCTGGCGACCGTCGCCGGCGTGGCCCTGCTGTACGGAGGTTGCCTCGGCGTGGCCGGGCTGATCGGCGGCACGAAGGGGCTGGCCGGCCGGTTCGCCCATTCGCTGCTGCCGATCGCCGTCGGCTACCTGGTCGCGCACTACTTCTCGCTGCTGGTGATCGAGGGCCGGCACGCGATCGTCCTGGCGCTCGGAATGGACGCCGAGGCGGACCCGAACGCCCTCGAGCCCGGCACGATCGCGACCGTGCAGGTGCTGGCCATCGTGCTCGGCCACGTGGCGGGCGTGGTGGCCGCCCACGACCGCTCGGTCCGGCTGCTGCCGCCGGCGCGGGCGGTGGCGGGGCAGATCCCGCTGTTCGTGCTGATGGTCTGCTACACGACGGGCGGCCTGACGCTGCTGCTAGCGTGAGGCGGTCCGGCGGCGGAACAGCACCGCCGCCACCGGCACGCACACCACGACCGCGCTGGCCAGCCACGCGGTCGCCACGGCCGCCGACGAGCCCATGGGCAGGCCCAGCAGCAGCGACCGCATGGTCTCGATGATCGGCGTCAGCGGCTGGTTGTAGGCGAAGTCGCGCAGCAGGCCCGGCATGGTCTGCGCCGGGACGATGCCGTCCGACACGTACGGCAGGAAGAGCACGACGAAGCTGAACGCCCCGGCCGCCTGGGACGAGCGGACCAGCAGCCCCCACGCGGCCGCCAGCGCGGACATCGCCAGCACGTACCCGGTCACCAGGGCCAGGACGAGCGCCCAGTCGGCGAGCGTGGCGTCGGGGCGGAAGCCGAGCAGGAGCGCGGCGGCCAGGGCGATGGCCGAGGAGGCCACGTTGCGGATCACCGAGGCCACGACGTGGCCCGCGGGGACGACCCAGCCACTGATCGGCAGCGTGCGGAAGCGGTCGATCATGCCGCCGGTCATGTCCTCGGCGATGGTGACGGCGGTCAGGGCGGCGCCGTACCCGCCGGACATGAGCAGGACGGCGGGGACGACGAAGTCGATGTAGTCGAGGCCGCTGGAGCCGGTCGTGATCGCGCCGCCGAACACGTACACGAACATGAGCATGATCATGACGGGCAGGGCCGTGTTGACGATCAGCCCGTCGAGGACGCGCAGCTCGCGGCGCAGGTCGCGGCCGACCAGGCGGCGCAAATCACCCACAGCGGTGGTGCTGAGGATGCTGGGGGCGCTCATGCCGCCACCGTCGTCAGCTCGAAGAAGACGTCGTCCATGGTGGGGGTGCGCAGCTCGACGTGCTCGATCGGGATGCCGGCGCCGTGCAGCAGGTCCAGCGTGTGCCGGAGGTGGTCGGGGCCCTGGAGGGCCAGCGTCAGCTCGCCGGAGCCGGGGTCGAGGTGGGCGGCGGGCAGGGCGGCGCCGGCGCGGGGCAGGTCCGCCGGGTTCGCGGGGCGCAGGGCCAGGCGTTCGCTGCCGACCTGGCGCTTCAGCGCGGCGGGGGAGTCGTCGGCGACGACGCGGCCCCCGTCGATGACCACGACGCGGTCGGCGAGATGGTCGGCCTCCTCCAGGTACTGCGTGGTCAGCAGGATGGTGGTGCCGGAGGCGAGCAGCTCGCGGATCACCGACCACAGCCCGGCCCTGCTGCGCGGGTCGAGGCCGGTGGTGGGCTCGTCCAGGAACAGGATCGGCGGCGCCGACACCATGCTGGCGGCCAGGTCCAGGCGCCTTCGCATGCCGCCCGAGTACGTGCCCGCCCGGCGGTCGGCGGCGTCGTGCAGGCCGAAGCGCTCCAGCAGCTCCTGCGCGCGGCGCCGGGCCTGGCGGCGGCCCAGGTGGCAGAGGCCGGCGAACAGCTCCAGGTTCTCCCGGCCGGTCAGCAACGGGTCCACGGTGGCCTGCTGCGAGGTGAGCCCGATGGCGCGGCGCACCTGCGGGCCCGCGCGCGTCACGTCGTGCCCGGCCACGGTGGCGGTGCCGTCGTCCGGGGGGAGGAGCGTGGCCAGGATGCGTACGGTCGTCGTCTTGCCCGAGCCGTTCGGCCCGAGCAGGG
This sequence comes from Nonomuraea composti, assembly GCF_012034275.1. Taxonomy (NCBI): domain Bacteria; kingdom Bacillati; phylum Actinomycetota; class Actinomycetes; order Streptosporangiales; family Streptosporangiaceae; genus Nonomuraea; species Nonomuraea composti. Next base: position 154,920 of record NZ_JAATEP010000009.1, on the reverse strand, counting down.
CCAGCAGCGAGCCGGTGGGGACGGTCAGGTCGATCCCGGACAGCACCCGGGTCCCGCGGAAGGACTTGGTGAGCCCCCGGGCGAGAATGGCATCTGTGAATGGCGTACTGTGTATGACGTTCATAGTTTTAAGGTAATGCAGAATCCTAGGAGTGAGTCAAGGAGGAGATTCGATGGCCGAAGACCGGCTGCCCCCCGTGCTACGGCGGTTGTGGGGGCACGAGCCGGTGCCGCGCAGGGGGCCGCGGCCCCGGCTCGACCTGGCCACGATCACCGCCGCCGCCATCGAGCTCGCCGACGCCGAAGGGCTCGCCGGCGTCTCCATGAACAGCGTGGCCACCCGGGTCGGCGTCGCCGCGACCGCCCTCTACCGCTACATCGGCAGCAAGGACGACCTGCTCGTGCTGATGGCCGACGCCGTCGCCCCCGACCCTCCCGACCCGTCCGGCCGGCCCTGGCGCGACTACCTCGCCCTGTGGACCCGCATCCAGCGCGACATCGTGCTGCGGCACACCTGGGTGCTCCCGATCGCGAACTTCGCCCCGCCCCTCGGCCCCCGGCGGCTCCTCTGGCTCGACCGGGCCTTCGCCGCCCTCGACGGCACCGGCCTCGACGACGGCGAGAAGATCAACGTCGCCAGTACCCTGGCGGGCTACGCGCTGACCGACGCGGCGATCGTGCACACGGCCGGCACCGGCCTCCAGGAGTACGCGGACAGCGGCATCGGCAGCGCCGCCGACTACGGCGAGCTGCTGGCCGAAGTGCTCGACCCCGGCACCTACCCCGCGCTGTCGGCCGCCGTGCGCGCCGGCGTCTTCCGCGGGGCCGAGAGCTGGGCCGACGACGCCGACTTCCGCTTCGGCCTCGACCTGCTGCTCGACGGCGTGGAGCAGCTCATCGCCCGGCGCGCCTCGGACGGGCGTGCTGCCGATGGGCGCGCCTCGGACGGGCGTGCTGCGGATGAACGCACCTCAGGCGGTCACGTCGCTGGGGAGTAGCTGCTCGGTGAGCAGCCGCCGCGCCCGCTCGGGGCCGGTCACCCACCGCCGCAGCAGGTTCCATCCATGGAAATATCCCAAGAGGTACGGGCTCATCGGCGACGGCTTGAGCAGCCCGAGCGCCGCCGCCACCTCGCCGTCGCCATAAAGTGACCACCTTCCCAGGTACGCGGCCAGCTCCGCCTCGTCCCGCCCCTCGGCCGCCAGGAACGCCGTGTTCCCCCAGACGCCCCACAACACGTTCCTGGCCCGGTGCACCGCCGCGAAATCGCTGGCGTCCGGACGGATGCCCAGCTCGGGCAGGACGTTCGCGCTCAGCCACGCCTGCGCCTCGTCGCCGGGGAAGATCAGCTCCTCCGCCAGCAGTCCCAGTCCCTCGCTGAGCACGAACGACGGCGAGAGCATGAACCGCACCCACTGCCCCGCCCCCAGGCGGAGCTCCTTCAGCATCGACTCGGCGATGTGCCCGGGATGTCCCTCGTGCGCCACCAGATCCAGCAGGTCGGCCACGTTGAAGGGGATCGCCCGGTTGATGTGGATCGTGGACTTCAGGCCGCCCTCGTACTCGCCCGCCCCGTGAAAGCCCACCCCCTCCACGAGCCGGCACTCCACCACCTCGTCCGCCGGAAGCGGGATGATCATCTCGTGCGTCCGGGCCCGCGTCTCCGCCACCGCCCGGTCCACCAGCTCCGGCAGCCGCTCGACGGCGCGCAGCGTGTGCGCCTCCTGCCACGCCCTCAGCCGCTCGGCCAGGGTGCCGGCACAGGACCTCGGCAAGGCCCGGTCCAGGTCGGCGTGCGCCTGCTCGAACACCTCCTCCGGCACCCACCGCGGCTCCAGCCCCAGGCACTCCCGCCCGTACTCGGCCAGTGGCAGCCGCTCGCCGCCCAGGTGGCGGGCCATGGCGCGGACGGCGCGTACATGCGCCCGGAGGTAGGCGGACGGCGCGCACTCCATCAGCCGCTCCGCCTCCTCCGCCAGCGCCCCCGCGACGGCCGGCGGCTCCGCCGCCACCGCCGCCCGCCACTCGGCCGGGCCCCGGTAGATCAGCGCGGTGCCGCTCGCGCCGCCCGTCGCCAGCCGGTCGATCCGCAACGCCAGCATCGCGTAGTCCCGCCGCCACTGCTCCTCGATCACGTCGCCTCTCCTCCGTCGGGGTTCGTCGGGGTGGCCTAAGCTAGCCGTACGGTTTTCCGTACAGTGCACGGAAAGTCTGCACGGAAAGGCTGGGGAGGATGCCGGAGACGATCTGGTTCCGTGAGGACGCCCGCCCGCGCCGGCCCAGGCTGTCGCGCGAGCGCATCGTCGAGGCCGCCGTCGCGCTCCTCGACGCCGAGGGCGTGACCGGGTTCTCCATGCGCGCCCTCGCCGCGCGGCTGCGCGCCGGGACGATGTCCCTGTACGAGTACGTCCGGAGCAAGGAAGACGTCCTGGATCTGGCGCTGGACGAGGTCATCGGCGAGATCGGGACACCCGCGCGGCCGTTGCCGTGGCGCGACCTCCTGACCGCCCAGCTCGGCCAGAGCCGCGCCGTCATGCGCCGCCACCCCTGGATGCCCGCTCTCACCGCCACCCGCCCGCTGCTCGGGCCCAACGCGCTGGCCCGCTCCCGGCTGTTCTACGCCGCCCTGGCCGAGGCCGGGCTGGACGGTCCGGTGCTGACCGCCGCCGTGGGGACGCTGTCGTCGTACGTCAACGGGTTCGTCGCGGCGGAGAACACCTGGTGGCAGAAGGTACGCACGCCCGCCGCGGACGCCGAGATCCGCGCCCGGGTGGCCGGGCACCTGGACGAGCACGCCGGCGAGCTCGCCCGGCTCAGCCGGGTGCAGGACGCCGACTTCGACGCCCAGTTCCTCCTCGGGCTCGGGCTCATCCTCGACGGGATCGAGGGACGGCTGCGACGGTGACCTCGTGAATCTTGGCACGCGATACGAGGCAGGTGTCCGATGACGCGGACCTGGGCCGAGGAGCCCGGCGGCGCGCAGGGTGAGCTGCTGGCGGCGGCCAGGGGCGGGGACGAGGAGGCGTTCGGGCGGCTGGTCGGCCCGCTCCGGGACGAGCTGCGCGCCCACTGCTACCGCATGCTCGGCTCAGCGCACGACGCCGAGGACGCCGTGCAGGAGACCCTCGACCGGGCGTGGCGGGGCCTCGACCGGTTCGAGGACCGGGGGCCGATCAGGCCGTGGCTCTACAAGATCGCCACGAACCGTGCCCTGACCCTCATCGACCGCCGGGGCCGCCGCGAGCTGCCCGCCGACCTCAGCCCCGGCGCCGCGCCGGCGACCGAGGTGGCGTGGCTGGAGCCGTACCCCGACCGGCTCATGGGCTGGACGGACGAGCTGGGCCCCGAAGCGCGGCTGCTCGCCCGCGAGAGTGTCGAGCTGGCGTTCGTGGCGGCGCTGCAGCACCTGCCGGCGCTCCAGCGCGCCGTCCTGCTGCTGCGCGACGTGCTCGGATACAGCGCCCGCGAGAGCGCCGCCCTCCTCGGCACCACGGTCGCCGCCGCCAACAGCGCCCTGCAACGCGCCCGCACCACCCTGCGCGGCCTGCTCCCCGCCGCCACCCAGCAGCGGGCCCTGCGCGAGCTGGGCGACGAGAAGCGGCGGGAGCTGGCCCGCCGGTACGCGGACGCCTGGGAGGCCGGGGACGTCGACACCATCGTGGCCATGCTGACCGAGGACGCCAAGTATTCGATGCCGCCGCTGACCGCCTGGTACCAGGGGCACGCGGGCATCCGGGCGTTCCTGGAGGAGGGGGCGCTGCGGCGGCGGTGGCGGTTCCTGGCGGCGGAGGCCAACGGGCAGGTCGCGTTCGGGACGTACATGTGGGACGAGAAGGCCGGCCGGTACGTGCCGGGCGGGCTGGACCTGCTCGTGCTGCGCGGCACCCGGATCGCCGAGGTGGTGTCGTTCCTGGACGCCGACCTCACCACCTTCGGCCTGCCGGCCAGCTTGCTTCGAGGCGGTGGCGGGCGATGAGTTCGGCGGATGGCGCGGGTTGTAACCCCGGAAGCGTCCGACCGGCCATCCCATCCATCCGGAGGCAAGATCCATGACCACCGATGAGCAGCACATCCGCACCCTGATCGAGCGCTGGGCCGCGGCCGTGCGCGCCGGCGACCTCGACGGGGTCGTCGCCGGCCACGCCGATGACATCGTGATGCACGACGTGCCGGAGAACCTGCACGGCATCGACGCGTACCGCAAGGCGTGGCCGCCGTTCTTCGCATGGCTCGCGCGGGGCGTCGCGTTCGACATCGCATCGCTCGACGTGACGGCCGGGGCCGACGTCGCCTTCGCCCACGCGCTGCTCCGCTGCGGCCCCGTCACGGACGATCTCGGCGCCCGGCTGCGGATCACGTTCGGGCTCAGGAAGGAGAGCGGGCGGTGGGTCGTCGCCCACGAGCACCACTCGTTCCCGATCGGCGACCAAGGGGCCGCGGAGGCGGAGGTGCGGCAGGTGCACGAGCGCTGGTACGCCGGCACCGCCGCCAAGGACCTCGACGGCATGATGGCCGCCATCGCCGAGGACGTGGTGTCGTACGAGCAGGACGCGCCACTCCAGCACGTCGGCGTGGACGCGGTGCGCCAGGTGTGCGAGCGCGGCCTGGCGGCGGCCGGCGACGCTCCCATCACCCTGTCCAACCCTGACCTCAAGGTGCTGGTCCGGGAGGATCTGGCGGTTTCGTGGGGGCTCGACCTGGTACGGGTGGGGGAGTCGGGGGAGAGCTGGTCGCGGGGGACGCGGGTGTTCGAGCGGCGCGACGGCACGTGGGTGATGGTGCACCAGCACCTCTCCGTCCCCTACGACCCGGCGACGGGAAAGGCACGAACCGACCTGCGCCCCTGATCCCGGGCCGGCGTGCGACCGGCGGTGACCGGGAGGATCAGGAGCGCTGCTCCAGGACGGTCGCGAGCATGGTGTCCAGGGCCTGCTGGGAGGTCTGGAGCCGGTCGATCGTCTCGGCGAGGCGGCGGCGCTCGCGTCGGAGGCTGGCCAGCATGCCGGGGCACGCGGACGGCACCATCCGGTCGCCGTCGTCGTGGACGCAGGCCAGCAGCCGCGCGATCACCGCCGTGGGCAGGCCGGCGGCGAGCATCGTACGGATGTGGCGGACGGCGGCCACGTCCGTGTCGTCGTACTCGCGGTAGCCGTTCGCCAGCCGCCGGGGCCGCAGCAGGCCCTGCTCCTCGTAGTAACGCAGCAGCCGCCTGCTGACCCCGGTCTCGCGGGCCAGGTCACCGATCCTCATGAGCTCCTTGACCTTCACATCCATGTGACGCCTTACCGTCGTGGGCGTCATGCAAGCGAGAACAACGCGAAGGAGCGGATCCATGCCCGCAGCGATGATCGTCGGGTCGGGGCCGGGGATCGGGCGGTCGGTGGCCCGGCGGTTCCTGGAGGAGGGGCTGGACGTGGGGCTGATCTCACGCACCGGTAGCGGGCTCGGGCTGGACGGGGTGCGCACGTACCGGGCCGACTGCGGCGACGAGGGCGAGCTGCGCGCGGCGCTCGACGCGGCGACGGGCGCGCTCGGCACACCGGACGTCGTCGTCTACAACGCCGCCATCATCCGCCCGGACTCGATCGGCGAGGCCGACGCGCGGGCGCAGCTCGACGCGTGGGCGGTGAACGTGGTGGGCGCCCTCGTCACGGCCGCGCACGTGGTGCCCGCGATGGCGCGGCGCGGCAGCGGCACGTTCATCGTCACCGGCGGCATGCCCGAGCCCAAGCCCGCCTACGTCAGCCTCTCGCTGGGCAAGGCCGGCGTGCGGACGCTGGTGGCGATGCTGGACGAGGAGTACGGGCCGTCGGGGGTCCACGCCGCCAGCGTCACCGTCGCCGGCGCCGTCGCCCCCGGCACGCCCTTCGACCCCGACGACATCGCCCAGCACTACTGGCGCCTGCACACCCAGCCCCGCGACGCCTGGGAACGGGAGGTCCTGCACGCAGGCACCTGAGCGGCACGCACGTCTGCGCCCCTCCAGCGGCCGGCGCGGCCCGGTGGCTCAGGACGGTGCGCACACCGTCCGGAAGGGCTCGCCCGGCAGGTACTGCTCCCACTCCTCGGCGCTGAGCGTACGGCCGGCGCGGGCGCAGGCGGCGGCCACCAGGTCCGCGGGTTCGGCCACGCCCCATATTCGGAAGGTGTCGTCATCGTTCACCGTGGCCAGCACGCCGTCGCCGAACTCCACCTGCGAGACCCTGCTACGGCCAGGCAGAGCGGCACCGACCTGCTCGTGCGTGGCCACGTCCCACAGCCGGACGCTCTTGTCGTCGCTGGCGGTGGCGAGGGTGGCGCCGTCGGCGCTGAAGGCCACGGCGGTGATCACGCCGGAGTGCCCGCCCAGGTCGCGGCCGAGCTGCTTGCGGGAGGCCAGGTCGATGAGCCGCGTTCCCGCGTTCCCGGCCACGGCCAGGGTCCTGACGTCGGGGGAGAAGGCGACGCTCTTCGCCCTGCTGATGGGCGGGCCGGCCTCGGCGCGGGTGGCCAGCTCCCACAGCTGGGCGTTCTCCGCGATGTCCACCGCGGTCAGGTATCTGCCGTCGGGGCTGATGACGAGCTGCGAGATGTTCTCGGGGCGGACGATGCGGCTGGTCCGGCGATGGGTGCTCGTGTCGAAGAGCCATATTTCGGGCTTCGCGCCGGTCTCCGGGTCCGGGGTGAGCGCGATGGCCAGGGTTCGGCCGTCCGGGCTGTAGGCCGCCGGCCCGATGACGTGCTGGGGGGTTCGCACCGAGCTCACCTGGCGCCGGCCGGCGACGTCCCACCAGGTCAGCTCGGACTCCAGGCCGATCGCCAGCGTGCCACCGTCCGGGCTGCGCACCGCGGTGTTGATGGGCTGACCCGGCCTGATGGTGAAGATCGGCGTTCGCGTGGCGAGGTCCCAGAGCCTGACCTGCCGCGCGTCGGAGGTCAGGATGCTGCGCCGGTCGGTGCTGAACGTCGCGGCGCGCGCGGTGGTGCCCGCCGTGGGCAGGGGAGCGCCCAGCTGCCGGTGGGTGAACGGGCTCCACAGCCGCAGCCCGTCGAGGCCGCCGGCGGCCAGCAGTTTCCCGTCGGGGCTGAAGGCCACGCTGTACAGGCCGATCGTGTGACCGGCGAGCTTGGGATTGAGCTCCTCGCGCGTGGCCACGTCCCACAGCCGGGCCCGGCCGCCGTCGCTCGTGGTCGCCAGGACCGAGCCGTCCGGGCTGAACGCCACGCGGATGCCGCCGATCTGCCTGTTCATGAGCGGCTTGCCGATGGGGCGCCACGTGGCGACGTCCCACAGGCGCAGCGCGTGGCTGCTGGTGACCAGCCGCTTCCCGTCGGGGCTGAAGGCGAGGTGGCTGATGCCGGAGGGGGACAGGTGCGCTTCGAGCGAGGCGACCTGCCTGCGCGAGGCCACGTCCCAGACGTGGGCCTCGGCCTCGCGGGAGGAGTGGGTCGCCAGCAGCCTGCCGTCCGGGCTGAAGGCGACGGCCTCGGCCGCGGGAAGCGCGTCACCGACCTGTGCGCGCGTGGCCACGTCCCACAGCCGCACCCTGTCGCCGCCGGTGGCCAGGAGCCTGCCGTCCGGGCTGAACGCCACGGTGCCGCCGCCCTGGAGCGGCTCGCCGACCTGCTCGTGCGTGGCGGCGTCCCAGATCCGCACGTCCTCGGCCGCCGCCGCGACGAGCCGGCCGTCGCCGCTGAACGCCACCTCGGTGGCCGTCTCCTTCTGACCGGTCAGGGTGCCGGCCGGACGGTGGGTGGCAGCATTCCAGAGTGTCACGACGCCCTCGTTCCCGTTGGTCGCGAGGACCTCGCCGTCGGGGCTGAAGGCCAGCGCGAGCGCCGGGCCCGGCCTGGTGAAGACGGCTGGCCCGGCGAGCGCGTTACGGAGGCTGTGGCGGGCCTCCTTGGTCGGCGCGAGCCGCCAGGCGGTGACCGCGAGCAGGTGTCCGACCGTCGGCTCGGTGCCGACGAGCCGGACGCTCTGCGTCGCCAGCTGCCGGGACAACGCCTGCCGCTTCTGCGCCTCCGCCCGTTCCCGCTCCCTGTTGGCCTCGCCCGCGGCGGACACGGCCGCGACCGCGCCGGCGAGAGCGACGACGAGCAACGTGACCAGCGTGACCAGCGCGCCGCGCCGCAGCTTCCTGGATCGGGCCAGCGCCCGGCGGCTGGAGTCGAGGAAGTCCCGCTCCAGCCTGGTGAGCGTCATGTGGCGGCGCTCGGAGGCGGCCCAGCTCTCGACCGCCTGCAACCGGCTGCCGCGCAGCAGGTCGCCGTCGCCGCGACCGTTGTCGTCCCAGTGGCGGGCGGCCTGGCTGAGCTGCCCGACGACCGCCAGGCCCGGTCTCTCCGCGCTCACCCAGCCGCGCAGGCGAGGCCACGCGCGCAGGACGGCGGGACGGGTCAGGACCATCTGGCCCTCACGCTCGGACAGCACGTAGGAGAACGCCCGGAGGATGGCCCGCAGGTCCTGCCCGCCGTACTCCAGCTCGGCCACGGGCACCGGGCGGGTCGTCTCCATGTCGTACTCGTCCAGGGTGAGCAGCCGCAGGAACACTCCGGGCACCAGCCGCCGCTGCTCCTCCGGGAGCGCGGTGTAGGCGTCCTCGGCGATCGTCCCCAGCCCCGGGTCCAGGCCATCGTCCGAGGCGATCTGCCGCGCCCGCTCACTGCCCGCCCGCAACAGCCCGGTCGCCTCGCCGCTCCCGCTGACCAGGGCGAGCAGCAACTCCCGGGCGGTCGGCCGCGCCTGCGGCTCCTTGGCCAGCGCCGCCGCCACCAGCGGGCGCAGCGCCGGCGGCAACCCGCCCACGTCGGGTATGGCCGACAGGACCTGGTGGATCACCGCGGCGGCGTTGTCCCCGGCGAAGGCGTCCGTTCCCCGCGCGGCGAAGAGCACCACGGCGCCCCAGGCGAACACGTCGCCCGCCGCGTCCGCCCGCCGCCCGCTGAACGACTCGGGCGGCATGTAGGCGGGCGTGCCGGCGACCAGTCCGGTGGACGTCACCGACATCTCCTCGGTACGCGCGATACCGAAGTCGATCACCCGCGGGCCGTCCGGACCGAGCAGGACGTTGTCGGGCTTCAGATCGCGGTGGATCACCCCCGCCTCGTGAACCGCGGCCAGCGCGGTGGCGATCGCCGTGGCCAACCGGTGCAGGTCGTCCCCCGCGAACGAGCGCCCCTCCCGTACGGCTGCGCGCAGGCTGGGCCCGCTGACGTACTCACTGACGATGTACGGCCGCGGGCCCGCCAGATCGGCGTCCAACACCCGAGCCGTGCAGAAGGAGGCCACCCGTCGCGCGGCCTCGACCTCGCGCGCGAATCGCTCCAGTTGCGTGCGGCCGCCGTCGGCGTGCAGGAGCTTGAGCGCCACCCGGGTGCCGTCACCGTCGTACGCCTCGTAGACGACACCCTGGCCTCCCTGCCCCAGGCGGCCGGCCAGCCAGTAGCCGCCGACCGTGTGCGGGTCCTCTGCCAGCAACGCTCTCGACGTCGCTGGGACGCGTCCATGCGGCCAAGGGCTCGGACGCCCGGAGGCCGCCGGCGGCGGCGCGGCCCCTGCCCGGGAGCCCGGGCCGGTGGCGGCTGTGGTTGAACGGACATCTCTCTTGCGCATATGGGGTCATCCGTTGGGGGTGGGGACGTGAACCGGCTGCTGCGGGTGAAGAAGGAGAGAGGCGCCGGCCACGTCACGATCTTCTGGGAGCACGGCTCAGCAGTCGGTGACCGAGATCTTCACGCGGACGGCGCCGTCGTTGTCGCGCAGGCAACCCTCGGCGTCGTTGACGCGCGGCTGGAGGAAGCCGCCTGGCGCGCCTCGATGAAGGCCCTGCTGCCGACCCTGTAGTGGTCGTGGTCGATCCTCGCGATCATCGGATCATGCGGGTGCCTGCGGAGGATCTTGCACCCCTGGTGGATCCTGCGGGTCGAGGTGGCCGGCTTGATGCATGGAATGAACGTCTTCCTGTCTATCTCCAGGTTGCCGTACATGGGGGTTGGACAGCGCCCGGGGGAGGAAGGTTCGCAGCCTTGCGATCTTTTTTCGCCCCGCTCGAGGCGACCGGTTCCCGCCCCCGGGCCGGCACCTGCGAGGCCGCGCGGTGCCGGAGCCGGTGTGCCACGTCCTCCAGGCCCGGTGCGGCCACTTCGACGGCAGGCGGGCCGAGCCGTGCCATCAGCATCAGCACCGCGAAGTCACGGCGGCCGCGCCCGGTGGCCACCTCACAGGAGGCCGGCAGTGCGGTCACCGTGGTGGTGTCCGCCCCTTCGGGCAGGGCACTGATCCGCCGGCCGGCGACCGACGGCATCACGAGCCGATCCCGTCGCAACCTGCTCTCTGGCGGCAGCGACCGCAGGAGTCGGGCGAGCGACATCCGTCCGCTGACGCACTGCCTGCTCGCTCGCCCGGCGTTCCCGACGCAGACAGCAGCCGAAGTGACGGCGGACGAGGGCCAGGCGGTGGGGTGCGGGGTCAGGTGGTGAGGTGCCAGATCCAGCCGAGTGGGCGCAGGCCCAGGCGGCGGGCCACTCGTTGTGAGGAGTGGTTGTCCGCGCTCGTGCTGGAGAACAGGTGGATCCCCGAGAACTGGGCGGCCCAGGCGGAGGTGGTGGCGGCGGCGTGGCCCCGGCCGCGGTAGGCCGGTGAGGTCCACGTGCCGGCCTCGGCGCCCGCCGGGGTGAGGCGGGCGCTGTGGCAGATCGAGACCACCTGGCCGTCGTCCGCGACCATCGCCCAGGGCGTGCCCGCGCTGAGGCTCGTGAGCCTGCCCCATTCGTCCTCCTCCCAGGAGGCGGGACGCGGTAAGGAGCGGACGAGCCGGACGTGCTCGGCCGAGTCGGATCGCAGCACCTCGGCCGTGACGTCGGCCTGGAGCGGCGGGACCACCAGGTAGCTCGGGCCGCCGGTCACCTTCACCCGCTCGCCGCCCAGCAGCTCCCGGCAGTCGGCCAGGACCCCCGGAGGCACGCCAGGGGGCGGGAGGGCGGCTCCGGTGATGAGGGAGAGCAGGCGGGTGGCCAGGTCGTCGGGGACGTGGCCGGCGACGGCGGCGGTCAGGCCGTCGGAGGCCGCGCCGATCACCATGGTCTCCGGGCCGGGCAGGCGGCCGCGGTCGTCCAGGCGCCAGATGACGCCCAGCTCGATCCGGAGCAGGTCCACGTCGCGTGCCTCGTCCGTCATGGAAGCCCTTCCTGCCGGTACGTCACGAGGCCGAGGTCAGCGGAGCCTCGGTCAGCGTGAACGGGACGGTCGCGGCCACCCTACCGTTGACGATCACGTCGAGCTCCCGCGCGCCGGGCGGCTCGTCGCGGGTGGTGACCGGGCGGAAGGAGTGGGTCTTGCGGACCGTGAACGTCTGGCCGGGCCCGCTCGCCTCCCGCTGCCCCAGGTGGAACACGCGCCGCGAGCCGGACCGCCGCACCGCGTACTTCAGGAGCACCGGCCCCGCCGTCTCGGCCGTGACGGTGACCGTGAAGGCGAGCTTGGCGCCCACGGCGACCGTGGCGGAGTCGAGGGACAGGGCGTCGACGGCGCCGCTGCCCGGCGTGGCGCCCACCAGGGCGAGCGCTTCAGGGTGGCCGGCCCGCAGCAGGCCGCGCACCGCGTGCCGCAGCACCCGCTCCACGTGGGAGCCGCCGCCGGCGCGCCACTTCGCCAGCAGCTCCAGGGCCACCTGCGGGTGGTCTTTGGCCAGGTCGTTGACGTGGTTGGCGACCGAGCGGCGGACGTACTCGCTCGGGTCGTCGCGCAGCCGGTCGAGCAGGGGCAGGGTGGGGCCCGGCGTCATCAGCCAGCCGACCCGGCTCGCCCACGGCAGGCGCGGGCGGGAGCCCTCCGAGGCCAGCCGGCGCAGGTGCTCGTCGGGTGACTCCGCCCAATCGAGCATGATCTTGATGGCGTCGTCGCGGTAACGCTCCAGGTAGGGGCGGACGGCGAACTCGCCCGTCGCGTAGGGGGTGAGCGCGGCCAGCGTCCGCATCGCGTCGTCGAGGTGGCCGAGGCCGTGGGTGGCGGTGTGCTCGGTGGCCGGCCAGCCGCTCCACATGTCGAGCGTGGCGGCGCACTCGCGCACGAGCGCGGCGGCCTCCGGATAGGGCAGGGGCAGCGCGTCGTGCAGGGCCGCGGCCACGTGCGTGACGCGGGCCTTGAGCTCCAGGCCGTCGAGGCCGGTCAGGGCCCGCGCGGTGAAGCGGGCCCGCGGGAACGCCGGCCAGGCCGCGCTCAGCCCATCGGCCAGCACCGTCACCGAGCGCTCGTTGATCAGGTCTTTCAGGGGTTGAGCCACCGGGCCACTGTGCCAGGAGCCACCGACAATTCACGGGTGCGGTGGTGGTGGGGCGTCGGTCAGCGGCCGGAGGCGGCGAGTTCCGTGTAGTACGCGCGCATCGACGGGTAGTACGCGTCGAAGCCGGGCGCCGGGGACCCGTCACGGGAGGCGACCAGCAGGTCCAGGTAGTACTCCCAGCCGGGCCCGATCTCCCCGACTCCGTCCGTCGTGTCGAGGTGCTGGACGAACCGCAGCTCCGTCACCCCGCCCGCCTCCTCCAGCATCAGCTCCAGATGCCAGGCCCCGTGCTCGTCCAGGGACGAGACGGCCAGGCGGCGGGGCGGCTCGCAGGCGTCGATGCGCAGCTCGTACCAGGGCTGCTGGTCCTCGAAGACGAGCCGCACCTTGACCGTGCCGCCGGGCTCGGCGTCGCCCTCCCACGGCCCGAACCAGCGGGCGGTGCGCTCGGGCTCGGTGAGGCTGGCCCAGACGTCCTCGGCGGGCGCGCGGAAGGTGCGGGTGAGGACGAGATCGGTCCCGTGCTCGGTGCCGAACAGCCGGCCGGTGGGGGTGAGGCTCATGCGGTGCTCTCCTGTCCGGTGACGCCCTGCCTGGCGTCCCCTGTGGTACGGCGTTCGCGGCGCGTGCGGTACACCTCGGTCTCCAGGGCGTCGAGGCGGTGCTCCCATCCGGACGGGCGCATGAAGGGGCCGAGCCAGGCGACCAGCTCCTCGAACGGCCCGGGGTCGAGCGTGTAGAGGCGTTGCCGGCCGACCAGCTCGTCGCGGACCAGGCCGCTGCGCCGGAGCACCCTCAGGTGGCGGCTGATGGCGGGCCGGCTGATCGCGAAGCGTCCGGCCACGTCGCCGGCCGGCAGCGGCCCGCCTCGCAGCAGCAGCTCGAGGATCTGCCGCCGCACCGGGTCGGCCACGGCGCCCGCCACCTCGTCAAGGCGCGCCCCGGCCGCCTCGCCTCCACATGCGCTGTCTCCACATGCGCTGTCTCCAGATGCGCTGTCTCCAGATGTCTCGTTCCCGCATGTGTCGTCTCCACATGCTTCGACCGCCATGCCAAGGAAGCGTAACCTACAGGTTACGCTTCCTCAAGGCGCCGAAGGTGCGGGCGGCTCAGCCGGTGGTCTCGCGCCACCGGTTGGTGATGGGCAGGCGACGGTCGCGCCCGAAGTTCTTGGGCGTGATCTTGGGGCCGGGCGGATACTGCCGCCGCTTGTACTCGGCCAGGTCCACCAGCCGGATCACCCGTGTCACCAGCGCCGGATCGTGCCCGGCCGCGATGAGCTCCTGCGAGCCCATGTCCTTCTCGACGTAGTCGTCGAGCAGCCGGTCCAGCACCTCGTACGGCGGCAGCGAGTCGGTGTCGCGCTGGTCGGGCCGCAGCTCCGCGCTCGGCTCCTTCTCGATGGAGTTCTCCGGGATGGGCCGCTCGGCCTGGAGGAGGAAGTCGGGGTCGGAGTGGGCGTTGCGCCACTTGGACAGCTCCCACACCATCGTCTTGGGCACGTCCTTGATGGGCGCGAAGCCGCCGGCGGAGTCGCCGTAGAGGGTGGAGTAGCCGGTGGCCAGCTCGCTCTTGTTGCCGGTGGTGAGCACGAGGTGGCCGTGCTCGTTCGACAGGCCCATGAGGATCATGCCGCGCACCCTGGCCTGGAGGTTCTCGGCGGCCAGGCCCGACAGGTCGATCTCCTTCTCGAAGGCGTTGACGATGTCGGCGATCGGCACGACCTGCGCGTTGACGCCCTGCCTGCGGACGAGCTCCTGGGCGTCGGCGAGCGAGTGGTCGGAGGAGTAGCGGGAGGGCATGAGCACCACGTTGACCCGCGAGGGGCCGATGGCGTCGGAGGCGATGGTGGCGGTCAGCGCGGAGTCGATGCCGCCGGACAGGCCGAGGATGACGGACTGGAAGCCGTTCTTGGCCACGTAGTCGCGGACCGCGAGGACGAGCGCCGAGTAGACCTCGGCGTGCAGGTCGAGCCGCTCGGGGACGGCGGCGGGCACGGGCGGGTACGGGGCGACGGGCTCGGAGGACAGCACGAGCCGCTCGACGGTGATGGTGGAGCCGTCGCCGGCGTCGTAGGGGTAGGTGCCGGGCTCGGCGTCGGAGACGGGCAGGTCGTCGAGGTCCACGACCAGCAGCTCCTCCTTGAACTGCCCGGCCCGCGCGACCAGCTCGCCCGCCCCGTCGACCACGATGGAGTCGCCGTCGAAGACCAGCTCGTCCTGCCCGCCGACCTGGTTGACGTAGACGAGGCCGCAGCCGGCCTCCTGGGCGCGCCGCACGCACAGCTCCAGCCGTACGTCGTCCTTCTCCTTCTCGTACGGCGAGGCGTTCGGCACCACGAGCAGCCCGGCCCCCGCCTGCCCGACGACGGACACGGGGCCGCCCTCCTGCCAGAGGTCCTCGCACACCGCGATGGCCACGTCGACCCCGTGCAGCCGGAAGATGGGCAGCCGGTCGCCGCGCACGAAGTAGCGGTACTCGTCGAAGACGCCGTAGTTCGGCAGGTGGTGCTTGGCGGTGCGGGTGACGACCGCGCCCTTGTGGAGCAGGGCGGCGGCGTCGAGCGGGGCGCCCTTCGGCTGTCCGACGCGGGGGGCGAGGCCGGCGCGGTCGACGTAGCCGACGACGACGGGCAGGTCGCCGAGGCCCTCGCGCTCCAGCCTGCGTGCCACCTCCTCCAGCGTGCGGATGCTGGCGTCCACGAAGGACGTGCGCAGCACGAGGTCCTCCACGGGGTAGCCGGTGAGGAACATCTCGGTGAAGACCACGAGATGGGCCTCGCGCTCCGCCGCGTCGCGGGTCCACGCGATCAGTTTGTCGGCGTTGGCGCTCAGGTCGCCGACGGTCGGGTTCGTCTGTGCCAGGGCAATGCGGAGTTGTGCCACGTGACCAGCCTAGTACGCCCCGATTTTTATCGTCAAAGCGACGAAAAGGCGGTCATTTGCCTCCAGGGGTGACCAGGCCCGACTCGTACGCGGCCATCACGAGCTGTGCCCGGTCGAACAGCCCGAGGTGCTCCAGCAGCGACTTCACCACCAGGCCCACCTCCTCCTCCGGCAACGCCAGCGTCTGGCCGATCTGCCGGTTGGTCAGCCCTCGCGCGACGAGTTTGAGCACGTCCAGCCGGTCGTCGGGCAGCCCGGCCAGCGCCGGAGGGGAGTCGGGGTCCGGGCGCCCGGTGAACGCCGAGATCAGCCGCGTCGTCACGGCCGGGTCGATGAGCGCGTCCCCGGCGGCGGCCGCCCTGAGCGCGGCCAGGATCTGCTCGGGCGGCGACGTCTTCAGCACGAACCCGCTCACGCCCGCCCGCAGCGCCGCGTACAGGTTCTCGTCGCTGCCGAACGTGGTCATCATCACGACCTTCGGCGGGCGCTCGCCGGCCAGGATCCGGCGGGCGGCGGCCAGGCCGTCGAGGCGCGGCATCTGGATGTCGAGCAGCACCACGTCGGGCCGCGTCTCGCGGACGCCCGCGATCGCCTCCTCGCCGTTGGCCGCCTCGCCCGCCAGCGCGAACCCGGCCTCGCTGTCCAGCATGGCCTTCAGCCCGGTACGCACCAGCGCCTGGTCGTCGGCCACCAGCACCCGAAGCACCGGCCCGTCCACCGGCCCGTCCACCGGCCCGTCCACCGGACCTTCCACCACGGGGCCCGTGACGGCGACCGGCGGCTCCTCCAGGCGCTGGGCCAGCATGTCGGCCTCCAGCCGCTTCAGCCCCGCCGACAGGTCGAGCCCCAGCTCGTCCCGCCACACGGCGCGCGCCCTGCGCAGCGCCGCCAGCGCGTCGCCCTGGCGCCCCATCCGGTAGAGCGCCACGGCCAGCAGCCGCCACGCCTCCTCCCGCAGCGGGTACGCCGACGCGTGCGCCTCCAGGTCCGCCACCAGCGCCGTCGCCCGCCCCAGTGCGAGCCCGGCGTCGGCGCGCCGCTCGACGGCGATCAGCCGCAGCTCCTCCAGCCGCCCGGCCTCGGTCGCGGCCCAGCTCAGCTCGGCGAACTCGGCCAGCGCCGGCCCCCGCCACAGCCCGAGCGCGCTCTCCATGGCCTCCCACACGCGCGCGGGCGGGCCGTCGGACTTGGCCAGGCTCTCGAAGTGCCAGGCGTCCACCTGCTCGGTACGGGCGCGCAGCGCGTACCCGGGCGGCGCGGACACCAGCACCTCCGCCTCCTCGCGGGGCGCGCGGCCGGGCTCCAGCGCGCGGCGCAGCCGCGAGACGTAGCCCTGGATGGTGGACAGGGCCTGCGCCGGGGGCTCGCCCGGCCAGAGCTCGTCGATGAGGGTGTGCACGGGCACGGCGCGCCCGCCGGCGACGAGCAGGCGCGCGAGCACCGCCCGCTGCCGCTGGCCGCCGAGGTCGAGGGGGGTTCCGTCGGCCCAGGCCTGGAACGGTCCGAGAGCGGTGAAAGTCAGCATGTCAGGCGTAACTGTAGAGGGAGAACGGGCCTGGGTATATGGGGAGATATCGCATCGTGCTCAGAGCGGTAGCTCGGCCTCCACCACCGTGCCCCCTCCCTCCGCGTCCCGGACCACGCACGTGCCCCCGAGCTCGGCGGCCCGCTCGCGCATCGAGCCCAGCCCCACCCCCGGCCGCGCGTCCGGCGGGATCCCGCTCCCGTCGTCGGTGACGGTGATCCGCAACGTCTCGCCGCGCCGCAGCGCGACCGTGATCGTGGCGGCGCCCGCGTGCTTGCGCGCGTTGGTGAGCGCTTCCTGCACGATCCGGTACGCGGCCACCTCGACCGCCGCGGGCAGCCCGTCGAGGCGGCCGGAGACCTCGACCGGGGCGCCGGCCAGCTCCGCCAGCGCCCCGGCCAGGCCCAGCTCGTCGAGCGCCGGCGGGCGCAGGTCGTACACGAGCTGCCTGATGTCGCCGCTGACGGCGTCCATGCCGGCCCGCAGCTCGGCCAGCAGCAGGTCGGCGCGCTCCGGCGCGGTGCGCACGGACAGCCGCGCGGCGTTGATCGACATGGCCATGCCGGTCAGCGACTGGCCGAGCCCGTCGTGCAGGTCGCGCCGCAGCCGCCGCCGCTCCTCCTCGCGCGCGGTCAGGATGCGCTCGCGCGAGCGCTGCAACGCGGCCGTCAGCCGCACCGCGTGCGCCGCGTCGGCGATGTACGGGGTGAGCGTGGCGAGCACCCGCTCGTCGTGCGCGGCGGGGAACCTGCGGCGGTCGGTCGGCCCGACCAGCAGCAGCCCGACCGGCTCCCCGTGCCACACCAGCGGGATCACCCGCGCGGGCGCGCCGGCGGAGACGGTGCCGGACGTGGTGACGGCGCCGTCCAGCTCGACCGTCACGCCCGTGACCGACAGGCCCTCGCGCAGCGTGTCGAGGGTGGCCAGCAGGCCGTGCACCGGGTCGGCGTGCTGCAGCCGGTGCCGCAGCCGCCTGGCCAGCGAGCCGGGCACGCCGGTGCTGCCGTACAGGAGCCGGTCGATGCCGCGTTGCATGCCGCGCCGCATCGGCTGGAACGCGGCCCCGGCGAACACCGCCGCCGCGACGCCCGCGACCCGGTCCACCTCGGCGAGGAAGATGCTGCTCGCGGCGCTGGCGGCGACGTACACGCCGGTGGTCACGATGACCAGCCCGGTGCCGATCAGCGCGCGGCTGATCAGCGTGTCGATGCCGAACAACCGGTAGCGCAGCACCGCCACCGCGATGGCCGCCGGGATGAGCGGGATGAAGAGGGTGGCCAGCCACCAGAAGGGGTCGCCCAGCACCCACGGCACCAGCAGCCCCGGCAGCGTCATCATCACCCAGAGGAGCTGGCGCCGCTCGGTCGCGTCGCCGCGCGCGAACCGCACCACGAGCGAGACGAACGCCAGCGTCATGGCCGCCGACACCGTCCAGTGGGCGGGCTGCCTGAGCGCGCCCTGCCCGCTCAGCACGCCGGCCCAGTCGAGGGCCATGCCCGCCACGGCCAGCACGACCACCCAGCGCCAGCGCCGCGACAGCAGCCTGCCGGCCGGGTAGAGGAGGGGGAGCAGCACGCCGAGCGTCAGCTGCAGCACGTGCCACGTGAGGTTGATGATCGGGCGGCCCGCGGCGGGGTCGCCGTAGAGCAGGTGGAAGGTGTTGGCCGTCAGGATGTTGGCCGCGGCGCTCAGCCCGCCCGCGCACAGCAGCCAGCCGATCACCAGCCGCGGCCTGCTG
Organism: Nonomuraea composti; assembly: GCF_012034275.1. NCBI lineage: Bacteria > Bacillati > Actinomycetota > Actinomycetes > Streptosporangiales > Streptosporangiaceae > Nonomuraea > Nonomuraea composti. The sequence continues at coordinate 136,509 of NZ_JAATEP010000009.1, read as the reverse complement.
TGCACGAGGATCGCGCCGAAGACGGAGAACGCCGTGCCCGCCATGTCCTCGGGCGCGAGCGGCAGCGGCGTCCACGACGGCTGCGGCAGCTGTGCCGTCACCCAGATGTCGGTGAGCTCGAACACCACGGCGAGCGTGGCCATCCCGATCGCCACGCCTCGCGCCAGACCTGCGCGGCGCATCCCATCCGCCCTTCCCACCCCGTGACCGGGTGAAAATTATCGGTGGGCTGCCAACGTCCGATCAAAATTTTCTCAACGCGCTCCGCACCTGGTCAGAGCGACGATACCGGGTCACGGCGGCGCACGGCAGGCCCCAGCAGCAGCATGCCGGCGGCGGCCGCCAGGCCGACCCCGCCGATCGTGAACCACAGGACCCGCGGCCCCAGCTCCAGCAGCGGCCCGCCGGCCAGCGGCGCCAGCACCGCCGCCAGCGACCACGCGAGCCCGAACAGCCCCGAGTAGCGCCCGCGCAGCTCGGCGGGGGCCAGCGCGGCCACGATGGCGCCCGGGATGCCGGCCGTGATGATCTCGCCGGCCGTCCAGATGGCGATCGTCACCGCCAGCCCGAGCGTGGTGGTCACGAACGCGGTCATCGCGAACCCCGCGGCCATCACCGCCACCCCCAGCGCGAACGTGCGCGCCGGGTCCATCCGCCCCAGCCGGCCGGACACCAGCGGCTGCACGATGACGATGAGGATCCCGTTCATGGCCATGGCCAGCCCGAACTCCTGGGACGACAGCTTCACGACGCCGGTCATCGCCACCGGCAGCATGGTCATCGTCTGCGCGTAGACCAGCGCGTTGCCCAGCACCACCAGCGTGAACCCGACCATCACCCGGTCGCGCAGCACCACCCCGAACCCGCCGGTCTTCTGCCTCGTTTCCGGCCGGGTCTCCGGCACCGCCCGCCACACCAGCACGGCGAAGACCACGCTGGACAGCGCGTCGATCCAGAACAGCCAGACGAACCCGAGCCCGGCCAGCCAGCCGCCGGCCGTCATGCCCACCGAGTAACCCAGGTTGATCGCCCAGAACAGCAGCCCGTACGCCCGGGGCCGCTCCTCGGGGGAGACGAGGTCGGCGACCAGCGCGCTCGAAGCCGGCCGGTAGACGTCCACCACCAGGCCGAGCGCGAACATCGAGGCCAGGATCGCGGGCAGCGAGGTGCTGTAGCCCAGCGCCAGCATGCACACGGCGGTGGCCAGCATGCCGCCCGACAGCGTGGCCCGCCGCCCGATGCGGTCCGTCAGCACGCCCGCCACGAGCTGCGACAGCAGCGAGCCCACCCCGAACAGGCCCATCACGAGGCCCGCGGCGGCCACGGACAGGCCGCGGCTCTGGGTGAGATAGACGCCCGTGAAGGGCATCACCATGGTCCCCAGGCGGTTCACCAGCGTGCCGCCCCAAAGAGCCCAGAACGGGCGGGGCAGCCCGGCGACCTGCGCCTTGAGGAAAGAAGAGGTTTTCTCGACGGTAGAGCTCGACACGCCTCAAAGAGTGAGATTTCCGGCTTTGTACGGCGAACGATTTAGCGCAGACTAAAAGCATGTCCATCACGTGGGTGCTGACGCCCGACGACGTCGCGCGCCTCCGGTTCGCGTTCTCCCCGCTGTGGGAGCTCGTGGCGAGCCTGCGCACCCTCCAGCAGCCCGCCAGGCAGTCGATCCACCTGCCCTGGATCAAGGCCGTGCGGCCCCGGCTGGCCGGGCTCGACCTGTCGGAGCTGTTCGCGCTCGTGCCCCCGACCGGCTACCTCGCCGACTTCATCACCCCGCCGCCCGACACGCCGCTGCCCGACTTCGCCGCCGAGCTCGACCGGGTCAGGCGCACCGACCCCGAGCAGGCGCGCCGGGAGATCGGGCGGATCCAGGGCACGGACCCGGCCGCGCTCGCCCGCTTCGCCTCCGACCCCGCCGCCGGGGTGTCCAGGGTCGCGGACGCGCTGGAGACGTACTGGGAGGAGTGCTTCGCCGAGTTCTGGCCCCGCGTGTACGCGCTGCTGGAGCGGGACGTGCTGCGCCGCTCGCGGCAGCTCGCCCAGGGCGGGGCGCGCGAGCTGTTCGCCGGGCTCGACCCGGCCGTGGTGTGGACGGGGGAGCGGCTGCTCATCGACCGGCCCTGGTGCGCCGACGGCGGGCTCAACGGCGACGGGCTCATCCTGGTGCCCAGCGCGTTCTACTGGCCGGCCGTGGCCGTGATGACGGCGCCGTACCAGCCGATGCTCGTCTACCCCGTGCACGGCGTCGGCACGCTGTGGGAGCAGGGCCCGCCGCCCGCGCCCGGCGCGCTGTCCGCGCTGATCGGCAGGAGCCGGGCCGCGATCCTGCTCGCGCTCGCCGAGCCCGCCACCACCTCCGCGCTGGCCGCCCGCATGGCGCTCACGCCCGGCGCGGTCAGCCAGCACCTCGGCGTGCTCAGCGGCGGCGGGCTCGCGGTCGGGATGCGCATCGGCAAGCAGGTCGTCTACCGCCGCACCCTGGCCGGCGACATGCTCGCCGCCGGCCCCGCCCCCCACGCCTGAGAGCCCCCACGCCTGAGAGTCGCCTACGCGTAGCGCTGGGACTCCAGCAGCCAGTCCAGGTGGGCGCGCGGCGCCGCCAGGTACGCGCACGCCACCTTGCTGACGTCCCTGGCCGTCTTCGGCTCCAGATCGTCCAGCGGCAGCCGCCTGGCCGCCTTGCGCATGTCGAGGCAGCGCCCCGCGATCCGGTCGAGCACCCAGGCCGTCGCCTCCCGCTCGCCGAGCCCGAGCTGCCGCATCGCCAGCACCACGAAGTTGTGCACGTCGCCGCGCTCCTTCGGCCGCGACGCCACGTCGTTGCACCAGGCGGTGACGTCGCTGCAGGCGTCCACAAGCTGCCGCCACGGGTCCGACTCGTGCAGCCACACCGGCACCTCCACCCGCAGGCACGGCTCCACCAGGTCGTACAGGTACGGCCCGACCGTGCCCCTGCGCAGCGCCGGGTACTCCTCCAGCGTCGGCATCCGGCCCGCCGCCCGGTTCTCCGCCTCGGCGCGGCAGGCGTCGTACTGGCGCTGCAACCCCACCGCGAACCTGGCCCGCCACCGGTCGCTCATCCGCACGCTCGTCACCCGCCACAGGTCGGCGAAGGCCGCTTCCAGCGGGTGGCGCGAGCTGCCCTTCAGCATGCCGTGGAAGATCTCCAGCGGGCCCGCGTGCTCGTCCAGCTCGTCGTCCAGGTGGAACAGCCAGGTCAGCCACTGCGCGAACAGCGCCGCCGCGGCCGCGTCGAACTCGGCGAACGCCCGGCCCGCCATCCGGTGGTAGCCGACGCCGGGGTCGGCGCGCAGGCCGGTGCGCCTGGCCCAGTCGATGACCGCGGCCTCGATCGCGTACACGGCGGGGTGCATCCGGCACGGCGCCGCCATCGCGGGCACCCGCTCGGTCAGCGGCAGCAGCGCCAGCGCGGCCGAGCCGCCCCTGCGCGGCAGCGGCAGCAGGGACGTCAGCGCCGAGCGCAGCGCGGTGCGCACCGTGCTGCGCACGGCGGCGAACACGGTGGTGCCGGTCGTCGTGGTGGTCATCACAGGGGCCCGAACAGCCAGTTGCCGGCGGCGTTGGGGTCGTCGCCGCGGTAGTAGTCGGCGGCGGCCACGACCAGCTCCTCCACGGTCAGCGTGCCCCTGCCCGCCCGGTCGAGCCGGTCGAAGGCCTCGTCCACGTCGTCGTAGGCCACCCCGAACGCGCACAGCATGGTCCGGAACTCGCCCGGCCCGATCTGCCCGTCGTCGTCGCCGTCGCACAGCTCCGCCACCGCGACCGTGGCCGGCCGGAACACCGCGTCGTAGCGGTCGCCCTCGACGAACGCCGCCGTCATCCCCCTGCGGAAGTCGGGGCGCGCGATGCCGGAGTCGCCGTCGCGCTCCAGCGTCTCCGACAGGGTGGACCAGATGCGGTCGAAGCTTTCCACGAGACTCGCCCCGGTGACCGAGGTGGGGGACTCCCCGAAGCCCACCAGGATGCGGGCGCCCAGCCCCAGCAGGTCCTCGCGCTCGACGACGCCGTTGCCGCTCGCGTCGATGTGGTCGAACGCCCGATCGAGCTTGTGATTGAGCAGGTCGATGGCCACCAATGCCTCCCCCGAGACTGACTGCGTGATCACAGTAAGTCGGGGCGGGCCCTTTGTCAGCGAGGCTCGCACCGGCACCCCCCGTAACGTGTGCGAAACACGGACACGGCATGCTGGTGTGTGACCCGATACCGTCCGTCGAACGAGGGGATGCTGTGGACCGCCAGCAGGAGTTCGTGCTCCGCACACTCGAGGAACGCGACATCCGGTTCATCCGGCTGTGGTTCACCGACGTGCTCGGCTTCCTCAAGTCCGTCGCGATCGCGCCTGCCGAGCTGGAAGGGGCCTTCGCCGAGGGCATCGGGTTCGACGGGTCGGCCATCGAGGGCTTCGCCCGCGTCTACGAGTCCGACATGCTGGCCAAGCCCGACCCGGCCACGTTCCAGATCCTGCCGTGGCGCAGCGAGACGCCGGGCGCGGCGCGCATCTTCTGCGACATCCTCATGCCCGACGGCACGCCGTCGCACGCCGACCCGCGCTGGGTGCTCAAGCGCACGCTCGCCAAGTGCGCCGACATGGGCTTCACCTTCTACACCCACCCCGAGATCGAGTTCTTCCTGCTGAAGAACCGTCCCGAGCCCGGCCAGCGGCCAGAGCCGATCGACTCCGGCGGCTACTTCGACCACACGCCCCACAGCTCCGGCCACGACTTCCGGCGCCAGGCGATCATGATGCTCGAGTCGATGGGCATCTCCGTCGAGTTCAGCCACCACGAGGGCGCGCCCGGCCAGCAGGAGATCGACCTGCGCTACGCCGACGCGCTCACCACGGCCGACAACATCATGACCTTCCGCCTGGTCATGAAGGAGGTCGCGCTGGAGCAGGGCATCTGGGCCTCGTTCATGCCCAAGCCGTTCACCGAGCACCCCGGCTCCGGCATGCACACGCACATGTCGCTGTTCGAGGGCGACCGCAACGCCTTCTACGAGGCGGGCACCGACTACCGGCTGTCCAAGATCGGCCGCTCGTTCATCGCGGGGCTGCTGCGGCACGCCGCCGAGATCACCGCCGTCACCAACCAGTGGGTCAACTCCTACAAGCGGCTGTGGGGCGGCGCCGAGGCCATCGCCGGGCTGGGCGGCGAGGCCCCCTCCTACGTGTGCTGGGGCCACAACAACCGCTCGGCCCTGGTCCGGGTGCCCATGTACAAGCCGCACAAGGGCGGCTCGACCCGCATCGAGTTCCGCTCGCTCGACTCCGCCTGCAACCCCTACCTGGCCTTCGCGCTGATCCTGGCCGCCGGGCTGAAGGGCATCGAGGAGAGCTACGACCTGCCGCCCGCCGCCGAGGACAACGTCTGGACCCTGACCAGCGCCGAGCGGCGCGCCCTCGGCATCCAGCCGCTGCCCGGCTCGCTCAACGACGCGATCGAGGTCATGGAGCGCAGCGAGCTGGTGGCCGAGACGCTGGGCGAGCACGTCTTCGACTTCTTCCTGCGCAACAAGCGCAGCGAGTGGCGCGAGTACCGCCGCCACGTCACCGAGTTCGAGCTCGGCCGCTACCTGCCCGTGCTCTGACCTACGTCCGCGACGGCCGGCGCGGGCCGGTGCCGCTGATCGAGTCGAACACGATCGCCTCCAGCAGCCCGGCCTCCGCCCGGTCCATGATGCGCGCCCCGGCCGCCGGAGCCGGGTCGCCGCCCTTCACCCGCGTGAGCAGGCTGTCCCACCTGCGCTGATGCCGGGCGAACGTGCGGGCCGCCACCACCCGGCCCCTGGCCCGCTGCCCCGCCAGCGCCTCATCCGGCGGGGCGTCCAGCAGGAGCAGGTGGAAGTCCGCGCCGTGCCGGCGCGCCAGCCAGGCGAAACCCCGCAGCACGTACGGGCCGCAGCCCCGGTTGTGCGCCACCACCGCGTGCCCCTGCGTCAGGGCCTGCCGGATGCGCGTCACGTGGGTGACGAACACCACCGCGCGGCGCACCGGGTAGGGCGCCCACGCGAGCCGGCCCTGCCAGTGCCGCTTCGACTGCGCCGAGTCGATCACCGCCACCGCGCCGGAGGTCACGGGCAGGCTCTCGGCGCCGTGCATGCCGTACAGGCGCCGCAGCAGCGTGGTCTTGCCCGCTCCCGGCAGCCCCGTCAGGATGACCAGGGCCCCCGGCGGGTACCGCAGCCTCGCCCCCTCCACACGCAACACCCTTCCGCCCGATCCGCCGTACCTACCCCTGCCGCGCCAGCATAGGCGTGTGGTACCAGCCTCTCCGAGGATGGGCCGAGACGCGCACCCCGCTCCGCGATCGGCGAGAATCCGCCGTTTGGTCGCGGCGGGCCGGAAACCTCGTTAAGGTACTGCCAACGCCTTGATCGGCCTCACTCCCGGAGCGGTTTCCGAGTGGGGCCGATTTTCGTTGCTTCTGACCCCCGAGTCACATCCGCGTGATCCGCGGCGCCTAGCGTCTCGTTACCCGGTGGGGAAGTTTCGGGCCCCTTCAAGGCGTTATGGAGACGTACCGAGCAGCCACCGGACCCCCGCATCCTAGGTAAACCGGGAGTCCAGTAAAATCGGCCTGCTCTTTATGATATTTCCGGACTTCTCGCCTTGTGTGGCGATATAGGAGGGTGTGGCATGACGACGGCTGCCCTGCAGACCGTGTTGACCGTTCCCCAGCGCTTCCGTGGTCCTGTGGGCGTCGCCAACGGCGGCTGGATCGCGGGCACCATGGCGGAGGCGCTGAACGGTAACCGATCAGCCGTCGAGGTCACGTTGCACGCCCCCACGCCGCTGGAGACCGAGCTGCGGCTGGAGCACGTGGCCAACACGGTGTCCCTCTCGCACGGCGACAAGCTGCTCGTCGAGGCGATCCCCGTGGCCGAGGACCTGGAGGGCCCCGGGTTCGTGCCGTTCAACGACGCGGCCCGCGCCGAGGCCGGGTTCGCGGGGCTCAAGGCGCACCCGTTCGCGGAGTGCTTCGCTTGCGGCCTGCGCGAGCCCGGTGACGGCCTGCGGATCTTCCCCGGCCCGGTGGAGGGCACCGACCTCGTGGCGGCCGGCTGGCGGGTGCCGTTCACCGTGACCGGCGAGGACGGCGTGCCCGCCTCCATCGTCGGCGCGGTGCTCGACTGCATCACCGGCTGGGCGCACTTCGGCCCCGGTGAGAGCGCCCTGCTCGGCCGCCTGGCCGTGCAGATCCACCGCCCGGTGCTGCCGGGTGGCCGCTACTCCGTGGTGGCCCGCCCGACCGGGCGCGACGGCCGCAAGATGTTCGGCCAGAGCGCCATCTACGAGGTGGACGGCACGCTGGTCGCCGCCGCCCGCGCCACGTGGATCGCTCCACGCTGAGCTCTCTTCGAACGAACGGACCAAGGCCCCCGAGCCGCTCTCGGGGGCCTTCGCCGTTCTAAGCGGTCAGCCGGTCCACGACGGTGGCCACGCAGCGCTCGTCGAACAGGATCGTGTAGTGGTTGCAGCCGGGCACCACCTCGTCGCGCAGCCCCGGCAGCCGCTCCTTCCAGGGCCGCACCAGGTCGTCGGGCAGCATCCCCGTCTCCTGGTCGAGCAGCCCGCGCGGCGCCCTGAGCAGGAACAGCGGCGCCTTGATCGCCTCCAGCGCCGCCCTGATGGCCTCCCGCTCCAGGTGCAGCCACCGGCCGTCGGCCAGCACCGCCTCGCCCGCCACGCGTGAGCGCAGCGCGCCTTCGGGGCCCGTCAGGTCGTAGCGCACGTACGCCTCGACGTCGGCGTTCCAGCGGCCGGCGAAGGCCGGGTGCGCCTGGAAGAAGTCCACGTACGCCTCCGCCGACGGGAACGTCTGCCGCAGCCGGGCCAGTGCCGGGCCGAGCGCCGCCTCCAGTGCCGCGTCGGGGTCCTTGCCCTCGGGGATCGGCGCCAGCGGGATCCCGCCGTCCACCAGCACGACCCTGGCGAACTCGCGCCGGGCGCCGGCGAGCGCCGCCACGTACGCGCCCATGGAGTGGCCCGTCAGCACCGCGTCCGGGCCGGCTCCGACGTGGTCGGCCACGCGCAGCACGTCCTCGGCATGCCTGGGCAGCCCGTACGGGCCGGGCAGGCCCGCACTGTGCCCGCGCCCGCGCAGGTCCATGGCCACCAGCGACCAGCCCTTCGGCAGCCGCCGCCCGACCCCGGCCCAGGCCATGAGCGAGGCGGTGATGCCGTGGACGGCGATGATCGTGCGTGGTCCCGTTCCGAACGTGGCGATCCGCAGACCGCCGACCTCGTCAATCCTCATAATCTCCACATAATTCCTCATATGCGAATCACCGTCATCGAACATGAGGCCGAGGCCGGGCTCGGTTACCTCGCGCAGTGGCTCGGCGTCGCCTGCGAGGTCGTGCGGCCGTACCTGGGGGAGGAGGTCCCCGAGCGGGCGGCGGACGGGCTCGTCGTGCTCGGCGGTGCGGCGGCGGCCTGGGAGGACGAGCGCAGCCCCTGGCAGCCCGCCACCCGCGACCTGCTGCGCCGCGCCGTCGACGACGCCACCCCCACGCTGGCCATCTGCCTGGGCGCGCAGCTGCTCACCCTGGCGTGCGGCGGGACGGTGGAGCGCGGCGGGAACGGGCTGGAGGTGGGCGCCCGCGAGGTCGTCGCGCTGCCCGCCGCCGCCACCGACCCCCTGCTGTCGGGCATCACCACCGCCGTGGCGATCCAGTACCACCAGGACGCCATGACGCGGCTGCCCGACGGGGCCGTGCCGCTGATGACCGGCGCCCAGTACCCGAACCAGGCCTACCGGCTCGGCGAGGCGGCCTGGGCGGTGCAGTTCCACCCCGAGGCCACGCCGGAGATCTTCGCCTCGTGGACGGCGGACTCCGGCCTGGACGCGGCCGAGGAGCTCAACGCCGGGGTGAAGGCCGCCGAGAGCGCGCTGGTGGCCACCTGGCGCCCGGCGGCGCGCGCGTTCGCCGACATCGTCAGGAAAGGCCGCCCCGCCTGACCTTTTTCCTGCCTGAGGTGAGGGCGTGCGCGGCGGCGTGCACGCCCGCCAGGACCAGCGGGAACGCCGCCACCGCAGCCCCCGGCCCGGTCGCCGGCACCCCCGCCCGCCGCAGCCGCCGCCACGCCCACACCGCGTACGGGATCACGACGACCGGCGCCGTCACCACGCCCGGCGTGTACCCGCGAAAGAGCGCGGCCTGGGCGAGATGCACCACCCCGTGCACCCCGAACCCGGCCAGCGCCGCCTGGAACACCGCGCTCCGCCCGCCCGTGCGCGCCCCCAGCGCCGAGGCCGTGGCCATGACCCCGCCCATCAGCCCGATGGCCACGCTCGCGTGCGCCTGCGACACCTCCATCCGCTCCCACGGCACCCGCGGGAAGCGCTCCTCCAGGCGGGGCCGCGCCCCCCGCGTCCACCGCGCCATCGTCGCCAGCTCCTCCGCGTCGTGCACCGCCCAGGCGGCCAGCAACCCCCACGCCACACCTGCCGGAACCCGCCCTGCCGCCATTTCGACCCCCTCGGAACGCAACGCAACGTTGCGTTCGTATGTTACGGCGAAACGCGGAAGAGCTGTCAAGATGGAGGGGTGCCCAGGATCGAATCCACCGCCGCGCGCCTCGCGAAGCTCGGCTTCGCCGACGCCGCCAGGGCGGCGCAGCTCGTCCGCCAGTCGGAGGCCGACCTGGACGACATCCTGGAGTCCCTGGTCGAGGTGGCCGATCCCGATCAGGCGCTGGTCTCGCTGATCCGCCTGGTCGAGCGCGAGCCGGCCGTCCTCGACGCCGTCCGCTCCGACGAGGTCCTGCGCAGCAGGCTCCTGGCCGTGCTGGGCGTCAGCGCCGCGCTCGGCGAGCACCTGGTCCGCCACCCCGGCCAGGTGGCCCGCCTGGCCGAGCAGCGGCTGGGCGAGGCCAGGGCCGAGCTGCTGCGGGCGGTCGGCGCCGAGCCTGGCGAGAGCGAGCCGCGCGCCGCCGAGGGCGGCACCGGCGCGCTGACGGCGCTGCGCGTCGCCTACCGGGGCCGCCTGGCGCACCTGGCCGCCCGCGACCTGACCGGCCAGGCCACGCTCGGCGAGGTCACGGCCGAGCTGTCCGACCTGGCCGGCGCCGCCCTGGAGGCCGCGCTCGCCGTCGCCCGCACCGAGGTCGAGGCCGGCGAGGTGCGCTTCGCCGTCATCGGCATGGGCAAGTGCGGCGCCAGGGAGCTCAACTACATCAGCGACGTCGATGTGATCTTCGTGGCGGAGCCGAGGGAGGGCGCCGACGAGGCCAAGGCGCTGCGCGCCGCCACCCGGCTGGCCCAGGCCATGATGCGGGCCTGCTCCGCCACCACCCCCGAGGGCTCGCTGTGGGAGGTGGACGCCGGGCTGCGCCCCGAGGGCCGCTCGGGGCCGCTGGTGCGCACGCTGGCCAGCCACCTCGCCTACTACCGCCGCTGGGCCAAGACGTGGGAGTTCCAGGCCCTGCTCAAGGCCCGGCCCGTAGCCGGCGACCTGGAGCTGGGCGCCGCCTACGTCGAGGCGGTCAACGAGATGGTGTGGTCGGCCGCCACCCGCGAGCACTTCGTCGAGGACGTGCAGGCCATGCGCCGCCGTGTCGAGGCCCACGTGCGGGCCGAGGGTGAGCGGCAGCTCAAGCTGGGGCCGGGCGGGCTGCGCGACATCGAGTTCGCCGTGCAGCTCCTGCAGCTCGTGCACGGCCGGCTCGACCCGCTGCTGCGCCGCAGGGCCACGCTCCCCGCGCTGGCGGCGCTGTCGCGGGGCGGCTACGTCGGCCGCGACGACTCGCGCGGGCTGGCCGAGGCGTACACGTTCCTGCGGCAGGTCGAGCACCTGCTGCAGCTCCACCGGCTGCGCCGCACCCACGTCGTGCCCACCGGCGACGACGATCTACGCAGGCTGGGGCGGGCGCTGGGCATGCAGGCCGACCCCGTCGGCGAGTTCACGGCGCGGTGGCGGCGGCACGCGATGGAGGCGCGGCGGCTGCACGAGAAGCTGTTCTACCGGCCGCTGCTGCAGGCCGTGGCGCGGCTGCCCGAGTCGGAGGCGCGGCTGTCCACCGCCGCCGCGGCGGCCCGGCTGGAGGCGCTCGGCTACGTCGATCCGCGCGGCGCGCTGCGGCACATCGCGAACCTGTCCACCGGCGTGTCCCGGCGGGCCGCCATCCAGCGCACGCTGCTGCCGGTCATGCTCGGCTGGTTCGCCGACACGCCCGACCCCGACGCCGCGCTGCTCGGGTTCCGCCAGGTCAGCGACAAGCTGGGCAGCACGCCGTGGTACCTGCGGCTGCTGCGCGACGAGACCGCCGTGGCGGCCAGGATGGCGCGCGTGCTCGGCACCAGCCGCTACGCCACCGGCCTGCTCATGCACGCCCCCGACGCGGTGGCGATGCTGGGCTCCGACGACGAGCTGGCCGTGCGCCCGCCGGAGTCGCTGCTCGGCGAGGCGTCCGCCGCCGTGTCCCGCTACGCCGGCGACCCCGAGGGCGCCGTCACGGCGGTGCGGGCGCTGCGCCGCAAAGAGCTGTTCCGCACCGCCGTGGCCGACATCTCCGGCCTGATCGACATCGAGACCGTCGGCACCGCCCTGTCGCGGCTCAACGACGTGACCCTCCAGGCCGCGCTCGACGCCGCGCTCAGCAAGGTCCCGCCCGTCACCTCCTTCGCGATCATCGCGATGGGCCGGCTGGGCGGCATGGAGTGCTCCTACGCCAGCGACGCCGACGTCATGTTCGTGCACTCGCCGCGGCCCGGGGCCGATGAGCGGGAGGCCGGCGACGCCGCGTTCGCCGTCGCCAACGAGCTGCGCCGCCTGCTGTCGCTGCCCGCCCCCGACCCGCCCCTGCTCATCGACCCCGACCTGCGCCCGGAGGGTCGCCAGGGGCCGCTGGTGCGCACGCTGGCCTCCTACCGCGCCTACTACTCCCGCTGGTCGGCGCCGTGGGAGGCGCAGGCGCTGCTGCGGGCCCGCTTCTCGGCCGGCGACGCCGAGCTGGGGGCGGCCTTCACCGCGATGATCGACGAGCTGCGTTACCCGCAGAGCGGCCTGCGCGACGACGCGATCAGGGAGATCCGGCGGCTCAAGGCCCGCATGGAGGCCGAGCGGCTGCCGCGCGGCGCCGACCCCGCCCTGCACACCAAGCTCGGGCCCGGCGGGCTGTCCGACGTGGAGTGGGTGGCCCAGCTCCTCCAGCTCTGCCACGCCGGCGCGCTCCCGTCCCTGCGCACCACCCGCACGCTGGAGGCGCTGCGGGCCGCCGTGGGGGAGGGCCTGCTCGATCCGGACGACGAGACGGTGCTGGCGGAGTCCTGGCGGTTCGCCTCGCGGGTGCGCGACGCGATCATGCTGGTGAAGGGCCGTCCCGGCGACAGCGTCCCGCGCGACGGGGGAGAGCGCCGGATGCTCGCGCAGACCCTCGGCTACCCGCCCGACGGCTCCGAGGACTTCCTCGACGACTACCGGCGCGTCACCCGCCGCGCCCGCAAAGTCATGGACCGGGTCTTCTACGGCGCCTGACCCCCTTCCGCGCAATGCCGTGCGTCATTGCGCTGATACGCGGCGTGGGTGTATCAAGGCGCGGTGTTATCCGTATACGTGGATCTGGCCCTCGGCCTGGTGGTGGCGTTCCTGCTGCTGTCGCTGCTGGTGAGCGGCCTCAACGAGGCGTTCGTGCGGGTGCTGTCCATCCGCAGCAAGTTCCTGTGGGCCTACCTCAGGGACACCCTGGACGGGGTCGGGGACAAGGCGCCGTCGTGGCTGCCCGGCAGCCTCCGGGACGTGCTGGTCGCGCTGCCGTTCGGGCCCGACCCCCGTCCGAAGCACAGCAACCAGCCGGCGCCCGCCGACGCCGGCGAGATGCCCGCGACGAAGACCAGCGACTCCATGATGAACCTCCTGTACGCGCGGGTACGGGAGATCGACCACCGCAAGCGCGGGAAGACGAGCATCGCGCACATCCCGCCGGAGCGGTTCGCGGTGGCCGTGATGGAGCTGGCCGCGACCGAGAACGGGAACATCCCCGAGTTCCTCAACAAGCTGCAGCGCATCGACAGCCCCCTCTACGGCCACCTGAAGGGCGTGTGGGAAAGCGCGCAGGGCGACCTCGACCGGTTCAGGAAGGGGGTGGAGACCTGGTTCGACGGCGAGATGCAGCGGCTGTCCATGCTCTACCGCCGCTACGTCAAGTGGGCGGTGGCCCTGCTGGGCGTCGTGGTGACGCTGCTGTTCTCCATGGACGGCTTCGAGTACGCCAAGACGCTGCTGCGCGACAACGCCTTCCGCGCCTCGGTGACGGCCGTGACCGAGGCGGGGCCCGACGCGTACAACGAGCTGAAGCAGCAGTGCACGGGCGGCGACCCGGTGCCGTGCGTGACGGAGCTGCTGAGCGAGCCCGCCCTGGTGAAGCTGATGGGGCAGGCGATGGTCAGCGTGTCGATCCCGGCGCAGGGCGACCCGAGCGTGCAGGGCAACTTCCCGGTGTGGTGGGGCCGGATCACGACGCCGAGCCACTGGCCGGGCTTCCTGCTGACGTACGTGGCGCTGCTGTTCGGGGCGCCGTTCTGGTGGGACGTGTTCCGGCGCATCACCGGCATCAAGTCGCGGCGCTGAGCGGACGCCCCCGGGCGCGTACGCTAGGCCGGATGGAGACGGAACGGCTGATCATGCGCCGATGGCGCGAGGCGGACAAGGAGCCCTTCGCGGCCATGAACGCCGACCCCGAGGTGATGGAGCACTTCCCGGCCCCGCTCACCCGGGCGCAGAGCGATGCGATGGTGGACCGGATCGAGGAGCAGTTCGACCGGCTGGGCTACGGGCTGTGGGCGCTGGAGGTGCGGGAGAGCGGGGCGTTCATCGGCTTCACCGGGCTCGCGCTGCAGACCTTCGAGGCGCCCTTCCTGCCCGCCGTGGAGATCGGCTGGCGGCTGGCGCGCCCGGCGTGGGGCCACGGGTACGCGATCGAGGCCGCCGGACGGGCCGCCCGGTACGCCTTCGAGGAGGCCGGGCTCGACGGCATCATCTCGATGACCGCCGCGTCCAACGTGCGCTCCCAGGAGGTGATGCGGCGGCTCGGCATGACGAGAGACCCGGCCGAGGACTTCGACCACCCCAGGGTGCCCGAGGGCAGCCCGCTGCGGCGGCACGTGCTCTACCGCCTCAAGCGGCCCTGAGACCGGTCAAGAGGCGCTCAGGGCGTACAGGACGTCGCGCAGGGACGGCTCGCGCTCCCGCATCCACACCAGCCGCAGCGCCAGCGCGGGCGCGTCGAGGCCCAGCTCCACCAGCGCCCCCGAGTCGAGGTCGGAGCCCAGCGCGAAGTCCGGCAGCAGTGCCGCGCCCAGGCCCTGCCTGGACCACTCGCGGGCGGTGGTGATGCTGGACAGCTCCCTGCGCGGCACCTCCGCGCCGAACAGCTGGTCGGCCGCCAGCCGGATCGAGCAGCCCGACGGGCTGACCAGCAGCGGCTCCCGGTCGCCGTCGGGCGCCGCCACCAGCGACAGCCGTACCTCGCCCACGTCCACGTGGTCCATCCCGGCCGGCCGGGCGAACCCCAGCCCGCCGACCCGGTCGCCGAGGTCCAGCAGCAGCGCGGCGTCCAGCCGGCCGCCCGCCACCGCGTCCAGCAGCGACTGCCGGGTGCGCGACTCCACGCTCACGTCGAGGTCGGGACGGCGCTCGGCCAGCCGGCGGATCACGGCGGGCAGCTTGGCGGCGGCCAGCATCTCCAGCGCGCCGATGCGCACCCGCCGGCGTGCGCCCGTCACGGCCCGCCGCACCTCGTCGGCGTGGTCGAGCAGGCCCTGCGCCCGCGCGAGCAGCGCCGTGCCCGGCTCGGTCAGCCGCATGCCGCGCGCCGTACGCTCGAAGAGCGCGACGCCGAGGCCCGCCTCCAGCCTGCGCACCTGCTCCGACACCGAGGCGGGAGCCAGGCCCAGGTCATGGGCGGCCGCCGTGACGGAGCCGGACGTGGCCACCGCCACGAACCCCTTCAACTGCCGCAACTCCATGCGAACCAGCATAAGGCTTTCCCGAATGCTCCCTGCGGCAGCGCCTGTTGAGCCACGGCACCGCGTTTCAGCAGGCTGAAGGGCATGTTCGGTTTCTCCCTCGCCTACTTCCTGGTGATCCTCGACACCACCGTCCTGACGATCGCCTTGCCCGATCTGCGGGAATCGCTCGGCGGCTCGCTGGCCGGCCAGCAGTGGGCGGTCAACGCGTACACGGTCGCCTTCGCCGCCTGCCTGCTGACCGGGGGAGCGGTCGCCGACCGGTACGGCGCGGCCCGCGTCTTCAAGCTCGGCGTGGCGGCGTTCGGCGTGATCTCGCTGCTCAGCGCCGCCGCCCCGAACCTGGGCGTGCTGATCGGCCTGCGCGCCCTGCTCGGGGTGGCGGGCGCGCTGTGCACGGGCGGCTCGCTCGGCCTGCTCGCCGAGATGTTCCCGCAGCCCGCCGCCCGGGCCCGCGCCACCGGCCTGTGGGCGGCCATCACCGGCAGCGCGCTGGCGGCCGGCCCGCTGCTCGGCGGCGTCCTCGTCGACCTGTACGGCTGGCGCGCCGTCTTCCTGCTCAACCCGCCCATCGCCCTGATCAGCCTGCTGGCGATGCGCAAGGTCACCTCGCCGCGCGGCAGCCGCATGATCGACTGGTGGGTCCAGGTGCTGGCCTGCGCCCTGCTCGGCCTGGTCGCCGAGGCGCTGATCGACGCAGCCCCCGTGGCGGCCCTGCTGGCCCTGCCCGTCCTGGCGGCCCTGGTGCTGGCCGAGCGGCGCAGCCACGCCCCCGCCCTGCCCGGCGGCCTGCTCGCCGCCACCTGGCCGGAGCTGCTCGCCGGCACGGTGGCCAACTTCGCCTTCTCCGGCGCCCTGTTCGTGCTGACCCTGCTCCTCCAGGACACCCAGCACCTCAGCCCGATGGCCGCCGGGCTCGCGTTCCTGCCGCTCACGCTGCCCATGACGGTGAACCCGCTACTCACCGGCCGCCTCGTGGCCCGCTACGGCCCGCGCCCGCCCATCCTCGGCGGCCTGGCCCTCATCGCGGCCGGCCTGGCGGGCACCGCGCTCACCGACGTGCTCATCCCCTGGCTCGTGGTGCTGGGCTTCGGCCTGTCCTTCGTGCTGCCCGCCCTCATGGCGGGGATGGTCAACAGCGCCCCGCCCGGCACGGCCGGCACCGCCGGCGGCGTCCTGAACGCCTTCCGCCAGGTCGGCGCCACGCTCGGCGTCGCCGTCATGGGCGTCATCGGGCAGCCCCTGCTGACGGCGGCCGTCCTGGCGGCGCTGACCTGCGCCGGGTACGCCGTTGCCGCTCGCCGCGCGGTGATCGGAGTATCGTGAGAGGCTCAGCGGCCACGACGATGGGGTGCACGTGTTCTTCCAGCATTCGAGCGACATCTGGCGGGATTTCCCCGAGCTCGTCCCCGCGGCCCTCTACGCCGAGGGCATCACCCCCGACGCCGACGCGGGGGCGCGCATCGCCGCCCACGCCGAGCGGGCCGCCGCCCGGCTGGCCGGCGCCTCCGAGAGCGACCTGCCGGAGATCCAGGCGTGGCGGCGCACCTTCGCCCGCATGGGGCTCAAGCCGACCCAATACCGGTGCGCCTCCGAGGCGCTGCTGCGCCGCTTCAGGAAGGAGGGCGCGCTGCCGCGCCTGCACCCCCTGATCGACCTGTGCAACGCGGTGTCCATCGCCTACGCCGTCCCCATCGCCGTCTTCGACGTCTCCCGCATCACCTCCCACGTCGAGGTCCGGTACGCCGCCGGCGACGAGACGTACCTGACCTTCGGCGGCGCGACGGAGCAGCCGCCCGCCGGCGAGGTGATCTTCGCCGACGCGGCCGGCCGGGCGCACGCCCGCCGCTGGACCAACCGCCAGAGCGGCCACTCGGCCGTGCGTGACAGCACGGCCAACGTGCTGATCGTCGCGGAGGCGCTGCACGACACCGCCGCCGCCGACGTCGAGGCGCTGGTGGCCACGCTCGCCGACGAGCTCAACACGCTCTGGCCCGTCACCCCGAAGTCGGCGATCCTGACCCCGGCCGCGCCCCGCTTCGAGTTCCCCGCCTGACCCGTCAGATCAGCTCGCTCTTGTAGAAGATGCTGGCCAGCCGCGGCCCCGGCTCGGAGGCCAGGCCCAGGCACAGCCGGGGCGCCCCCGACACGATCTGGATGCCCATGCCCTCCGGCTCCCGGTAGTTCAGCGACTGGCCCGCCACGCTCCTGGCCCGCTGCACCTGCTCGCCGGTGCGCAGGTCGAGGCAGGTGATGGAGGTGTCGCCGGGCGGCGGGCTGATGTCGTAGGAGTTGCCGGTCAGGATGTAGACGAAGTTCCCGTAGGCGGCGTAGCCCTGGAAGGTGCCCAGGCCGGCGGGCTGGGCGATGTCGTGCAGCTTCTCGGGCGCGCCCGCCTTGACCGACGCCAGCGGGAACACCGCGAACCTGAACGAGCCCTCACTCCAGTAGCGCGTCACCAGCCGGTCCGTGGACGGGTCGATCGTGCACGTCGTGTTGGTGGCGCCCGGCACGAGGGAGTACTTGGTGAGCGCCGACGACGACGTGGTCAGCGTCTGCCCGTTGACGAACTTGAAGCGGCACAGCCGGGTGCCCCGCGAGCTGTTCTCCACGGGCGCCCCGTCGGTCTCGGTCCACAGGTAGGCGGCCGAGCCCGACGGCTCCACGCCGATCTGGACGCCGTGGCCGAAGCCCATGAGGTACATGTGGCCGAGGATCGAGCCCGTCAGGCTCAGCTTGGTCAGGCACAGGTGGCCGGCCGCGTCGGAGCCGGTGCCGTTCTTGACCTGGACGGTGTAGATGTGGCCGTGGGCGTTGTCGATGGCGAACGACTGCAGGACCGTCTCGTCCTGGAGGGCCTTGCGCCAGATGAGGGACGTCGACGGGGCGGTCAGCTCGAAGCGGCCCTCGGCGGCGGAGGCGGCACTCACGGGCGCCAGCGCGGTGGTGGCGGCGACACCGGCGCCGAGCTTGAGCAGGCCCCTGCGGGTGAGCGGTGAGGAGGGGGTCATGTCTCATCCGTTCGACTGGGAGTCATCTCGCGATCATCACACCCTATGGGGCCCTCCCTCAACGCGAAACGGCCCGGCACCTCATGGGATGCCGGGCCGTGACGGGACGACTACACGTCGTAGTAAAGCTCGAACTCGTGCGGGTGCGGGCGCAGCCGGATCGGGTCGACCTCGTTCTCCCGCTTGTAGGAGATCCACGTCTCGATCAGGTCAGGCGTGAACACGCCGCCTTCGAGCAGGTAGTCGTGGTCGCTCTCCAGCGCGTTGAGCACGTCGGTGAGCGAGCCCGGCACCTGCGGGATGTTGCGGGCCTCCTCCGGCGGCAGCTCGTAGAGGTCCTTGTCGACCGGCTCCGGCGGCTCGATCTTGTTGCGGATGCCGTCGATGCCGGCCATCAGCATCGCCGAGAACGCGAAGTACGGGTTGCACGACGGGTCGGGGACGCGGAACTCGATGCGCTTGGCCTTCGGGTTGGAGCCCGTGATCGGGATGCGCACGCAGGCCGAGCGGTTGCGCTGCGAGTAGACCAGGTTGACCGGCGCCTCGTAGCCCGGCACCAGCCGGTGGTAGGAGTTGACCGTCGGGTTGGTGAACGCCAGCAGCGACGGCGCGTGCCTGAGCAGGCCGCCGATGTAGTAGCGGGCGGTGTCGGACAGGCCCGCGTAGCCGACCTCGTCGTAGAAGAGGGGCGAGCCGTCCTTCCACAGCGACTGGTGGCAGTGCATGCCGGAGCCGTTGTCACCGAAGATCGGCTTGGGCATGAACGTGACCGTGTGGCCGTACTCCAGCGCCGTGCTCTTGATCACGTACTTGTAGAGCATCAGGTTGTCGGCCGTCTTCAGCAGCGTGCCGAACTTGAAGTCGATCTCCGCCTGACCGGCCGTGCCGACCTCGTGGTGCTGCATCTCGACGTCGATGCCGACCTCGATGAGGTTGCGCACCATCTCCGAGCGCAGGTCGGTGAAGTGGTCCATCGGCGGGACGGGGAAGTAGCCGCCCTTGTAGCGCGGCTTGTAGCCGAGGTTGCCGCCCTCGGTGGCCTTGCCGGTGTTCCAGGCGCCCTCGATGGAGTCGATGTAGTAGTAGCCGGCGTTCTGCTTCGTCTCGAAGCGGACGTCGTCGAAGATGTAGAACTCGGCCTCCGGGCCGAAGTACACCGTGTCGGCGATGCCCGTGCCCTTGAGGTACTCCTCCGCCTTGCGGGCGACGTTGCGCGGGTCGCGGCTGTAGGCCTCGCCCGTCAGCGGGTCGTGCACGAAGAAGTTCAGGTTGAGCGTCTTGTGCTGGCGGAACGGGTCCACCACGGCGCTGGACGGGTCGGGCAGCAGGAGCATGTCGGACTCGTGAATCTGCTGGAAGCCGCGGATCGACGAGCCGTCGAACATGAGTCCGTCGGTGAAGACGCTCGCGCTGAAGTTTTCAACCGGGAAGGTGAAGTGGTGCGTCGTCCCCGGCAGGTCGGTGAACCTGACATCGACGAACTGCACCCCTTCGTCACTGATGAACTTCAGGACGTCGTCGGCGGAGTTGAACACTCTCGAACCTCCCTGGGGACTGGCCATCATTGCGACGCTAGGGCGCGGCCGTTTCCGTACGGTGTCTCGATTGTTTCGCACGTGTTACGCAGGGTCAGGGTGCCGCGAAGCCGTCGCGGGGGGCGTGCTCACGTGCGCTTGGAGGCGTGGCAGTCGCCGTCGGGGTCGGGCGCGTCCAGGTCGTACGGGTCCACGGGCGCGCCTTCCGGCCGCTTCGTACTGGGGGCGGAGTCGGCGTAGAAGGGGTGGATGTAGGCGTCGTCCACGTCGCACCGGGCGGGCGTCGCGCTCCCGCCCATCTGTCGCACCCACACGACCAGCTCGCCTCCCTCCCGGTAGACCAGGAACGTGCCGCGCTGGCGCGTCACCAGGCGGATGGCGGTCTCCGGCTGCCCCGGCCGCTGGACGGCGTGCACGATGATGTGGTCGGTCTCCAGCTTGGCGCCCCTGCGCCCGTCCAGCCGGAACGACGACAGCTTCGTCCTGCCGCGCACCTTGACCACGTCGCTGGCCCGCTCGGCCGTCTTGGGCGCGAAGCTGGTCACCCACGAGCGGGTGCCGTCGCGGCCCTCGCGGTGCAGCCGCTTGGTGAACCACGACCGCTCGTCGCGAGGCAGCAGCTTCACGAACGCCGCCGGATGGCCCCCGAAGAGCGTCTTGCGGTCGAGGTGGGCGGCCGCCAGCAAGGCGCGGGTCCGCTCGATCCCCTTGGCCACGTCCTTCTCCGACAGGCCGCCGGTCGCCTTCGCCTTGGGCAGGTCGAAACCGTCGGCGCCCTCGGCCCACCCCTCCGCCGGTGATCCCGCGAAGGGCCCCTGCGCGGTGGGCCGCACCGGTGTCGTCTCCTCGGGGACCGGCCCCGCGTTCATCGAGGCCGGCGGGGCCGCCACCGGCATCGTCTCCTCCGGCACCGCGCCCACCGGCGTGAGCAGGCTGGGCCGGAGCGTGAGGACGAGGCTCGCGGCCGTGACCACCGCCGTCACCCCCGCCAGCGCCGGCCAGATCCGCCTGCCCCCGCGCCGGGGGGCCGGGTCCTCCCAGGTGGTGGCGGCCGGGCGTAAGCGCTCCCGCTCCGCGTTCCTGGCCCGCCGTGACGCCTTGGCGCCCTTCTTCGCCGCCGCCCGCATCTTGCGCCGCTGCTCGGCGTCTATCTGCGCGACCAGCTCGTTGAAGCGCTGGTCGAGATCATCCCCGTGTGGCATGGCGTCCATGATGGCGGGTCGGTGACGCGGTTGGGTCACAATCCGGACCGGCCCCCCGGGCGGCTACCGTGGAGGCATGAGCAGGAACGAGCCTCGGTGGACGCAGACCTGGCTGGGCGGGGTCAGGTCCGCCGGTATCGATCTCGGATATCCCGGCGAGCGCCTGGGGCTGCCCGAGGAGGGCAGCGGGTCGATCGCGGGCTGGGGCCGCAGGATCGGCGCGCTCGTCATCGACTGGATGATCTGCACGTGGGTGGTGGTGCAGCTGCTGCTCCGGATGAACCCCGCCGAGTCGCCGTGGGCGCCGGTGCTGGTGTTCGCGCTGCAGTATCTCGTGCTGGTCGGCTGGATGGGCCAGACGTTCGGGCACCGGCTGATGGGCATCAGGGTCGCCGCGATGGACGGCGGTGACCCGAGGCTGCTGCCGGTCGCGGTGCGCACGGTGCTGCTGGCGCTGGTCGTCCCGGCCGCGATCTGGGATCGCGACCACCGGGGGATCCACGACCGCGCGTCCAACACGATGGTCGTCCGGATGTAGTCCTTCAGCCTGAAAGCCGTACCGGGTTTAAATTTAAACCCGGTACGGTTTATGCTGTCCGCATGATGGCGGGGCTCAGGGAGCGCAAGAAGGAGGAGACCCGGCGGCGGATCTCCGAGGTGGCACTGCGGCTGTTCGACGAGCGCGGCTACGACGCCGTGACGGTCAACGAGGTCGCCGAGGCGGCCGGGGTCGCCAAGGTCACCCTGTTCAACTATTTCCCGAGCAAGGAGTGCCTGGTCCTCGACGCGATCAAGGACGACCACGCGGCGATCGTGGCCGGGCGGCGCGAGGGCCAGTCGCCGCTCGACGCCCTGCGCGAGCACTACCGCGGGATGGCCCGGCAGGGCATGGGCGGGGTGGACGTCGAGGGGCTGCTGGTGCGGGTGCGGGTCATCTCCTCGAGCCCCGCCCTGCTCGCCGGCGTGTACCAGACGACCATGGGCGAGCGCTCCGAGCTGGCCGCCGCGCTCGGCGCGGCGATGCCCGGCCGCGGCCTCGTGCCGTGGCTCCTGGCGGGGCAGGTCACCGCCGCCATCACCACGTTGCAGGAGGCGTTCTTCCACCGGCTGTCCACGGGCGTCCCGCTGGAGGAGGCGCAGCGGTCGCTGGGGGAGGAGATCGAGCTGGCCTTCGACCTCCTGGAGCACGGCTTCTCATCCATCGAGGGAGAAAAATCGTGAAAAAGGGGATCAACTACGACACGGGGTTCCTGCCGGGTTCGGCGTCCCGCGAGACGTTCGACCCCGAGACCGTCGCCCGCGACATGCACGTCATCGCCGACGACCTGCACTGCGAGGTGGTCCGGATCTCGGGGATGGACCCGCGGCGGATGACCGTCGCCGGCGAGCGGGCCGCCGCCGCCGGGCTGGAGGTGTGGTTCGCGCCGTTCCCCGTGGACCTCGACCAGGAACAGCTGATCCCCGCCCTCACCGCGGGCGCGGAGCTGGCCGAGAGCCTGCGCCGCACGGGCGCCGAGGTCGTCTACGTCACCGGCTGCGAGACCAGCGCCTTCGGCAAGGGCTTCATCGACGGCGAGACCTACCGCGACCGGCTCAACACGATGGGGGCCGGCGACGAGAACTGGTGGCGCGGCCTGATGACGGACGTCATGCCGCGCTTCAACGCCTACCTCGCGCAGATGATGGAGGCGGTCCGGCCGGTGTTCGGCGGGCGGATCACCTACGCCGCGGGGCCCTGGGAGCAGATCGACTGGACGCCGTTCGACGTCGTGAGCATGGACGCCTACCGCGCCGCCTACAACGCCCACGACTACACCGACGAGCTGCGCGCCCTGTTCACGCACGGCAAGCCGGTCGCCGTCACCGAGTTCGGCACCTGCGCCTACAAGGGGGCGGGCGACCTGGGCGGCATGGCCTGGGTGGTGCCCGAGGGCGCGGTGCGCGACGAGGGCGAGCAGGTCCGCTACTTCAACGAGCTGCTGGACATCTTCGAGGCGGAGGGCGTGGAGACCGCCCTGTGGTTCACCTACGCCGCCTACAACCGCTTCGGCGAGGACGACCTCGGCTCGTACGGCGTCATCAGGATGCTCGACGAGACCCGCTGGGAGCCCAAGGAGGTCTTCCACGCCATGGCCGCCAGGTACGCGCGCTAACAACTCACACAGGTGAAGATGGCCGTGCCGGGCAGGTGACGGCCACGCAGGGGGCTCCAGCCGCCCCACACCCGCTCATGCCCCTCGGGCCACTCGGGCTCCACCAGCCCGGCGATCGTCAGCCCGGAGGCGGCCAGCAGATTCACCCAGTCGGCCATCGTGCGATGGTGCTCGACGTAGGTGAGCGCGCCGCGCTCGTCACGCTCCTCGTACGGCGTGCGATCGAAGTACGACCGGTCGGACGTCAGCCCGCGCGGCCCCGGATCGTCCGGGAACGCCCACCGGACGGGATGGCTCACCGAGAACACGAACCGCCCGCCCGGCCGCAGCACCCGGCGCACCTCGCGGAAGACCGCCACCGGGTCCGCCACGAACGGCAGCGCCCCGTAGGCGGAGCAGGCCACGTCGAAGGAGCCGCCGGCGAACGGCAGCGCCTCCGCGTCGGCCTGCACCACCGGGACGCGCACCCCTGTGTCGAGGTCGATGCGCTGCGAGTGGCGGAGCTGGCGGTGCGAGATGTCGAACGCCGCCACCCGCGCCCCCTGCCGCACCAGCCACCGGGCGCACTGGGCGGCCCCGCAGCCGATCTCCAGCACCTGCCGGCCGCGCACGTCGCCGAGCAGCCGCGCGTCGGCCTCGTCGAGCCCCTCAGGGCCCCACACGAACCCGTCGTCGCGCAGGAAGGAGCCGTGCTCGACCTGGTAGTCGTCGGCGTTGCCGTCCCACCAGCCACGATTGGCCCGTGACGAAGCCGACAGCGCCGGCGTCTCCTCGGGATGTGACGAGGGGGACGGCACCGGCGTCTCTCCGGGCCGGGACGCGGGGGACGGCACTAGCGCATCTTCGGGCCGCGCGGCATGCGGGCGCCCTTGGGCATCGGGCCCTTCGGCATCGGCATGTTGCGCGGCAGCGAACGCAGCCGGTCCTTCACCTCGTTGACCGACGGCTTCTTCAGGTTGCGCGGCAGCTTCATCAGGTGCCGCTGCAGCTTGCCGAGCGGCACCTGCCCCTCGCCGTCACCACACTGAACGTCGTAGATCTCGACACCCAGCACCACCCGCGAGATGCGCTGCTTCTCGGCCTTCAGCATCTTCGCCACCCGGTTGCCCGGCCCCTCGGACACCAGCACGACACCCGGGTACCCCACCACGAGGTGCACGAGGTCCTGGTCGCGGTTGACCGCGATGGCCGGCGTCACCTGCCAGTTGCCGCGCATGCCCTGCAGCACGGCCGCCGCCGCACCGGTCTGGCCGTGCAGGATCGAGTATTGGGCCCGCTGCGCGAGCTGGCCGAACACCACCAGGCCGACGGTGAGCGCGGCCAGGACGCCGATGAACACCGAATACCACAAGTAGCCCGTGACCAGACCGATCACGACGACCACAGCCAGCGTGCCCACCGCCGAGAGGAAGACGATCGGCATCCCCTTGGGGTTGGCCTGCTTGATGATCTGCGCGATCATGCGGAGCTGCTTGATGCGCCCCGGCTTCTCTGAGTCCTCGGACTTTGCCATGCTCAGAAGGATACAAACCAACTGGTGCACTATGGAAAACGCGCCCCGGCCGTTCTCCGGCTGTGACTAGATCTTCACCGTTGCCGACAGCCTGAGGTCCGCCGCGCTGCGGCCCACCTCCACCAGGTGCTCGCCCTCGACCGTGCGCCAGCCGTCCTCCCACACCTGGAAGGCCCGCTCCGGCAGGAACAGCGTCGTGACCACGGTCTGCCCCGGCTCCGCCTCGACCACGTCGAACGCGGCCAGCGTCCGGCGCGGCCCCGCGTACACCTGCACGACCTCCCGCCCGGGGCGCGTGCCGGTGTTCGTGACGGCCACGGTCACGGTGCTCCCCTCGGCCGCGATCGAGTCGTACGACCAGGTCGTGTACCCGAGGCCGTGCCCGAACCAAAACGCCGGCGCCCGCTCGGCCCGCCGCCACGCCGGATAGCCGACGAACACGCCCTCGTCGTAGCACACCTTCCCGTCCACGGGCGTCACCGCCGGCACCGGCGCGTCCGCCAGCCGCTCCGGCCACGTCGTGGGCAGCCGCCCGCCGGGCTCGGCGTCACCGAAGAGAACGTCCGCCAGCGCGGCCCCCGCCTCCTGCCCGGGGAACCAGGTCAGCAGCACCGCCGCCACCTCCGGCAGCCACGGCATCTCCACCGGCGAGCCCGCGTTGACGACGACCACCGTGCGCGGGTTCGCCGCCGCCACGGCGCTGATCAGCTCGTCCTGGCGCCCCGGCAGCCGCAGGTCCGCCCGGTCGAACCCCTCGCTCTCCACCTCCGGCGTCGTCGCGGCCACCACCACCGCCACGTCGCACTCGCGGGCCACCCGCACCGCCTCGGCCAGCTGCTCGTCCTCGCCGGGCGCCGGCTCCGCGTGCCCGAGCGTGAACGACACCACCGCCATCCCGCCGAACGTGCCGGCCGGATGCGTGACGACCACCTCGTACGTCTCACCGGCCGCCATCGCCACGGCGACCCGCCTCTCCGGCGGCGACAGGAACGCGGCGGCCGGATCGCCACCGTCCAGCCCGATGCTCTCGTCGAGGACGACCTCGCCGTTCACGGCGAGCCTGAACGCCCCCACCCCGGCCACCGACAGCTCGTGCTCACCACTCGATCCGGCCGTGTACGCCGCCCGCAACCGGACGTTCCTGAGCCGTCCCGCATCCACCCCAGGCGGCAGCTGTCCCAGCCACCGAGCCTCGCCGCCGGCCAGCCGCTCCTCCCTCAGCACCACCCCCGCCTCATCCAGGAACTCCGCCGTGACGGGACCGGGGATCGGAGCCAGGCGGATGCGCGGATCGGTGCCCAGGGCGTACCGGACGCCGGTGCGCTCGGACAATCCCTGCAGCGGCGAGACGACCCGCTCGGGGAAGACCTGCGCGCTCCCACCGCCCATCACGCGCGCCTCCCGGGCCGCCGCCCCGATGACGGCCAGCGTCGGGCCGCCCCGCAACGGCAGAACACCGTCGTTGGTCAGCAGGGTGAAGGCCCGAGCCGCGATCTCCCGCGCCAGCGCCACCCCGTCGATCGGCGCGGGGCCGGCGGTGCCGGCGCGGTCGTCCGGATGGAGGGCGCCGACGCGGTCGTCCGGATGGAGGGCGCCGACGCGTTCGGCCAGGCGGAGGATGCGGCGGACGCGGTCGTCCACGGCCGGCTTCGGCACCCGGCCCTCCCGCACGGCCGCCTCCAGCAGCGCGCCCCACGGCCCCGACGGCCCCGGCATGGCCACGTCGGTGCCTCCGAGTGCGGCGGCCTCGGTCGAGCGCACCGCCGTCCAGTCCGACACCACGAACCCGTCGAAGCCCCACTCGCCCTTCAGCACGCCGTTCACCAGCTCGGAGTGCTCGGTCATGGTGGTCCCGTTCACCGAGTTGTAGGCCGTCATCACGCCCCACGCCCCGGCCTCCACCACCCGCTCGAACGGCCGCAGGTACAGCTCCCGCAGCGCCTGCTCGCCGACCACCACGTCCACGGTGAAGCGGTCGGTCTCGAAGTCGTTGGCCACGAAGTGCTTGGGCGTGGTGGCGACCCCGCCCTCCTGCACGCCCTCGACGTACGCCGCGCCGATCTCGCCCGTCAGGAACGCGTCCTCGGAGAAGCACTCGAAGTGCCGGCCGCCGAGGGGGGAGCGGTGCAGGTTGAGGGTGGGCGCGAGCAGGACGTGCACGCCCTTGCGCCGCGCCTCCTGGGCGAGCAGCCGGCCGGCCCGCCGGACCAGCTCCACGTCCCAGGTGGCCGCGAGTGCCGTCGGGCTGGGCAGGGCGATCGAGGGGGCGCCGGCGCTCCACTGCTCGCCCCGTACGCCGATGGGGCCGTCGCTCATCACCAGCCGGTCGAGCCCGATCTCGGGCAGCGGGGGCAGCGACCACATGTCGGCGCCGGTCAGCAGGCTGATCTTGGTGGGCAGGTCGAGGCGGGAGATCAGTTCATCGAGGTCCACGAGCACAGTGTCACCCAGAAAACCGAGTGCCCGATAGGTTTGTTATCTTCGCGTTACGCAAAGCCGGCCCGTGAGCCGCCCCGAACCCCCGCCTGGACGTGCCCGCTTCCTGCGCCTGCCGGGCGTCCCCGTCCGATGCGCCCGCCCGGCGCCGGGGGCGTCAGGCGGTCACGAAGAATTCCAGCAGTTCCGGTACCAGCGCCTCCGGCGCCACGTTGTGCGTCTGGTCCTCCAGGACGCGCCGCACCGCCCCCGGCACCGCCGCCGCCACCTCCAGCCCCGCGTTCGCCATCCACGCCGGGCTGTCGGCGCCGTTGAGCACCAGCGTCGGCTGCGTGATGTCGGCCAGGAGGGCGGCCGGGAGCGCGTTGCCGGGGCCGAGCACGGCCGCCTCGTACGCCAGCGTGTGCGCCACCGCCTCCATCTCCGCCCAGGCGGGGTGCGACCGCATGCCGGCCACGGCCTCGCGCGGCACCTCGGCCGCCTCGACCAGGAACAGCTCCACCGCCTCCGCGCGGTTGCCCGTCTCGGCCAGCAGGGACAGCCGCTCGGCGAAGTCGAGGGGGAGGGCGGGCGCGCTGTCGTCCACGTGGTAGGGCGGCTCCCACACGGCCAGCTTCGAGATGCCCGGGATCGCGACCGCCGCCTCCAGGGCCAGCGCCGCGCCCGACGACCCGCCGAACACCATGGCCGACCCGCCGGCGGCCCCGATGACGGCGGCAAGGTCCTCGACCTCCCGCTCCACCGCGTACGGCTGCGTGTCGCCGCTGCCGCCGCGCCCGCGCCGGTCGTAGTTGTAGACCGTGAACCACCGCGACAGCCCGGTCGCGATCGCGGTCATCAGCGGATGCCGCCGGTCCGTGAACGCGCCCTGCACCAGGACGACCGCGGGCCCCTCGCCGTGCCGGTCGTAGGCGATGAGGGTCCCGTCGGGCGACTTCACCACATCAGGCATGATCGTGTCCCGCTTCACTCGGCCGGTGGCACCAGGCACAGCACCTCCCAGTGGTGCCCGTCCAGGTCGGCGAAGCCGCGCTGGTAGCGGGGGCCGCCCTCCTGCGGGACGCCCGCCGGGGTGGCCCCGGCCGCCAGGGCCTTGTCGACCAGCTCGTCGACCGCGGCCGGGTTCTCCACGCCCAGCACCAGGATCGCCTCGGTGCTCTTGCTCGCGTCGGCGATCTCCTTGGTGGTGAACGAGCCGAACACCGGCTCCTCCAGCAGCATGACCTGCGTCTGCTCGCTGATGATGACCGAGGCGAGGCCCTGGCCCATGCCGAACAGGTTGAAGCCGAGCTCGGTGAAGAACTTGACCGACCGGTCGAGGTCCTTGACCGGGACGTTGACGAAAAGCTGCATCTCCGCATCCCTTCTCTTGCGCGTGCTGTGACTCAAGTGTGCTGCGGGAGGGCCCCGCCGGTCTTGGATCTGGGTGCCAGGGAACTTGAGGATCAGCGCACGGGAGGCGGGTGCCTTGAGGATCAGCGCACGGGAGGCGGGTGCCTTGAGGGTCAGCGGACGGTGTGGGCGCGGCGGTACTCCGCCGGCGGCATCCCGTACGCCTGCCGGAACAACCTGGAGAAATGGGCGGCATCCGGCAGCCCCCAGCGGGCGCCGATCGTGCTGACCGACTGCTTGCCGCCCGAGATCAGCTCGGCGCGGCACCGTTCGAGACGGCGCTGCCGGATCCAGGCGGCCACCGTCGTGTTCTCCGACTCGAACAGCCGGTGCAGGTAGCGCACGGAGATGTGGTGGGCCGCGGCGACGGTCGCCGGGTCGAGCTCGGCGTCGCCCAGCCGCTGCTCGATGAACGCGTGCACCTCCATCAGCAACGTCCGCTGCCGGGCGTCGGCGGGCAGCGACCGGGCCTGGTCCAGGCGTTCCGCCACGGCGGCGCTGACCAGGTCCGCCACCACGCCGGACAGCCGCGCGGCGCTGCCGGGCCGGTAGGTGTCGTGGTCCAGCGCCACCCGCCGCAGCAGCGGCACGGCCAGCGCGGCGGCCCCCGACTCGGCCGTGATGGGCAGCGCGGCCAGCTCCGCCACCGCGTCGGCCGGGACGGCGAGCTGCCCGCGCGGCACGCTGAACACCGCCAGCCACACCGCCGAGTCGTAGGCCAGCTCGTACGGCCGGGAGAAGTCGTAGATCGCGAACTCGCCCCGGCTGAGCTGCGTGTTGCGGCCGTCCTGCGACAGGCGCGGGCTGCCCGACAGGGTGAGCACCACGCGGTACAGCTCGGGGTTGTCGCGGCGGATCAGGCCGGAGGTGCGGTGCACGCTGTGCGGGGTGGAGGTCTGGATGCGGCCGACGCCCACGCTGCCGAGCTTGCCGAACTCGATCTCGCCATGTAACGGCGCGTCGGGGTCGATGCGCAGGTCGAGCGGCCCGAGCGTGTCGCAGACGATGCCGCGCCAGGCGTCGTGGCGACGTGCGGCCGGCAGGTCACTGGTGCGGATCAGAACGGCCATGCGCGTCGCCCTCCCTCGGCTGCGGCCTGTCATGCTAGCCCGTTCACACGCACCCGGAAGAAACGCCATATTTCCCGACATGAAGGAGCCCCGGGAGGTCATCCCGGGGCTCTCACGAAGCCACACCCAAGCGGGCCTCGGCGTGCTTGTTCAGGCGATCCGACCGGCCTCGACGGCCCTCGGCGTTCAGGCGTTCTGGCGGGCCTCGATGGCCTGCTTGTAGAGCCGGCCCGCGCGGTACGACGAGCGCACCAGCGGCCCCGACAGCACCCCGGCGAACCCGATCGCCTCGGCCTCGGCCTGCAGCTCCACGAACTCCTCCGGCTTCACCCACCGCTCCACCGGGTGGTGGCGCGGCGTCGGCCGCAGGTATTGGGTGATCGTCAGCAGGTCGGTGCCGGCCGCGTGCAGGTCGCGCATGGCCTCGACGATCTCCTCGCGCGTCTCGCCCATGCCCAGGATCAGGTTGGACTTGGTGACGAGCCCGGCCTCGCGCGCCATCGTGATCACCGCGAGCGAGCGCTCGTAGCGGAAGGCGGGACGGATGCGCTTGAAGATCCGCGGCACCGTCTCGACGTTGTGCGCGAACACCTCGGGCTTGCTGGAGAAGACCTCCTCAAGCTGCTCGCGGTTGCCGTTGAAGTCGGGCACCAGCAGCTCCACGCCGCAGTCGGGCAGCAGCGCGTGGATCTGGCGGGCGGTCTCGGCGTAGAGCCAGGCGCCGCCGTCGGGCAGGTCGTCGCGCGCCACGCCGGTCACGGTCGCGTACTTCAGGCCCATCTGCTGGACGGACTCGGCGACCCGGCGCGGCTCGTCGCGGTCGTACTCCTTGGGCTTGCCCGTGTCGATCTGGCAGAAGTCGCAGCGGCGGGTGCACTGGTCGCCGCCGATCAGGAAGGTCGCCTCGCGATCCTCCCAGCACTCGTAGATATTCGGACAGCCCGCCTCTTCACAGACCGTGTGCAGGCCCTCCCGGCGCACGAGCGATTTCAGCTCGGTGTATTCGGGGCCCGTCCTCAGCTTGGTCTTGATCCACGGGGGCTTGCGCTCGATAGGGGTTTCGGCGTTACGCACCTCCAGGCGGAGGAGCTTTCGGCCTTCAGGAGCAACGGTCACGGTCTCAGCTTACGTCCGCCGCGACAGCGACCTCGTCGAGGGTCAGGAGATGAGGCCGAAGCCGCGGATCGCCCGCGCGTAGTGGGCCGCCAGCTCCTCGTCGATCCGGTCGGACTGCTCGTTGCCGAGCAGCTCGCTGTGCGGGGGCGAGGGGAACACGCCGTCCGCCGTGAGCTGGAACTTCGTCAGCACCGTACGCCGGATCGCCGACACGCTCTCGCCCCGCAGCGCCGCCGCCTGCATCGGCGCCACGTAGCCGCCGCGCTCCTCCAGCGCCTCCAGCTCGGCCAGCTCCTCCTCCGTGGCCACGCGCAATGCCAGCGCCCGGTGCCTGGCCTGGACGCGGCTCTCGCCGGCGCGCGCCAGGCGGGTCAGCACGTACCGGGTGAGCAGGACCGGGCCGCCGAGCACCCGGCCGACCAGCCGGCCGAGCAGCCCCGTCACGCCGAACGGGGAGGCCATCGCGTCGTACGCCATCGGATTGGTGGTGGCGATCTTGTCCTGGGCGTCGGAGCGGGCCTGCAACGGCCCGGCGCCGGGGCCCACCAGGGCGTCGCGCCAGCACTCCAGCGTGGCCAGCGCCTCGGTCACGACCCGCTCGTCACCGGTCGGCAGCCGCGCGTACGTCCTGGCCAGCAGGGCCACCCGCTGCTTGGGCGACAGCGCCAGCCACAGGGGCAGCCCGACCATGAGCACGGGGGTGCGCGCCACCCCGATCCGGTCGTAGCCGGTGCGGGTGGCGAGGTCACGTACCGCGACCTTGCTGGGCCGCTTCACCCCCACCCGGTCGGCCACCCGGTCCGCCACCGCGTACAGCTCGGGGGCGGCGGCGCGGTCGAGCACATCGGCGTCGGCGGGCAACCGGCCCAGGCGGGGCCGCAACGCCCACCCGATGGCCAGGCTCACGCCGCCGAGGAGCCACGACAGTATCGATCCTGGCTCACGCAGGATGATCCACCCGCCCAGCGCGACGAACGCCAGCGTCAGCAGGTGCACCACGAGCGCGAGCACGAGGGCGCAAAGACGCGTCACAAAGGCGATGGTAAGCCCGGAACGCGCGGCTACCAGATGCCGATTTGGTCAACCTCTCCGGCCGGCGGCGAAGGAGGTGCTTGCCGCACGGATCCGCCCGGCGCAGGAGGTCGTCGCCGGACAAATGCGTCAGCGGCGGAGCAGGTCTTCCTCGTGCAGGTCGAACGGCTCCTTGCCGAGCGCCTCCGCCAGCCGCTTCTCCGCGATCGGCATGACCTCCTCGACCACGATGCGCCGCCCCGTCTCGGCCGAGAGGGAGGAGACGCCCACGTCGGGGATGCCGCACGGCGCGATGCGGTTGAACCAGCGGGGATCGTTGGCGCAGTTGAGCGCGAAGCCGTGCATGGTCACCCCGCGCGCCATCCGCAGCCCGACCGCGCCGAGCTGCCGGTCGGGCAGGCCGAGAGCCGGGTCGCCGAGCGCCCAGACCCCGGCCCTGCCGGCCACCCGCCTCGCGGTGACGCCGAAGTCGGCGCACACCTGGATCATTGCGTCCTCCAGGCGGCAGGCGAACGCCACCACGTCGGAGACCGCCACGATCGGGTAGGCCACGAGCTGCCCCGGACCGTGCCAGGTGAGCCGCCCGCCGCGGTCGACGTCGACGACGGGGGTGCCGTCGGAGGGCCGCTCGTGCGGGGCGGTGCGCTTGCCCGCCGTGTAGACGGGCGCGTGCTCGAGGATCAGGACGGTGTCGGTGAGCTCTCCGGCGACCCGCTTGCCGTGCACCCAGCGCTGCAACGACCAGGCCTGCTCGTAGGGGACGTCGACACCGAGGCGGACGATGGCGAGTGCGTGGGGATCGTCCCCGGGGATGGGGCGCATGAGCCTATTGTGCCGTTCCCTCACCCTCGAAGGGTAATCAGGGGGTCAGCAAACGTGGCTCGATCCTGAACTCCTTTACCTTCCCGGCGTCGTCGGTCTCGACCTTGTACGCGTAACCGGCCGGCTCGACGCTCACCGCCTGGATGAACTCCGTGCCCACGTAGTGCAGGGCCACGCCCTCGTCGGCGGCGTACCCGCCGGGCAGCTCGCCCTCGGCCACCGACCGCTGCAGCAGCTCCCGCCGCTGCGGCTCGGAGTTGTAGTGCACCCCGCACGAGAACGGCAGCAGCGCCATCCCCTCGGCCCACACCCGCAGGTCGGGCCCGAAGGAGTCGGTGTTGCCCCCGACGTGCCAGCACAGCGCGCCCGCGCTCTGCCCCGACAGCACGACCCCGGCCCGCCACGCCTCCTCGAACGCCTCGTCGAGTCCGTGCAGGCGCCACAACGCCATCAGGTTGGCCACGCTGCCACCGCTGACATAGATCATGTCCTGCTCCAGGATCCACGCCCGCGGGTCCGGCACGTTCGGCATCGGGAACACCGTCAGGTGGCTCAGCTCGACGTCCCAGCCCGCGAACGCGCCGTACATCTTCAGCAGCCAGTCGGCCGAGTCGCCCGTGGCGGTGGCCACCAGGCCCAGCTTCGGACGGTCTTGCCCGGTCAGGTCGAGGCCGTACCGCAGCAGCCCGCCGGCCTCGATCTGGCCGTGGCGCCTGCTGGCACGGAACGACCCGCCTCCGATGGCGAGGATGTGCGACTGCCCTGACCGGCTCATGTCAGATCTCTCCAGGATGCTAGAAGGATGGACGGGGGAACTACAGTACGGCGCGCAGGGCCTCGTCGAGGCGGGTATGCGCGAAGCGGTAGCCGCCGGCCGTCAGCTTGGCCGGCTCCAGCCTATGGCTGACCAGCAGTCCTTCGCGGGCGAACGCCCCCAGCCCCGCCGCCAGCGCGAACGCCGGCACCGGGATCGGCACCGTGCCGCGCCGCAGCGCCTTGCCGAGCGTCCTGGTGAACTCGGCGTTCGTGACCGGCTGCGGCGCCGAGAAGTTCACCGGGCCCTCGATGCCCGGGGTCCGCAGCACGTGCAGGGCCGCGCCCACCCAGTCGTCGATGCTGATCCACGACCAGTACTGCCGGCCCGTGCCGAGCGGCGCGCCCAGGCCCATCCTGAAGATCGGCAGGATCCGGCCGAGCGCGCCGCCGTCCCTGCTCAGCACCAGGGACGTGCGCGCCTGCACCGTCCTGATGCCGGCCTCGCCCGCCCGCCGTGCCTCGGCCTCCCACGCCTCGCACAGGTCGGCCAGGAACCCGCGGCCCTTGCCCTGCCCCTCGTCGATCACCCGGTCGCCGGTGTCGCCGTAGAAGTCCATGCCGGAGGCCGACAGCAGCACCTCGGGCGGGCGCGACAGCTCGCGCAGCGCGTCCACCAGCACGCGCGTGCCCCGCGTGCGGCTCTCGACCAGCTCCCGCCTGTACGCCGGCGTCCAGCGCCGCCCGGCGATCGACGCGCCCGCCAGGTGCACGACGGCCTGCGACCCTTCCAGCGCGGCCAGGTCCACCACCTGCTCCGCCGGGTCCCAGAACGCCTCGCCGTCCCCCTGGGGCGGCCTGCGCACCAGGCGCACCACCTCTCGCCCACCGGCCCGCAGCGCCGCCACCAGCGCCGTCCCGAGCAGCCCGGACGCGCCCGTCACGATGATCGCCATACCTGCACACTACGCCCGGCCCCCCTCACTCGCCGGTCCGCACGCCCCGCACACGCCGCACCGCTGCACTCCACAGCCCGGCCCACCTGACGGCGCCCGCTCGTGGGACGGCGTCCGGGCGTGGGAGGGCGTCCGGGCGTGGGAGGGCGTCCGGGCGTGGGAGGGCGTCCGGGCGTGGGAGGGCGTCCGGGCGTGGGACAGTGAGTGGCCCGTGCGAGAGAGCCGGGACAGTGAAGGGCCGGGCGGTCCCGTGGGAGCCGCCCGGCCGATCACAGACCCGGAGGTGCGAGGTTACGCGAGGCCGAGCTGCGCCTCGAAGCGCCCCTCCTCCAGGCGACGCTTGATCGTCGTCAGGAAGCGGGCCGCGTCGGCGCCGTCGACCAGGCGGTGGTCGTAGGTCAGCGCGAGGTAGACCATGGACCGGACCGCGATGACCTCGCCCTCAGGCGTGTCGATCACGACGGGCCGCTTGACGACGGCGCCGGTGCCCAGCATGCCGACCTGCGGCTGGTTGAGGATCGGCGTGTCGAACAGGGCGCCACGGCTGCCGGTGTTGGTCAGTGTGAACGTGCCGCCGGTGATCTCGTCGGGCGTCACCTTGTTGGCGCGGGTGCGCTCGGCGAGGTCGGCGGTCTTGCGGGCGAGCCCGGCGAGGTTGAGGTCGCCGGCGTTCTTGATGACGGCCGCGATCAGGCCGCGCTCGGTGTCGACCGCGATGCCGAGGTGCTCGACGTCGAAGTACGTGACCTCCATGGTCTCGTTGTTGATCGTCGCGTTGAGCTTGGGGTGCTGCTTGAGCGCCTCGATGGCGGCCATCTCGAAGAACGGCATGAAGGTGAGCTTGACGCCCTCGCGCCGCTGGAAGTCGGCCTTCGCCTGGTCGCGCAGCCGCGCGATCTTGGTGACGTCGACCTCGACGACGGTGGTGAGCTGGGCGGCCGTCTGCAGCGACTCGACCAGGCGCTTGGACATCGTCTGGCGCAGGCGCGACATCTTCTCGGTGCGGCCGCGCAGGGTGGTGTCGACCTCGACGGGCTCGGGCGCCGCGGCGGGAGCCTGGGCGGCCGGGGCCGGGGCGGCGGCCTGAGCGGGGGCGGGAGCCTGCGCGGCGGGCTGGGCGGCCGGCTGGGCGGCGGCAGCGGCCTGCTCGCGCTGCGCCTTGGCGGCCTCCAGGACGTCCTGCTTGCGGATGCGGCCGCCGACGCCGGTGCCGTTGATGGAGTCGAGGTCGACCCCGTGCTCGTTGGCGAGCTTGCGCACCAGCGGCGTCACGTAGGGGCTGTCGCCGGAGGGCGCGGCCGGCTGGGCCGGGGGAGCGGCCTGCGGCGCGGGGGCGGCCTGGGGCGCAGGAGCCGGAGCGGGGGCCGGAGCCGGAGCCGGGGCAGGCGCGGGGGCCGGGGCGGGCTGGGCCGGGGCCGGCTGCGGGATCGAGGAGGCCTGCGGGGCGGGCGCGGGCTCGGGCTGCGGGGCCGGAGCGGGCTCGGGCTCGGGAGCCGGCGCGGGGGCCGCCTCGGGAGCGGGGGCCGCAGCGCCCGGCTGGCCGTTCTCGTCGATGATCGCGAGCTCGGCGCCGACCTCGACCGTTTCGTCCTCAGCGACGACGATCTTGGTGAGCACGCCGGCGGACGGCGACGGGATCTCGGTGTCGACCTTGTCGGTCGACACCTCGAGGAGCGGCTCGTCGGCCTCGACGCGCTCGCCCTCCTTCTTCAGCCAACGGGTTACCGTGCCCTCGGTAACGCTCTCGCCGAGCTGGGGCATCTGTACGGAGACCGGCATCGTTATTCTTCTCTCGCGTTCTGATCTCGAGGGCTGGACTAGTTGTGTACGTGCAGCGGCTTGCCGGCCAGGGCCAGCATCGCCTCACCCATGGCCTCGGACTGGGTCGGGTGTGCGTGGATGAGCTGGGCGACCTCTGCGGGCAGGGCCTCCCAGTTGTAGATGAGCTGGCCTTCGGTGACGAGCTCGCCGATGCGCCGCCCCACCATGTGGACGCCCACGACCGGGCCGTCCTTCTGGGCGATGACCTTCACGGCGCCCGAGGTGCCGAGGATCTGGCTCTTGGGGTTGCCCGCCAGGTCGTAGACCTGCTCGACGGTCTCGATGCCGCGCTCGGCCGCCTGCGCCGAGGTCAGGCCCACGGAGGCCACCTCGGGGTCGGAGTAGGTGATGCGCGGCACGCCCGCGTAGTCGATGGGCGGCGGGTTGAGGCCGGCGATGTGCTCGGCCACCATGATGCCTTCGGCGAACCCGGCGTGCGCGAGCTGCAGGGTGGGGATCAGGTCGCCGATGGCGTAGACGCCGGGCACGGAGGTGCGGCAGTGCTCGTCGACCACGACCGCGCCGCGCTCGATGGCGATGCCCTGCTCCTCGAACCCCATGCCCGCCGACACGGCGCCGCGGCCGACGGCGACGAGCAGCAGCTCGGCGTCGAGGGTCTTGCCGTTGGCCAGGGTGACGACGACGCCCGTCTCGGTGGTCTTGGCGCTGTCGAAGAAGACGCCCAGCTCGTACTTGATGCCGCGGCGGCGGAAGGCCCGCTCCAGCAGCTTGGAGCTGGACTCCTCCTCGGTGGGCAGCAGGTGCGGCAGCGCCTCGACGATCGTCACCTCGGCGCCGAACGAGCGGTAGACGCTGGCCAGCTCGACGCCGATGACGCCGCCGCCCAGCACGATGACCGAGCTGGGCACGCGGTCCATCTTGAGCGTGTGCTCGCTGGTGATGACGCGCTCACCGTCGATCTCGAGGCCGGGCAGCGACTTGGGGGCCGAGCCCGTGGCCAGGACGAGGTTGCGGCCCTCGTAGACCTCGGAGCCCACCTGGATCCGGTCGGGCCCGACGAGACGGCCCTCGCCCTCGACGATCGTGACGCCCGCGGCCTTCAGCAGGCCCTGCACGCCCTTCCAGGCCCGAGTGACGATCTTGTCCTTGAAGGCGTGCACGCCCTGGACGTCGATGCCCTCGAAGCGGGCCTTGACGCCGTACGACTCGCTCTCGCGGGTCTCGTCGGCGATCTCGGCGGAGTGCAGCAGGGCCTTCGTGGGGATGCATCCCCTGTGCAGGCAGGTGCCGCCGATCTTGTCCTTTTCGATCAGGGCGACCGACTTGCCCAGCTCAGCCGCCCTCAGGGCACAGGCGTAACCGCCGCTGCCGCCCCCTAGGACGACGATGTCATAGGCCACGGGAAGGCTCCTTGTCGGGGTGTTCGTGATGCCGTCATCTTTTCATTTGTTTCAGATGCTCGCGTGCCGCTCTGCGAGTCCGATGAGGGTGCGGGTGATGGCGCCCGTGCCGCCCTTCGGTGTGTAACCGTACGGCTCGCCCTTGTTGAACGCGGGCCCGGCCATGTCGATGTGCGCCCAGCGCACCCCCTCGGGCACGAACTCCTTGAGGAAGATGCCCGCGGCCAGCATGCCGCCCCAGCGCTCGGGGTGCAGGTTGGCGATGTCGGCGACGGGGGAGTCGAGGCCCTTGCGCAGCTCCTCGGGCAGCGGCATGCCCCACGCGCCCTCGCCGGCCTCGGTGGCCACCTCGACCACGAGCTCCCTGATGGCGTCGTCGTTGGCCATGACGCCGGCGGTGCGCCAGCCGAGCGCGACGATCTGGGCGCCGGTGAGGGTGGCCACGTCGACGATCAGGTCGGGATCGTCCTCGGCGGCGCGGGCGATGCCGTCCATGAGGACCAGGCGGCCCTCGGCGTCGGTGTCGAGCACCTCGACGGTCTTGCCGCTGTAGCTGTGGATGACGTCGGAGGGCCGCTGCGCGGTGCCGCTCGGCAGGTTCTCGGCCAGGCAGAGGTAGCCGACGGCGTTGACCGGCAGGCCGAGGCGGGCGATGCCGATGAGGGCGCCGAGCACGGCGCCGGCGCCGCCCATGTCGGACTTCATCCAGTCCATCGAGGCGGACGGCTTGAGCGACAGGCCGCCGGAGTCGAACGTGATGCCCTTGCCGACGAACGCGAGCGTCTTGCCGGCCTCGGGGTGGCTGTAGGCGAGGCGGACCAGGCGCGGCGGGTTGACCGAGCCCTGGCCGACGCCGATGAGGCCGCCGTAGCCGGCGTCCTTGAGCTGCTTGTCGTCGAGCACCTCGACGCTCAGCCCGGCCTCGGCGCCCGCCTGCTCGGCGAGCTCGGCGAACCTGGCCGGCCACAGGTCGGAGGGCGGGGTGTTGACCAGGTCGCGGACGAGGGAGACCGACTCGGCCAGCACGCTCGCGCGCTCGGCCACGTCGCCGGACTGCCCGGAGACCACCGTGAGGTCCGCGACGGGGGCCTTCTGCTCGCCGGCGGTGCGGTAGCGGGTGAAGGCGTAGGCGCCGAGCAGGCCGCCGAGCGCGACCGCCTCGGCCTCCTCGGGGGTGCCGGCGGGCAGCGCGAGCACGGCGCGCGCGGTGCCGGCGAGTGAGCGGACGGCGGCGCCGGCGGCGCGGCGCAGACCCTCGGGTGCGGGGGAGTCGCCCAGGCCCACGGCGACCAGCACCGGGGCGGCGATGGCGCCGAACGTCGGCAGCTTGGCCAGCTCGCCCGCCTTGCCGGTGAACGCCACGGCGCCGAGCGACGCGGCGAGCTTGCCACCGAAGGCGGCGTCAAGGGACTCGGCGCCC
Organism: Nonomuraea composti; assembly: GCF_012034275.1. NCBI lineage: Bacteria > Bacillati > Actinomycetota > Actinomycetes > Streptosporangiales > Streptosporangiaceae > Nonomuraea > Nonomuraea composti. The sequence goes on along the minus strand of NZ_JAATEP010000009.1, from coordinate 97,926 downwards.
ACCGCGGGCACGGGGCCGTCCTGGCCGGGGCGGAAACCGACGATCAACGCGTCGGTGTCGACAGAGACGGGATCTGCTGAGTTCAGCCGCACAGTGGTCACGTAAACCGATGCTATCCACGTCTTCTACGTACTCACAAACAGGGGTTCATCCTACCAATCGCCGGTCAGCACGATCTGATTAATGGTGCTAGTGTCATTAGCACCATGCTGCTGACGCTCGATCTCAACGACGCGCGCCCCCTCCACGAACAGGTGGCGGGCGCCATCCGCCGCGCCATCGGCGAGGGCTCCTACCGGCCGGGCGACCGCCTGCCGCCGGCCCGCGACCTGGCCGCCGCGCTGGGCATCAACCCCAACACCGTGCTGCGCGCGCTGCGCGACCTGCGCGACGAAGGGCTGCTGGAGTTCAGGAGGGGCCGCGGCGTCAGCGTGGCGCGCCGCGCCGACGGGCGCGCCCTGCTCGTGCAACGCGCACGCGAACTGCTCGACGAGGCCAAGAAGTACGGCTACAGCCGTGAAGACCTCATCACCATCGTGGAGGAACTGACGTGAGAGCCCGTGTCGTCGCCGTCGTGTGGTGGCTCGCCGTGGCCGCCGCGCTGCTCCTGGGGCCCCTGGCGCTGCGCGACCGGCTCCCCGACCCCATGGCCACCCACTGGGGCACCTCGGGCGCCGTGCCCGACGGCTCCAACTCGGTCACCGCCCACGTGATCACGACCGTGATCCTGTGGACGGGGCTGTGGCTGCTGTTCCTCCTGCTCGGCCGGGCCCGCGACCGGCGCGCCGCGCGGGTCACCTCCTACGCCGGCATGGCCGCGTCCGGGGTGCTCCTGCTCGGCGCGGACGCCTCCACGCTGGCCGTCAACCTCGACGCCCCGAGCTGGCGCGCGACCCTGCTGCCCGGCTGGCACGTCCCGCTGGTGATCGCCGCCGCGGCCGTCGCCGGGTCCCTGGTCGGTTACCTGGGTAAGGGCGCCCCCGACGAGCCGTCCCCCCGGGACGCGGCGCCGCCCGCGCTCAGGCTCCGGGCGGGCCAGCGGGCCGTCTGGGTCAGCCGCGTGGACAACCGGTGGCTCGCCGCCGTCAGCGCCCTGGCGCTGGCCGGCGTCGCCGTCACCGGCGCGCTCACCATCCTGGGCGTGACGTCCGGCGGGCTCGTGCCCCGGCTGCTGCCCGGGTTCGCGATCGTGCTCGTCGCCGCGCTGGCCGGCTCGGCGCTCTCCGTCAGGGCCGGCGACGACGCGGTCACGATCGGCTTCGGCCCGCTCGGCTGGCCGGCGCGCCGGATCCCCCTGTCGAAGATCGAGTCGGCCTGGTGCGAGCGGCTCTCGCCCGGCGAGGTCGGCGGCTGGGGCTTCCGCGGGCTGCCCGGCCGCGCCACCATCATGCTGCGCGGCGGCGAATGCCTGGTCCTGCGCTACCGCTCCGGCGGGCGGCTGGCGATCAGCATCGACGACGCCGAGCGCGGCGCCTCCCTCATCAACGCCCTCATAGCGGAGCGAGTCCCCTCATGAAAAGACCTCTGCTCGTCTTCACCGTCCTGGCCTTCGGGCTGTCCTGGGCCGTCGCGCTGCCCCTGTGGTTCGGCGGCGGGCTCGGCTCGCCGCTGATGATGGTGCTGGGCACGCTCATGATGTTCACGCCCAGCGTGGGCGTGCTCGGGGTGTGGGCCCTCTCCCGCACGCCGTTCCGGCAGTGGGCCAGGCGGACGGGCCTGACGCTCGGCGAGCGCAAGGGCCGCACCCTCGCGCTCATGGCGGCGGCCTGGCTGGGCGTGCCGCTGCTCGCGTTCCTCTCCGTGGGGATCAGCGCCGCCGTGGGACTGGTCACGCTCGACCTCGACCACCTCAGCCTCCTGAAGGCGGTCTGGCGGGCGCAGGGCGTCACGCCGCCCGCCGACCTCACCACGCCGGCCATCACGCAGATCGTCATCGCCGTCGTCGCCGGGCCCGTGCTGAACGCGATCCCGGCGCTCGGGGAGGAATGGGGCTGGCGCGGCTGGCTGATGCCCCGGCTCACCTCCACCAACGGCGTGCTCGCCGGGCTGCTGCTGTCCGGCTTCGTCTGGGGTCTCTGGCACGCCCCGCTGACGCTGCTCGGCTACAACTACCCGAGGCTGGGCTCCTGGGCGGCGCTGGTGTTCATCGGCTTCTGCGTACTGCTCGGGCTGGTGCTGGGGTGGCTGCGGCTGCGAACGGGCAGCGTGTGGCCCGCCGTCGTGGCGCACGGCGCGGTCAACGCCATCGCCTCCGTCGCGCTGCTGCTCGGCGATGCCGCCCACCCGCCGAACGAACTGCTCGCCGGCCTGACCGGCGTGGTCGGCTGGGCGCTGCTCGCGCTGCTGGCCGCCGTGCTGCTCCGCTTCTTCCCGGTACGCCCGCCGCACCCGGGCTGGCCCGCCTCACCCGAGGATGGCGTACACCACGAGCGTGGCGGCGGCGGCCGTCTCGACGAGGGCGCCGAGCACGTCCCCGGTGATCCCGCCCAGACGGCGCCGGGCGTGCCCGAGCAGCAGTAGGGCGGTCCCGAGCCCGGCGAGCAGCGCCACCGGCGCCACCACGACCCCGGAGAACCGGCCCGAGGGGCTCATGTCCTCCTCCGAGACGGCCACCGCGGTCACGAACGCCTCCGGGTCGGCGTCGTACCGCAGGCCGGGCTCGGCGGGCTCCGGGCACGAGCCGGCCATGGAGATGTGGCGGGCCGAAAGCTCGCGAGCCGGCTCGTCGTTCCCGTCCCAGGCCCAGAGGCCGGCGCCGGGGGCGGTGAGCAGGCCGATCACGGCGGCGGCGAGCAGTGCGGCGACGGTGGCGAGCCAGGCGGCCGGGCGCCGTACGGTGCCCGCGACCATCGCGCCCAGCCCGTCGGGGCGGGCGGCGGGGACGGCGGAGCGGCAGGCCCACGTCAGGGCCAGCCGCCCCGCCACGCACGCCGTCACCAGCGCCCAGACCCCGGCGTCGGCGAGCGCCGCGACCTGGACGAGCAGCGTCAGCACCAGCGTGACCACGCCGAACGGCCCGATGTCGGACTTTTTCATGATGTCGAGCGCCTGGTCGGCCGGCTTGCCGCTGCCCAGCCCGTCGGCCAGGTCGGCCAGCCCGTCGAGGTGCAGGCCGCGGGTGAGCAGCGCCAGCAGCCCCAGCGCCAGCGCGGCCCCGAGCAGCGGCGGCGCGGGCAGCAGCAGCACCGCCCCCGCGAGCAGCCCGAGCAGCAGCCCCACCGCCGGGGCCAGCGTCATCGCCTGCCCCGCCACCTGCCGATCCACCCGCTCGACCCGCACGGGTAACACGCTCAACGTGCCCAGGGCGAACCTCAGCCCGTCCATCAGCCGCATAACGCAGGATCCTAGGGCCCACTAGTGTGGCGGGATGCACGTGGTTGAACTGGAAGGCGTAGGTGTCCGGGTTGTCGGCAAAGCGCTACTGGACGGCGTCGATTGGCAGGTGGACTACGGCGATCACTGGGTGATCCTCGGCCCCAACGGCGCGGGCAAGACGACGCTGCTGTCGCTGGCGGCCGCCGTGCGCCATCCCAGTGAGGGCACCGTCAAGGTGCTCGGGCACCGGCTCGGCCGGGTCGACGTGCGGGAGCTGCGCCGCCACATCGGCCTCGTCGCGGAGAGCCAGCGCCTCATCGACGAGGAGCTGATGGAGGAGGAGGGCGCCACCGCGCACACCGTGGTGCTCACCGGGCACACGGCGACGAGCGTGCCGCTGTGGGACAAGTACGGCGACGCCGAGCACGACCGCGCCCACCGGCTGCTGGCCGACCTCGGCTGCAAGGACCTGGCCGAGCGGAAGTTCCGCGTGTGCTCGCAGGGCGAGCGGGCCAGGATCAGGGTCGCCAGGGCGCTCATGGCCGACCCTGCGGTGCTGCTGCTCGACGAGCCGTTCGCGGGGCTCGACCTGCCCGCGCGCGAAGACCTCATCACCGCCGTCGAGGACCTGGCCGCCACCCGGCCCGTGCTGACCACCGTCACGGTGACCCACCACCTGGAGGAGGTGCCGGCGACGACCACGCACGCCATGCTCATGCGCGACGCCAGGGTGCTCGCCGCGGGCCCGGTCGCCGACGTGCTCACCCCGGCCAACCTCAGCGACTGCTTCGGCCGCCCCCTGCACGTGGACCGCGTGGACGGCCGCTGGTACGCCCGGGCGGCCCGCTCCTGACCCCCCGGGGGGGCCGCTCCTGACGCCTCGGGCGGCCCGCTCCTCGTCCCTCGGCCGAGGCTCAGAGCTCGATGAGGCGGCCGGCGACCACGAGCGCCACGTACTCCGACTCGGCCGCCAGGCGCTCGTTGAGCCGTCCCAGGGCGTCCCTGAACGCGCGCCCGCTCGCCGTGGCGGGCACCACGCCCATCCCCACCTCGTCCGACACCGCCACGACCGGCTCCGGCGCCTGCCGCCACGCCGCCACGAGGTCGTCGCAGCGGGCGGCGACCGGCGCGCGATCCCCCTCCCACGCCCCGTGCTCGTCGAACACCGCCGCCAGCCACGTCCCGAGCCCGTCGACGAGCAGCGGCATGGTGGCCGCGCGGATCGTGCCGGCCAGGTCCGTCGTCTCGGCGGTGTCCCAGTGCGGGGGCCGCCGCTCCCGGTGCGCCCGCACCCGCGCCGCCCACTCGCCGTCGCCCGCCCCGTCGGGCCCGGTGGCCACGTACGTCACGTACGGCTCGGCCGCCAGCCGCAGCTCCGCCGCGGCCGACTTGCCGGACCGCGCCCCGCCGAGCAGCAGCGCCCGCCGCACCATTGCCTCGCCGGTCCCCCCTGACACGACCTCCAGCTCGGCGCCGTCGGGAACGGCGATCGCGCCCCAGAGCCGCAGCCGCCGGGACAGCTCCTCCTCCGAGCGGACCCGGTGATCGAGCCCGACCGCCACCACCGTCGTCGCCCGGTCCGCCAGGCCGGCCCGCCGCAGCTCCCCGAGGCGTTCCGGCCGGCCGAGGAGGTCGATGAGCACGAGGTCGTAGCGGTCTCCGCCGGGAGGCACGGGCCGGTCCTCCGGCAGGCGGAGCAGGCGGGAGCCGTCGGGCCCGGCCAGCCCCAGCCCGCCCGCGCAGACCCGGTACCCGGCGGGGGGATCGGCGAAGGGGAAGGGGATCGCGCCGTCCACGACGAGCCCGAACGGGCGCCGGTGGGCCGGAGGCAGGGCCGAGCAGGAGGCGCAGCGGCAGCCGGGCTCGGGCCAGCCCGCGCCGCTCGCCGTACCGGTGAGAAGGACTTTCACCGCGCCGAGCGTACAAGCGGCCGCGAGCCGCCCCGCGCGTGAGGGTGAAGCGGCGGCGGAGGAGGTAAAGGAGAGTCAGGCGGACTCGGGAGTAGGGTTCCAGTGCCTGCGGAGGGTGCGCCGGCGAAGCCGCGGAGAAGGAGCGTATGGCATGACATGGCGATGGCGTTATGAAAATGCAAACGGTGGTGAGGTAACGGACCGCCCCTTGCCGCGAGAGGTCTTTCCGAGCCAGGCGGACGCGGAGTCGTGGCTCGGCGAAAACTGGCGTGACCTGCTGGAATCGGGAGTCGAGCAGGTCGCCCTGCTCGATGAGGACCGCGTCGAGTACACGGGTTTGTCATTGCGTCAGGAGTGACCGGGCGATCACACGAGAAACCCCTTGAGCGCCGTGGCGGCTCAAGGGGTTTTCGATGCCCGGGGCGCTACGGGCGCTTGGGCGGGCTCTGCGTCTTGGCCGGGTCGCGCTCCACGACCGAGCCGAGCACGTCGTCGATGCGCTTGAGCACGTCGGCCTCCAGCTTGACGCCGGCCGCCTTGACGTTGTCACGCACCTGCTCGGGCCGGCTGGCGCCGATGATGGCGCTGGAGACGTTCGGGTTCTGCAGGACCCAGGCGATCGCGAGCTGCGCCATCGACAGCCCCAGGTCGGCCGCGATCGGCTTCAGCTCCTGGACGCGGGTGAGCACGTCGTCGTTCATGAACCGGGAGATCATCGCGCTGCCGCTCTTGTCGGTCGCGCGCGAGCCCTCCGGCGGCTGCTGGCCGGGCAGGTACTTGCCGGTCAGCACGCCCTGGCCGATCGGCGACCAGACGATCTGGCCCACGCCCTCCTGCTCGCACAGCGGCACGATCTCCGACTCGATGACCCGCCACAGCATGGAGTACTGGGGCTGGTTCGACACGATCCGGTCGAAGCCCATCTCGTCGGCGATCTTGAGGGCCTGGGCGATCTGGTCGGCGGTCCACTCGCTCACGCCGACGTAGAGGACCTTGCCCTGGCGGACGAGGTCGTCGAACGTCTTGAGCGTCTCCTCAAGAGGGGTCTCGGCGTCGTACCGGTGCGCCTGGTACAGGTCGACGTAGTCGGTCTGCAGGCGGCGCAGCGAGCCGTGGATGGACTCGGTGATGTGCTTGCGCGACAGGCCGCGGTCGTTCTTGCCGGGCCCGGTCGGCCAGTAGACCTTGGTGAAGATCTCCAGCGACTCCCTGCGGACGCCCTTGAGCGCGCGGCCGAGCACCTCCTCCGCCTTCGTGCCCGCGTAGACGTCGGCGGTGTCGAACGTGGTGATGCCCTCGTCGAGCGCCGCCTGCACGCACTGCTTGGCGGCGTCCTCCTCGACCTGGGAGCCGTGGGTGAGCCAGTTGCCGTAGCTGATCTCGCTGACCATGAGACCGCTGCGACCGAGGTGACGGAATTCCATGGATCCGACCTTAATCCCGGCACATGGGATGATCCGATTCGGGATAGGGTGCGCGACGTGCTGAAGCTCGTACGGCTGGCGCTCACGGCGGCCATCCTGACCGCGATAGCGGTACGGCTGCGCCGCCGCGCCCGCATGCCAGAAAGGCTGACCGTCCCCCCGGCCCCCGCTCCGGCGGCCCGCCGCACGCGGATGGGCCTGGTGTGGGCGGGCATCGCGGGAATCGTCGCGGTGACCCTGACGGCCGCCCTGATCCCGGACAGCGGCCGACCGGCCATGACGGGGCACGCCGGCCAGGCGCGGGCCCGAGCCCAGACCCCGACGCAGGCCCCGAGCCAGACATCGGCGCAGGCCCCGGCCCAGGCGCTGACCCAGGCTCCGACCCAGGCTCCGACGCAGGCCCCGACCCAGGCTCCGACGCAGGTGCCGAGCGCCGCGCCGACGGCGACGCCTGACCCCGCCTGCTCGCCCGCGCCCCGCCCCGTGACCGTGCGGCCGATCGACCCGCGGGTCAGGCAGGCGGTGAACCTGCAGTGGCGGCGGATCGAGCGGTGGCTGAAGGCGAACGCGCCGCGTACGTACCGCACCCTGGGCGCGCCCGGCCGGGCCCGCACGATCGCGATCGCCGAGGCGCAGATGGGCGTGGACTTCCCCGACGACCTGCGCGCCTCCCTGCTGCGCCACAACGGCTCGCGCGGCGCGTACGGGTTCGGCCTCGGGTTCTGGTCGGAAGGCGCGACCAACCTCAGCACGCGCGAGATCAGGGACGCCTGGCGCGCCTTGTGCGCGCGGCCGCGCACCGACCCCGCCGGCGAGCACTGGAACGGCCGGCTGATCCCGTTCCTCTACCAGCGGGAGGAAGGGACGTTCGCCGCCGTGGACTCCGCGGGCGGAGCCGTCGTCGGGGGCGCGACGGAGCCGCGCATGCCGTCGTACCACGCGCTCGTGCGGGCCGTCGCCGACGCCCTGGAGCGGGGTACCCCGCTCGAAGGACGGCGGCCCGCGGTCACGCGCGGCCTGCTGCGGTGGGAGCAGCCGTAGCGGCCGGCGCTCGGGCTGGAGCAGCCGTAGCGGTCAGCGCTTGGGCTGGACGGGCTTGCCGCCGGGCAGCACCTGGGGCGGCGGGAAGCGCAGCTTGCGGATCTGCAGCGCCCGCATCGCCGCGTAGAAGCCCACGCCCTTGACGCTCTCGTCCGGCAGCTTCTCGGCGACGAGCTTCTTCACCTTCCACGACACGTAGACGGAGGTGACGAGCACGCCGATCATCATGATCGGCCAGCCGATCGTGACGACGTAGCCGAGCACCTGCGCGCGGATCGCCATCGGCCACGGGATCCAGGTGGCCAGCAGGATCACTAGCGAGAACGGCAGGAAATACTGGCTCGGCAGCCGCCGCGAGTCGACCCAGTCGCGCGCGAACTTGCGCGCGGGGCCCTTGTCACGAACGGGAAGATACCGCTCGTCACCTGCGAGCATGCCCTGGCGGGCCCTCTCGCGCTCGGCGGCCTGCTTGGCCCGCATCTGCCGGTACGCCTCTTTGCGGTCTTTCGGCGCGGAGACGTACTGGCGCCGCTTGCCCTCGGCTTCCCGGCGCTTGGGTGTGGGACGACCTTTACCCTGGGGCTTAGGATCGTCAACGGGGACGGGGGTGTCGTCCACGGAGGTTTGGGAACGGCGTCGCAACACGCGTCAACCCTACCTGGACTGCAACTTAGTGACGCCCCCGTGCGTTATGCGTAGGGTAATCCCAAGGCGGCTGCGCTGCATTGGGATTGACACCAGCACGACCTAGAAGGGGACGGCCGACGCGCATGAGCGTGATGAAGAGACTTTCGATGATCTTCAAGTCCAAGGCCAACAAGGCCCTGGACAAGATGGAGGATCCGCGCGAGACCCTTGACTACTCCTATCAGCGGCAGCTCGAGCTGCTGCAGAAGGTGCGCAGGGGGGTGGCCGACGTCGCCACCTCGCGCAAGAGGGTGGAGTTGCAGATCAGCGGGCTCGAGAAGCAGGCCCAGCGCCTGGAGGACCAGGGCCGCAAGGCGCTGTCCGTCGGGCGCGAAGACCTCGCCCGTGAGGCGCTGCAGCGCCGGTCCAGCCTGCAGACGCAGATGGCCGACCTGAAGGTGCAGCACGACAACCTCCAGGCCGAGGAGGAGAAGCTGACCACGGCTTCCCAGCGGCTGCAGGCCAAGGTCGACTCCTTCCGCACGAAGAAGGAGACGATCAAGGCCACCTACACCGCCGCCGAGGCGCAGACGCGCATCAACGAGGCGTTCTCCGGCATCTCCGAGGAGATGGGCGACGTCGGCCTGGCGATCCAGCGCGCCGAGGACAAGACGGCGCAGATGCAGGCCCGTGCCGGCGCCATCGACGAGCTGCTGGCCAGCGGCGCCCTCGACGACTTCAGCGGCACCCGCGGCGACGACATCCAGGCCGAGCTCGACCGCATGGGCGGCGGCATGGACGTCGAGCTGGAGCTGGCCAGGATGAAGGCCGAGCTGGGCCAGGGCCCGGCGCCGCAGTCGGCGATCGAGCAGGGCCGCCCGCAGCAGCAGGCCCAGCCGCAGCCGCAGGCGCAGCCCCAGCAGCAGGGCGGCCAGACCCAGCAGTACCGCCAGCCTGGGGAGGGCGCATGATCGTCAGGATCATGGGCGAGGGTCAGGTGGAGATCTCCGCCGACGACATCTCCGTGCTCAACGAGCTCGACAGCGAGCTCGAAGCGGCCATCGAGGCCAGTGACGAGAAGGCGTTCAGGGTCAAGCTGCACGCGTTGCTCGACAAGGTGCGCCACGTGGGCAAGGCGCTTCCCGACGACAGCCTTGAGCCGTCAGAGCTGATCCTTCCCCCCGCGGACGCCTCGATCGAGGAGGTCCGGGAGATGCTGGGCGACCAAGGCCTCATCCCGGGCTGATCCCCGTGCGCACGCGGTTCGCGTCCGACCGCGGCCTGACCAGCCGCATGGTCGTGACGATGTTCCTGCTCGGGCTGCTCTACGTCGTGTTCGTCGGCGTCCTGATCGCCCTCGGCGTCCGGGCGCTGACCGTCCTCGTGCTGGCGGGCGGCCTGCTGCTGGTGCAGTACTTCCTGTCCGACCGCATCGCGTTGTTCGCCATGCACGGGCGGGAGGTCTCGCCGCAGGAGGCCCCTGAGTTGCACGGCCTCATCGACCGGCTGTGCGCCCTGGCCGACATGCCCAAGCCGCGGGTGGCGATCGCGGATTCCGACGTCCCCAACGCGTTCGCCACCGGCCGCAACCAGAACAGAGCGGTCGTCTGCGTGACGACCGGCATCCTGCGCCGCCTCGAGCCGCAGGAGCTGGAGGGCGTGATCGCCCACGAGCTGTCCCACGTCGCCCACCGCGACGTGGCCGTCATGACCATCGCCTCGTTCCTCGGCATCGTGGCGGGGCTGATGACCAGGTTCGCGCTCTACAGCGGGCTCGGCGGCCGCCGCAACGGCGGCCAGGGAGGGCTGCCCGTCGGCGCGATCGTGCTGCTGGTGTCCGTCATCGTGTACGCCGTCAGCTTCCTGCTCACCCGCGCCCTGTCGCGCTACCGGGAGCTGGCCGCCGACCGGGCCGGCGCCCTGCTCACCCAGCGCCCGTCGGCCCTGGCCAGCGCGCTGACCAAGGTGAGCGGCGAGATGGCCAGGATCCCGACCCGCGACCTGCGCGAGGCGGAGCCGTTTAACGCCTTCTACTTCGCCCCGGCCCTGGCCAAGGGGCAGTCGCTGGCGAACCTGTTCTCCACGCACCCGACGCTGGAGCGCCGGCTCGACCAGCTCGCCGCCATCTCTCAGCAGCTCGGAAGGGGCTGAGCACGCATGGGCTGGCTCGACGCGCTGCTCGGCCGGACGAAACCGGTCAAGCCCAACCTCGACGCGCTGTTCGCGCTGCCGTCGGCGGCCGTGACGCTGCAGGCGGCGACCGGGCTGACACCGACCGGTCTCGGCTCCGTGGCGTTCAGGGCCGCGGAGGGCGGCGCGTTCGCCACGGCCGAGAGCGACGCCAAGGCGCTGCTGGGGGAGCGCGTCGAGGAGTCCGACGACGGCTACGGCTACACCTGGCTGCTGGTCCGGCGCTCCTCGGAAGCGCTCGGCGACCTGGTCACCGAGCTGCACGCGGTCAACTCCACGCTGGAGGGTGCCGGGTTCGGGCCCTCGCTGCTGTGCTCGCTGGTGTCGTTCGCCGCTCCTGACGGCCGGCGGCTGGCCGTCGTCTACCTGTACAAACGCGGCACCTTCTACCCGTTCGCCCCGATGGCGGGGCAGAAGCGCGACAACCCGCTCGAACTGCAGGCCAGAGGCGCCCTCGAAGGCGAGCTGCCGCTGGAGAAGGACCTCAGCCGATGGTTCCCTGTCTGGGGCGCTCCAGGGCTCTGACCGGGGCGCTCATGGGCGGCCGTAGCCCATAGTGATCTAATTGTCACGTGGAGCGAAGGTTGTTCGTCCTCGCCGCCTGCGCGTTCATCGTGACGGCGGTGCTCGCCAGCGCCTGGGTGACCGGCCAGTTCACCACCCCCGCCGTGGACCGGACCGAGGGGTACGTCAGCGAGCTCGCCGCCAGGAACCAGCCGTGGACGCGGCTGTTCCGGGTCAGCGACGTGCTCGCGGGGCTGGCGTGCCTGGCCGGGGTGGCGCTGGTGCCCAGGGTGGCCCGCGAGTGGCCGGGCTGGCTGGCGCTGGCCGCGTTCGGGCTCCTCACGGTGGTGGCCGGGCTGTTCCCGCTCGACTGCGCCGCACTCAGCGACCCCCTGTGCGGGCGCCAGGGGGCCTCCGCCGCGCACGTGGCGCACGCGGCGGCGCGGGTGCTCGGCACGATCGCCGTGCTGGTCGCCATGGTGCTGCTCAGCGCGCGGTGGCGGGCGCGGGCGTCATGGCTGTTCACGTGGCTGACCCTGGGCGCCACCCTGCTCACCGCGGGCGCGCAGGCCGCCGGGCACGGCGTCGGCCTCGCTCACCGGGCCCAGCTCACGATGATCGCGGTGTGGCTCGTGTACGTCGCCCTCCGCCTGCTCGTCGCCGACGACGCCGCAGCCGACGCCACAGCCGACGAGGCCGGGCCACGGATCGCGCCCGGCCGCATGGGGGGCGTGGGCGGCGCCCGCGTCCGCACGGACGACGCCCGGGCCTGGAGCGGCACCGACGGGGTTCGCGCGGACTGGAGCGGCGCCGAGGGTGTTCGCGCGGATGACGATCCGCTCTGGAGCCGCGCGGGGGCCGTTCCCGGGCCGGGCGGGCGCGGGCGGGCGCACGTCGTCGTGCAGGGGGCCGGGCCGGTGGTGCTGATCACCGCCGGGCTCGCGGGCGCCTGGTTCCACTGGGACGCCGTCGCCGCGCGGCTCGCGGGCGGCCACCGCGTCATCCGCTTCGACCGGCCGGGGCTCGGGCTGAGCCCGTCCGCGCCCGTCCCGCCCACCCTGTACGACGAGGCCGCCCGGCTGGCCGCGCTGTCGCCCGCGCACCCCCAGCAGGTGACGCTCGTCGCCCACGGCGTCGCCTGCTGGCACGCGGAGGCGTTCGCCCGGCTGCACCCGCTGTGCCTGGCCAGGCTCGTCCTCGTGGAGCCCGCGTGCACGGCCGAGCGCCGGCCGCTGCCGTTCGCCAGGACCGCCTGCCGGTGGCTGCCCGCGCTGGGCCGTACCTGGGGCGCGACGGCCCTGGCCCGCGTGGCCGGGCCGCCCGCGCACCGGCTGCTCACCGGGCTGCCCGACCCGTCGGGGGTCTACGGCACGGGCCGGGTGCTCGCCGCCGCGGTGGGGGAGTGGCTGGCCCGCCGCGGTATGGCCGCCGACCTGCGCCGGCTGCGCGAGGAGAAGCCGTTCCCGGACGTGCCGGTCACCGTGCTCAGCGCCGGCGACCCGGACGGCTGCGCCGGACGGCTCGCGGACGCGCTGGCCGCCGAGCACGTGCGCCTGCCGCGCGCCGGCCGCCACCTCCAGCTCCACGCCCCGCAGGCCATCGCCCACGCCGTCACCTGAGCCGCGCGCCCGCCGGGTACGGGACGCCTTCACCCGCGCCGCACGCCTGCGAAGCCGCCCGAGCCGCCCGCCCGCCCCGCCGAGCGCCGTTCCAGATCACGTACCCTTGCCCGAACACATGACGGAACCCCGGCTCACCCGTAAGAATGGCGGCAAGGACGCCGTACAGGGGAGTCGCCGATGCCGGACCTCGCGGCCCTGAGACCAGGGGACCCCGCGACGGTGGGCGAGTACCGCCTGGCCGGGCGGCTCGGGGAGGGCGGGCAGGGCATCGTCTACCTCGCCACCGGCCCGGAGGGCACGCAGGTGGCGCTCAAGCTGCTGCGCGCCGACCTGGCGGGCGACGCGGGGGCGTCGGAGCGGTTCGTCCGTGAGGTGGCGCTGGCCAGGCGGGTGGCGCCGTTCTGCACGGCCCAGGTCGTCGGCACGGGCCTGTTCGGCGGGCGGCCGTACATCGTCAGCGAGTACATCGAGGGCCCTACCCTCGCCGACGTCGTACGCGAGCAGGGCCCCCGCTCGGGCACCACCCTGCACCGGCTGGCGGTCGGAACCGTCACGGCGCTGGTCGCGATCCACCAGGCGGGCATCGTGCACCGCGACTTCAAGCCGTCGAACGTGGTGCTCGCCCCCGACGGGCCGCGCGTCATCGACTTCGGCATCGCCAAGGCGCTCGACATCGCCTCGACACTCACCGGCTCGGTCATCGGCACGCCGTCGTACATGGCGCCCGAGCAGCTCTCCGAGTCAGGCCCGGGGGAGAAGTCGGACCTGTTCGCGTGGGCGTGCACGCTGGTGTTCGCGGCGTCGGGGCAGCCGCCGTTCGGGCAGGACAGCGTGCCCGCGGTGGTCAACCGGATCATGCACGCCGAGCCCGACACCGCGTGCCTGACCGATCCGGCCCTGCGCGCGCTGGTCAACGACTGCCTGGCCAAGGACCCCGCGCGGCGGCCGTCGGCGAGCGAGGCCCTCATGCGCCTGCTCGGCCGCGCGACCTCTGCCGACGCGCCCGGCCGCCGGCCGCCCGGGGATCCGGAGGGCCCCACCGACGTGACCGGCCGGCGGCCGGTGGAGGAGCCCCCGGGCGCCCCCGAGCCCGCCGCGCCGACGGGCTCACCGGCCGGCTCCCCGACGGGATCGGCCACGGGCCTGCTGCGGCAGGGCACGGCCACGGCGGGCCGGCCCGCCGGGCGCGGACGTACCGGCTGGGTGGTGGCGGGCGGCGTCACGGGCGTGCTCGTGCTCGTGGCGGCCGGCGCGTTCACCGCCGCCCGCCTGTCCGGCACCGCCGGACGCACGAACGCGGTCGTCGGCACGCCGTTCCCGGCCCCCGCGACCGCGCCCGCCGCCCGCCCGCTCACCCTCCCCGGCACGTCGGTACGGCTGGAGGAGCGCGACGGCGACCCCATCAGGCTCGCCTCCTACACCGTGGACGGCGGCCGGCGCCTGTACGTCAGGAAGCACGCCACCGGCCGCTTCACCCCGGAGACCCGCTACTTCGAGTACGCCCTCGACCCGTCCACCAACCTGGCCCTGGGCACCGACGTCGACTACAGCACCGACCTGTTCGCCACCGTGTCCGTCGTCGACCACGTCACCGGCCGCCGGCGCGTGGTGGAGGTCAGCCGCAAGCCGATCTTCCCCACCACGCCCCGCTGGTCCCCCGACGGCAGGTACGGCCTGGTCACCCTCTACCGGGGCAGCGACGGCGACGCCACCGAGTACGGCTTCGGCATCGTCGACGTGGCCCTGGAGAAGGGCCGGGCGTTCCGGATCAGCGACGAGGGCGCGGGGGAGTGGCGCTTCTTCTGGGACGCCGGCGGCCGGGCCGTGGGCACGTGGTCCGGCGGCCGGATGAGGTTCTACGACCTCGACGGCAGGCCCCTGCGCACGCTGTCGGACGTGGGCACGCCGGTGTGGGTGGAGGGCGACGACGTCTCGCCGTCGGGCACCCGGTTCCTGGCCCACTGCGCCGCGGCCGGCACCTCGCTGTGCGCGTACCCCACCTCGGGCGGCGCGGAGCCGGTCCGGATCCCGGTGGCCAGCAACCGGCTCATCGGCTGGTGGGACGACGGCCACGTGGCGGTGTGGCGGGAGCGCGGCGGCGGGTACGAGGCCGTGGTGACCGATCTTGCGGGCAGGGCGGCCCGGGTGATCGCCACGGCGCGGGAGAAGGCGGAGTTCGACAGGATGGGCTTCCGGTTCAGCCGGGTCTCCCCGTAGCCGCGCCCGCCGACCTAGGATCAGGTCCGAACCCACCCGAGGGGAGCTGGGAGCTCGTGGACATCACGGTGAGCGGCGAGGGCTCCGTCCTGGTCGCGCCCGACACGTTGCGGCTGTACGCGGGCGTCGAGGTGCGCAGGGCGTCGGCGGGCGAGGCGTTCGCCGCCGTGCGGGCCGCGGCGGCGCGGCTGGGCGAGGCGCTGCGGCAGGCGGGCATCGCACCTGACGACCTGTCCACGTCGGAGCTGTCCCTGGGCCCCGAGTACGAGTCGTACCCGAAGGTGTCGGCGTACCGGGCGGCGCAGGGGCTCGAGATCGTCGTGCGCGACATCGGCAGGGGCGACCACGTCATCGACACCGTCGTGGGCGTGGGCGAGGAGGCCAGGCTGCACGGCGTGGCCTTCGAGGTGGCCGAGCCCGGCCCGGCGCTGGCCGAGGCGCGGGCGCGGGCGTTCCGGCAGGCGGCGGCCAAGGCGGCCCAGTACGCCGAGCTGGCCGGGCGCCCGCTGGGCCGCGTGGTGGAGGTGCGGGAGGACACGGGCGGCCCGCCGCGGCCCCTGCGGCGGACGGCGCCGCAGACGATGGCGGCCGAGAGTGAGCCGTCGCTCAGCCCCGGCCGCCAGAGCCTCACGGTGCACGTGACGCTCGGCTACGAGTTCGCCTGAAGCCGGAAACGGCGCTACGGCAGGGCCAGCATGCGGTCGAGGGCGACCTTGGCCCAGTGGGTGGTGTCGTCGTCGACGGTGATCTGGTTGACGACCTCGCCGAGCACCAGTGACTCCAGCGCCCACACCAGGTGCGGCAGGTCGATCCTGTTCATGGTGGAGCAGTAGCAGACCGTGCGGTCGAGGAACGAGATGTTCTTGTCGGGGAAGGTCTGGGCCAGGCGCTTGACCAGGTTCAGCTCGGTGCCGATGGCCCAGCTCGACCCGGCGGGCGCGGCCTCCAGCGTCTTGATGATGTGCTCGGTGGAGCCCACGTGGTCGGCCTTGAGCACGACCTCGTGCCGGCACTCGGGGTGCACGAGCACGTTCACGCCGGGGATGCGCGCGCGCACGTCGTCCACCGACTCGGCGGTGAAGCGGCCGTGCACCGAGCAGTGGCCGCGCCACAGGATCATCCTGGCGCGCTCCAGCTCCTCCTGGGTGAGCCCGCCGTTGGGGCGGTGCGGGTTCCACACCACGCAGTCCTCCAGCGACATGCCCATCTCCAGCACCGCCGTGTTGCGGCCGAGGTGCTGGTCGGGCAGGAACAGCACCTTCTGGCCCTGCTCGAAGGCCCAGTCGAGGGCGCGGCGGGCGTTGGAGGAGGTGCAGACCGCGCCGCCGTTCCTGCCGCAGAACGCCTTGATGTCGGCGCTGGAGTTCATGTACGTGACGGGGATCACCTGGTCGGCCAGCCCGGCGTCCTCCAGGGCCTCCCAGCACTCCTCGACCTGGTCGAACGTGGCCATGTCGGCCATCGAGCACCCGGCCGCCATGTCGGGCAGGATGACCTTCTGGGCGTCGGTGGTCAGGATGTCGGCCGACTCGGCCATGAAGTGCACGCCGCAGAAGACGATGAACTCGGCCTCGGGCCGGGCGGCGGCCTGCTGGGCGAGCTTGAAGGAGTCGCCGGTCACGTCGGCGAACTGGATGACCTCGTCACGCTGGTAGTGGTGGCCGAGCACGAACAGGCGCTCGCCGAGCGCCTCCTTCGCCTTCCTGGCGCGGTCCACGAGGTCGGGATCGGAGGCGGGCGGCAGCTCGCCGGGGCAGTCGACCCCCTTCTCGCTGTGCGGATCGGCACCCCGGCCGAGGACGTAGAGCGGCAGTCCCGTCTGGGCAGCCATGGCCGTACCCCCTTATCGTCGATTTGACGATACTCATCATGACACATGGGACCTTGTGGTTATTCCGGGCCCCAGAGGAGCGAGCGGACCCCCGGGAATGTGTGGCAACGCCCAGGTGTTGGTAGCGTCATTAGTAGGACGTCAGAAACAGACAGCCGGGTTAGGGAGTCAGCAGATGACGGTTGAGAGCAGCGAGACCACGGCACAGGGCCTGATCCTGACTGACGCGGCCGCCGCCAAGGTCAAGAGCCTGCTCGAGCAGCAGGGCGAGGAGGGCCTGCAGCTGCGGGTCGCCGTGCAGCCGGGAGGTTGCTCCGGCCTGCGCTACCAGCTCTTCTTCGACGACCGTTCGATGGACGGCGACGTCGTGTCGGACTTCGGCGGGGTCAGCGTGGTCACCGACCGGATGAGCGCCCCCTACCTGATGGGCGCCTCCATCGACTTCGTCGACACGATCGAGAAGCAGGGGTTCACGATCGACAACCCCAACGCCACGGGCTCGTGCGCCTGTGGTGACTCGTTCAACTAGCGCTCGAACGGCGCTCGAAGCAGGTCCCGCTCGCCTTTGTGCGCGCGGGACCTTCGCGTATTCTCGTGGGGCCTATTGGCCTGCTGACAACGAGGAAGAAGAATCCCGTGCGCATTGCCGTGACCGGCTCAATCGCGACAGACCACCTGATGACCTTTCCTGGAAGCTTCGGCGATCAGCTCATCGCCGAGCAACTCGACAGGGTGTCACTCTCGTTCCTGGTCGATGATCTCCAGATCCGGCGCGGCGGCTGCGCCGCGAACATCGCCTTCGGAATGGCCTGCCTCGGTCTCAACCCGATCCTCGTGGGCGCCGTCGGCAACGACTTCGCCGACTACCGCTCCTGGCTGGAGCGCCACGGCGTGGACTGCGGCTCCGTGCACGTCTCCGAGACCCAGCACACCGCCCGCTTCCTGTGCACCACCGACGAGCACCACAACCAGATCGCCTCGTTCTACACCGGCGCCATGGCCGAGGCGCGGCTCATCGAGCTGCAGCCCGTCGCCGACCGCGTGGGCGGGCTCGACCTGGTGCTGATCAGCCCCAACGACCCCGACGCGATGCTGCGCCACACCGACGAGTGCCGCCAGCGCGGCATCCCGTTCGCCGCCGACATCTCCCAGCAGCTCGCGCGCATGGAGGACGAGCAGATCCGCCAGCTCGTCGACGGCGCCGCCTACCTGTTCTCCAACGACTACGAGAAGGGGCTCATCGAGCAGAAGACCGGCTGGTCCGACGAGGAGATCCTGTCCCGCGTCGGCGTCCGCGTCACCACGCTCGGCCCCAAGGGCGCCGTCATCGACCGCGCCGGCGAGCCCTCCATCCAGGTCGCCCCCGCCCCCGAGCGCGGCAAGGCCGACCCCACCGGCGTCGGCGACGCCTTCCGCGCCGGCTTCATGTCCGGCCTGGCCTGGGGCCTGTCGCTGGAGCGGTGCGGGCAGATCGGCAACCTCACCGCCACGCACGTGCTGGAGCGCGTCGGCGGGCAGGAGTACGAGCTGGGCCAGAAGGGCTTCATGGAGCGCTTCGCCGCCGCGTACGGGGCCGAGGCCGCCGCCGAGGTCGGCGAGCACGTCCGCTGCTACCACCCGTGACACGAGCGAGGCCGTCCCGGAGCAGGGGACGGCCTCGACGATCGGTGCCCGCGCGCGGTCAGCGGAAGGCGTACACCCGGTGCACGAACTCGGCGAGCTGGTCGTCAGGCAGGTGCCTGGCCAGGTCGGCCTCGCTGATCATGCCGACGATGCGGCCTCCGTCCATCACCGGCAGCCGCTTGATCTGGTGCTCCTCCATGCGCGCCAGCGCCTCCTCCACGGTGGCGTCCGACGCCACCCAGACCAGGCCGGTGGCCAGCTCGCCAGCCGTCACCCGCGCCGGGTCGTGACCGGCGGCCACGCACTTGATGACGATGTCGCGGTCGGTGATGATGCCGGTGACCCGGTCGTCCGGCCCGCACACGGGCAGGGCGCCCACGTCGCTGTTCCGCATCATCTGCGCCGCCCGGTCGAGGGTCTCGTGCGCGCCGATGCACTCCGCTCCCGTGCTCATGACGTCGCGGGCGGTCTCGTTCGGTTGTCCGCTGATCATGGCTTTCCCCTGCATGTCGATGGACTCGTACGCAGGGCCCCTACCCACCAGACAGAGCCCAATCAGGGATTTGCGGACGGCCGGAAGCTCAGTAGTTCCGCATGACGTGGATCGCCCAGCCGCCTTCCGGCAGCTCGTACGACCCCACGTGCCGGTGCGACTTCAGCCTGCACCACGCCGGGACGTCCGTGTAGGCCGCGGGATCGTCGGCCAGCACGGCCACCACGGCGTTCAGCGGGACGTGGTTGATCTGCTCGGCGAGCATGATGATCGGGACGGGGCACTTCTTCCCCAGCGCGTCGATCGTCAAAGCCGGCTGCGTCACCTCGGTCATGCGACTCCCGCGTCCTGGCGGATGCGGCGCACCAGATCGGGCAGCACGGCGAGGAACCTGTCGACCTCGCCGGCGGAAGCGCCCCTGGGCAGCGACACCCGGACATTCCCATGCGTGAGCACGCCCATCGCTTCGAGGACGTGCGATGGACGAAGCGTACTAGCGGTGCACGAGCTTCCGGACGATACGGCGAATCCGGCCTTGTCCAGCTCGCCCAGCAGCGCCTCCCCGTCAACGTAGAGGCACGAAAAGGTCACGATGTGCGGCGCCCGGTCAACGGGGTCGCCGATGACCTCCACGTCAGGAACGATCCTCGGGACCGTCTCCCTGATCCTGTCGACGAGCGAGGAAAGCCTCGCCTGCTCCCGCTCCGCCTCGGCCGCCGCCGCGCGCAGGGCCGCCGCCGCCGCGACGATCGCCGGCACGTTCTCGAAGCCCGGCACCCGCCGCCGCTCCCGCTCGTCCTCCGGCAGGTACGAGCGGAACCGCGTGCCCTTGCGCACCGCCAGCACCCCCACCCCGGCGGGGCCGCCCCACTTGTGCGCGCTGGCCGTCAGCACCGACCAGCCCGGCGGCACCGGCAGCCGCCCGGCCGTCTGTGCCGCGTCCACCAGCAGCGGCACGCCGTGCTCGCGGCACGCCTCGGCCGCCTGCTCGACCGGCTGCAGCGTGCCGACCTCGTGGTTGGCCGTCTGCAGGCACGCCAAAGCCGTGCCGGGCCGCGCGACCGCCTCGGCGAACCGGTCGAGGTGCACCCGCCCGTTCAGCGCCACGCCCACCGTCTCGACCGTGCCGCCCTCGCGCTCGTGCACCTGACCGGCGTGCAGCACGCTGGAATGCTCCACCGCGCTCACCACGAGATGACGCCCGGCCCTGCGCCTTCCGTGTAGGGTGCCGAGGACGCCGAGATGCACGGCCTGCGTGCCCGACGCGGTGAACGACACCTCGTCGGGGCGTGCGCCCAGCACCTCGGCCACCTCCGTGCGAGCCTGCTCCAGCAGCAGGTGCGCGCGGCGGGCCTCGCCATAGAGTCTCGCGGGGTCGGCCCAGCCGGAGTCGATCGCCGCCAGCAGCGCCTCGCGCGCCTGAGGGTGGAGCGGTTCGCTCGAAGCCGCGTCGAAGTAAGCCACGAGACTCATCGTCCCACTTGCGGCGCCACCGAGGGGTCGCGCGGTAGGGCGAGGCCCCTGCACGCTAATGTGTCTGCTTGTCAGTCTGTGCTTGATGCAGAAAGAGCAATACGAGCGCCCAAGGGAAAGACTCTTGGGCTTCATCTGTGGGGTAGGCGATCCGTGAGTCCGACTCGCCGTACGACGCGGCGTTCGTTGGCCCGGCGCAGGGTGCCGCGCGCCGCCGCTTTGGCGTTGCTGCTGGCCACTGCTACGGCGTGTGCTAATGACGTCCCCGAGGCCGACTGGTCTCGCGGCCTTCTTCCCGACCACATCACCGAGCAGGGCGGGATCGTCCAGAATCTGTGGAACGGGGCCTGGATCGCCGCACTCGCCACGGGTGCCGTCGTCATCGGCCTGATCATCTGGGCGTGCATCTTCCACCGCAAGCGCAGGGCCAAGGCCGAGCTGCCGCCGCAGGTGCGTTACAACCTGCCGATCGAGATGCTCTACACCTTGATCCCGCTGGTGATGGTGTCGGTGTTCTTCTTCTTCACCGCCCGCGACAGCGAGGCTCTGGCCAAGGTCGACGGCAACGCGCCGGTCAAGGTCAAGGTCGAGGCCTTCCAGTGGAGCTGGCGCTTCACCACCACGGTGAACGGCAAGGGCACCAAGCCCGTCGCCGGCGTGCCGGTGAGCGACTACAAGGCGGGCCCGCAGCTCGTGCTGCCGGTGAACACCAAGGTCGAGTTCGACCTCGAGACCGACGACGTCATCCACTCGTTCTGGGTGCCGGAGTTCCTGTTCAAGCGGGACGTCATCCCCGGCATCCCCGAGGGCGACCCCGGCCGGAAGTTCCAGATCACGACGCTCAACAAGCCTGGTGTCTACGCCGGCCGTTGTGCCGAGCTGTGCGGTGTCGACCACAGCCGGATGTTGTTCTCCGTGAAGCTCGTTCCGCAGGCTGAGTTCGACCAGTACGTCGCGACCAACCAGGCTGGGAGTGCCCAGTGACCGCCATTCACGAACCCCTGACGACCGCGCCGGTCCGGCCCTCGGGTAGCACCAAGGGTCAGATCATCGCCAAGTGGATGTCCTCGACCGATCACAAGATCATCGGGCACATGTACTTGATCACGTCGTTCGCCTTCTTCCTCATCGGCGGCGTGATGGCCCTCGTCATGCGGGCCGAGCTGGCGCAGCCGGGGCTGCAGTTCACCAGCAACGAGCAGTTCAACCAGCTGTTCACCATGCACGGCACGATCATGCTGCTGATGTTCGCGACGCCGCTGTTCGCCGGCTTCGCCAACGAGCTGATGCCGCTGCAGATCGGCGCCCCCGACGTCGCCTTCCCGCGCCTGAACATGGTCAGCTACTGGCTCTACCTGTTCGGCAGCCTCATCGCCGTCTCCGGCTTCTTCACCCCGGGCGGCGCCGCCTCGTTCGGCTGGTTCGCCTACACGCCGCTGTCGAACGCGATCAACTCGCCCGGCATCGGCGGCGACCTGTGGATCATGGGTCTGGCCCTGTCGGGTCTGGGCACGATCCTCGGCGCGGTCAACTTCATCACCACGATCATCTGCATGCGCGCCCCCGGCATGACCATGTTCCGCATGCCGATGTTCACCTGGAACGTGCTGCTGACCAGCATGCTCGTGCTGATGGCCTTCCCCGTGCTGGCCGCCGCCCTGCTCGCGCTGGAGTCCGACCGCAAGCTCGGCACGCACATCTTCGCCTCCGACAACGGCGGCGCGCTGCTCTGGCAGCACCTGTTCTGGTTCTTCGGCCACCCCGAGGTGTACATCATCGCGCTGCCGTTCTTCGGCATCGTGACCGAGATCATCCCGGTCTTCAGCCGCAAGCCGATCTTCGGTTACATCAGCCTCGTGGGCGCGACGATCTCGATCGCCGGTCTGTCCATCACGGTCTGGGCGCACCACATGTTCCCGACCGGCCAGGTGCTGCTGCCGTTCTTCTCGTTCATGACGTTCCTCATCGCGGTGCCGACCGGCGTGAAGTTCTTCAACTGGATCGGCACGATGTGGCGCGGCCACCTCAGCTTCGAGTCGCCGATGCTGTTCTCCGTCGGCTTCCTCATCACCTTCCTGCTGGGCGGCCTGACGGGCGTCATCCTGGCCTCGCCGCCGCTCGACTTCCACATCAGCGACACCTACTTCGTCGTCGCCCACTTCCACTACGTGGTCTTCGGCACCGTCGTGTTCGCGATGTTCGCCGGGTTCTACTTCTGGTGGCCCAAGTTCACCGGCAAGATGCTCGACGACAAGCTGGGCAAGCTGCACTTCTGGCTGCTGTTCATCGGCTTCCACACCACGTTCCTCGTCCAGCACTGGCTCGGCATGGCGGGCTTCCCGCGCCGCTACGCCGACTACAGCCCGGCCGACGGCTTCACCGACCTCAACCTCCTGTCGTCGGTCGGCGCGTTCGTCCTGGGCGCCTCGACGCTGCCGTTCTTCTACAACGTCTGGAAGACCTGGCGCAGCGCGCCCAAGGTCACCGTGGACGACCCGTGGGGCTACGGCAACTCGCTGGAGTGGGCGACGAGCTGCCCGCCGCCGCGGCACAACTTCACCTCGCTGCCGCGCATCCGGTCCGAGCGCCCCGCCTTCGACAAGCGGTTCCCGCACGCTTCCACCAAGTCCGACCACCCGGAGGTTGAGTCCTGATGAAGGTGCAGGGATGGTTGTTCCTGCTGTGCGGCCTGTTCTTCGCCGGCGTGGACATCGCCTACTGGTTCTGGACGAAGGCCGCCACCGGCAAGGGTGAGCCCGTCGGCACGACGGCCATGGCCATCTCGGTCGGCTTCGCGTTCATGGTGGGCTACTACCTGATGTTCACCGCGCGCCGCATCGGCGCGCAGCCGGAGGACAACAAGCAGGCCGAGATCAGCGACGGCGCGGGCGAGTTGGGCTTCTTCAGCCCGAGCAGCTGGTGGCCGCTGTTCCTGTGCCTGGCGGCGGCCTTCGCCTTCGCCGGGTTCGTGATCGGCTTCTGGATGTTCCTGATCGGGGTCTTCCTCGTGATCATGGCCATGATCGGGTTCGTGTTCCAGTACTACCGGGGCCACTTCTCGCACTGAGCCGCGCACACCTGGAGCGGGCGTTCTCCCTTGGGGGGAGGACGCCCGCTTTTTGGTGTTCTTTACCAGTGGGCGGATGTGGCCATCTGATCACTCAGGGTAATAAAGGAGGCAGAAGTGGCTCGATCGTGGACGAGGGAGTACTCGTGGGGCGCGGAGCGTATGGAACGGCCGGCCTGCTGGCCCTGGCGCTGCTGACGGCGTGCTCGGCGGCCCCCGCCGACGACCCCGAAGGGGTCGCCATGGCAGGCGGGGCGCGGGGCGCCCCCGTAGGGGTGTCTCCGGCGGACAAGAGCACGAACGTGCCCACGGACCAGCCCGTGGTCGTGTCCGTCCACGGGGGCACGCTGAAGAGCGTACGCGTGGAAGGGGGCAAGGGCGGGCCGCTCAAGGGCGTCCTGAGCTCCGACGGCACCCGCTGGCGCAGCCTCGGCACCGCCCGGCCCGGCACCTCCTACACGGTCACCGCCGTCTCCGTGGACGCCTCGGGGCGGTCGAGCGAGACCCGCAGCGCGTTCTCCACCGTCAAGGGCGACAAGACGTTCGACATCGAGACCATCACCCCCAACAAGGACGACACCGGCCTCACCGTCGGCATCGGCATGCCCATCATGATCGCCTTCGACAAGCCCGTCACCGACCGGATCGCCATCGAACGCAACCTCACCGTCCACAGCTCCAAACCCGTCGAAGGGGCCTGGCACTGGTTCGACAGCCAGCACGTCGACTTCCGCCCCGAGAAGTACTGGCCCGCCCACACCAAGGTCCGCGTGGAGGCCAAGCTCGCCGGAGTGCGCGGCGCGCCCGGCATGTACGGCAAACGCGACGTCCGTCTCGACTTCAAGATCGGCCGATCGCAGATCACCCGAGGCAGCACCGACGAGCACGTGCTCGTCGTCCGCCGCAACGGCAAGAAGATCCGCACCATGCCCATGAGCGCCGGGCAGGGCGGCCAGTGGAAGTACTACACCACCTCCGGCATCCACCTCGCCATGTCCCGCGAACCCGTCACCGTCATGACCTCACCCGGCATCGGGCCCGGCTCGCCCGGCTACTACCAGCTCACCGTGTACAACACCGTGCGGATCTCCAACAGCGGCGAGTACGTGCACAGCGCGCCGTGGTCGGTGGGGTCGCAGGGGAACTCGAACGTCAGTCACGGGTGCGTGAACATCAGCCCGGACAACGCTGCCTGGTTCATCAAGAACACCCTGATCGGGGATCCGATCATCATCACGGGGTCGCCGCGGAAGCTGGAGCCCACGAACGGGTGGGGGCACTGGCAGCAGAACTGGCGGCAGTGGCTCAAGTGGAGCTCCCTCAAGGCGGGCCCCACCCTCGCCCTCCGCTGAGCCGCCCCGGACGGCCCTGTCGCCACATGGGGCCGCCCGCTGCGGCGCGCTGACGCCGGGTCCCGTGGGTGGCGCTGCTGCGTCAGCCACACCCACGCACGGGTGCCGCCGCTTCGCCGAGCGCCGCTTCACCGAGCGCCGCTTCGCTGCGCCCGTGAGCCGCCGCCTCCGATGCCTGACGCTGCGGAGGCGGGCCGACGCCGCCGTCTCGCCACCACCTGCGCCGGGCGCGGCGCTGAGGCCCTTCTGCGGCGCGCACGGCGACAGGGGGAACTGGGGGGCGCGGGAGCCGTCGGGTGGTGCGCCGCTGTGAGCGAGGGGCCGGGCTCCGGTGAGAAGGCGCGGAGCCCGGACAGAGGGGCCGTCAGGAAGCCGGGCGGAAGGAACTGCTGGCTTCGATCCAGCGGTCGAGGGTGGCCGCGGCCGCGCCCGAGTCGACCGCCTGGACCGCGCGGGCGTACCCGTCGATCATGGCCGAGTCGAGGTCGTCGCCGGGCCCGTCGAGGGCGACCAGGGCGGCCGCCGCGTTGAGCAGCACGGCGTCGCGTACCGGGCCGGTCTTGCCGCGCAGGAGGTCGTGCACCGCCTGGGCGTTGAAGGCGACGTCGCCGCCACGCAGCGCGCCGACGTCGGCGCGCGGGATGCCGAGCACCGCCGGGTCGAACGTGGTCTGGGTCGCGGTGCCGTCTCTGACGACCCAGACGGTGGAGGTGGCGGCGATGGTGAGCTCGTCGAGGCCGTCGTCGCCGCGGAAGACGAGGGCGGAGACGCCGCGCTCGGCGAAGACGCCGGCGAGGACGGGCAGCATGTTGGGGTCGTAGACGCCGATGGCCTGCGCGGACGGGCGGGCGGGGTTGGTGAGCGGCCCCAGGAAGTTGAAGATCGTGGGCACCCCGATCTCCTTGCGCGTGGGGCCGGCGAAGCGCAGCGCGGGGTGGTAGACGGGGGCGAAGCAGAAGGCGATGCCCGCGTCGCGCGCCACCTGGGCGGTCTGCTCGGGGGTGAGGTCGAGCCGGATGCCCAGGTGCTCCAGCACGTCGGCGGCGCCGCACGAGGACGAGGCGGCGCGGTTGCCGTGCTTGACGACCCTGGCCCCCGCCGCGGCGGCCACGATGGCGGCCATGGTGGAGACGTTCACGGTGTGCGCCCGGTCGCCGCCGGTGCCGACGATGTCGACGACCGGCCCTTCGACGCTCAGCGGCGTGGCGAGGTCGAGCATGGTGCGGGCGAGCCCGACGACCTCGGCCACGGTCTCGCCCTTGGCGCGCAGCGCGATCACGAAGCCGGCGATCTGGGACGGCGTCGCGGCGCCGGACATGATCTCCCGCATCGCCCAGGCCGACTCGTCGGAAGTGAGGTGCTCTCCGGACAGGAGAGCGGAAAGCAGGGAGGGCCAGGTCGTCCGGGAGTCCATGGGCACCTACTTAGCGTTGAGACGGGTGGAGTTGCGGCGGCGCATCAGGTCGGCCACGGTGTCGGCCAGGACCATGGGCTCCAGGGGCTGCGGCACGACGGCGTCGGCCTTTGACCACTCGGCCAGCCAGCGGTCGTCGCGCCTGGCGATGATGAGGCAGATGGGCGGGCAGTCGTAGACCTCGTCCTTGGCCTGGCGGGAGACGCCCATGCCGCCGGCGGGCTGCGTCTCGCCGTCGAGGATCGCCACGTCGATCTCGCCGGAGCCCAGCCACTGGTGGACCTTGGGCTCGGTGGCGCACTCCACGATCTCCACGAGCGGTACGTCGGCCGCGGGGCGCCTGCCGATGGCCTGGATCACCTCGGCCCGGGTTGCGGCGTCGTCGCTGTAGACGAGGACCTTCATCTTCTCGTCGGTGCTCCCAGTGGACATCGGTCGCGCTCACTATCAGTCGAAGCGGTATGGTCACCTGGGATCGTACCGGTGTGCCGCGATACATACCCAGGCCACCATGCCTGGTGGGTGTTATGTGGCAATTATCCCAGGTTGGGTCCCGGTTTGTACCTGCTAACGGGGGGTCGTGCGCCGGACCGACCACCGGAGCCGCAATAATGCTGCCCGTGGCGACAGCATCCGCAATAACTTCGACGACGACAGCACAGTCGTACCGCAGACCCAACCTGGTCAGTGTGGGCACGATCGTCTGGCTGTCCTCCGAGCTCATGTTCTTCGCGGCGCTGTTCGCGATGTACTTCACCATCCGGTCGGTGAGCGAGGGCAAGGGCCTCGAATGGGGCCCGTCACTGCACCAGGCGGGCATGGAGCTCGCCGAGGGCGCTCACCTGAACATCCCGTTCGCGACGGTCAACACGATCATCCTGGTCCTGTCGAGTGTGACGTGCCAGCTTGGCGTGTGGGCCGCAGAGAAGGGGCAGGTCGGAAAGCTCCGCTTCTGGTACATCGTCAGCTTCCTCATGGGCGCGATCTTCGTCGCCGGGCAGCTTTACGAGTACATGGAGCTGGCGTCAGAGGGCGCGACCTTGTCCGCTAACGCCTACACCTCGGTGTTCTACCTGACGACGGGCTTCCACGGCCTGCACGTGACCGGTGGCCTGATCGCGTTCCTGTTCATGCTGGGACGCACGTACGCCGCGAAGCGCTTCACGCATGAGCAGGCCACCAGCGCGATCGTCGTGTCCTACTACTGGCACTTCGTAGACGTCGTCTGGATCGGTCTTTTCGCGACCATCTACATCATTCGTTAAGGAACGGGATCTCTGTGACTAGGATCACCGCTTGGCGGCGGCATCCCCTCGCGAGATACGCCGTCCTGATTTTGGCGTTGGCGCTGGTCGGGATGGTATACGCCGCCTTTGTCCAGGCGGGTAAGCCTGCCGACGCGGCACTGGCGGCAGGCAAGGTCGACGACGTGGCCGAGGGCAGGAGCCTGTTCGAGAAGCACTGCATGAGCTGCCACGGCACCAACGCGCAGGGCACCATGACGGCGCCCACGCTCATCGGCGTCGGGGCCGCGGCCGTCGACTTCCAGATGAGCACCGGCCGCATGCCGGCCGCCGCGCCCGGCCCGCAGGCGCCCCGCAAGCCCCCGGCCCCGTGGGTCAACGAGACGACGACCCGGCAGATCGCGGCCTACGTGCAGTCGCTCGGCGGCGGCCCGCAGGTCCCCGGGGCCGAGCAGGTCGACCCGAAGCTCGGTGACGCCGGCAAGGGCGGCGAGCTCTTCCGCGCCAACTGCATCCAGTGCCACAACTGGGTCGGTGCCGGTGGCGCCCTGACGCAGGGCAAGTACGCGCCCAACCTCAACGAGGCGACGCCGACGCAGATCTACGAGGCGATGGTCACGGGTCCGCAGGCCATGCCGGTCTTCAACGACACGACGATCACGCCCGAAGAGAAGCGCAGCATGATCGCCTACATCACCCAGGTTCGCGAGCAGAGGGACCCGGGAGGTTTCGCCCTCGGGCGTATTGGCCCGGTCACCGAAGGTCTCGTAGCGTTTGTAGTGGGCATCGCCGCCCTCGCACTCGCCGCCATCTGGATCACCGCGAAGAAGCGACAGAAGTCATGACAGACAACGAGCACGAGATCGAGCAGCCGGATGAGCGCGTGCCCAAGCGCGTCATCGGCACCCCCGCGCCGGGCACCTCGATGCTCGGCACCGCGGAAACGACAGAGGCCGACCAGGATGTCCCCGGCGTGACGCTGCAGGACCCGGTCAAGGCCCGCAAGGCCGAGAAGATCGTGGCGCTCTGCTTCACGATCACGTTCCTCGCGGCCATCGCCTTCATCATCTCCTACGTGTACTTCCAGGTCGGCAGCCCGGAGGCCACAGGCACCTCGAACCTGGCGCTGGGCAGCTCGCTCACCATCGCGATCCTGGGCCTGGCCGTCGGCATCGTGATCTGGGTCCGCCAGATCATGCCGAAGTACTCCCTGATCCAGGAGCGCCACACGATGGCCTCCGACGAGGCCGACCGTGACGTCGTCGCCGAGACCTTCGTGCGGGGGGCCAACGAGAGCGGCTTCGTCAAGCACAAGCTGCTGCGCCGCACGCTGCTGCTGGCGGCGGCGCCGCTCGGCCTGGTCCCGCTCGTGCTGCTGCGCGACCTGGACAACAGCCGGATGCCGGGCGCGCGCTTCAACAAGGAGCTGCGCCACACGGTGTGGGGCACCAAGACCAAGGAGGGCAAGCCGCTCAGGCTCGTCGTCGAGGGCACCGGCCAGCCCATCAGGGCCGCCGACTTCAACTCGCCCGGCGGCATCCTGTCGGTCGTCCCCGAGGGCTACCAGCACGACCTCAACGCCCTGGCCAAGGCCACGCTGATCCTGATCAAGTTCCGTCCGGAAGAGATCAAGAGCGGCACGAGGCTCAACTGGACCCACGACGGCATCGTGGCGTACTCCAAGATCTGCACGCACGTGGGCTGCCCGGCCGCCCTCTACGAGCAGAACACGCACCACATCCTGTGCCCGTGCCACCAGTCCACGTTCGACGCCGCCGACGGCGCCAAGGTCATCTTCGGCCCGGCCGCGCGGCCGCTGCCGCAGCTGCCGATCACCGTCGACGCCGAGGGCTACCTCATCGCCCAGGGCGACTTCGAGGTGCCGGTCGGGCCCAGCTACTGGGAGCGCGGTGACGCGGAGGCCGCCGCCAGGGAGAAGGGAGGCCAGGCATGAGCGAGCTGAAGGCCACGCCGAAGGCCATCGCCGGCCCGTCGAACTTCCTCGACGAGCGCCTCGGTGGCGCCAACTTCCTCAAGCGCAACCTGCGCAAGATCTTCCCCGACCACTGGTCGTTCCTGCTGGGTGAGATCGCGCTCTACTCCTTCGTCATCCTGCTGCTGACCGGGACGTTCCTGACGCTCTGGTTCAAGCCCAGCATGATGGAGGTCGCCTATGACGGCTCGTACGCGCCGCTCAAGGGCGTCATGATGTCGGAGGCCTACGCGTCGTCGCTGGAGATCAGCTTCGACGTCCGTGGTGGTCTGCTCATGCGGCAGATGCACCACTGGGCGGCCCTGCTCTTCGTGGCCGGCATGACGGTCCACATGCTGCGGGTGTTCTTCACGGGCGCCTACCGCAAGCCGCGCGAGATCAACTGGATCATCGGCGTGCTGCTGCTGACCCTGGCGCTGGCCGAGGGCCTGACCGGCTACTCCCTCCCCGACGACCTGCTCTCCGGTGCCGGTCTGCGGATCACCGAGGGCGTGGCGATCTCGCTGCCGCTCGTGGGCACGTACATCACGTTCTTCCTGTTCGGCGGGGAGTATCCGGGTGAGGATGTCATCTCCCGGTTCTACTCGCTGCACATCCTGCTCATCCCGGGCATCCTCCTGGCGCTGGTCACGGCGCACATGGTGCTCATGTGGGTGCAGAAGCACACGCAGATGCCGGGCAAGGGCCGCACCAACCAGAACGTGGTCGGCGCGCCGTTCTACCCGGCCTTCATGGCCAAGGCGGGCGCGTACTTCCTGTTCACGCTCGGCGTGATCAGCGGTCTGGCGACCTTCACCCAGATCAACCCGATCTGGCTGTTCGGTCCCTACACACCGGCCGATATCTCCGCGGGCTCGCAACCCGACTGGTACATGGGCTTCCTCGAAGGCTCGCTGCGCCTCATGCCGCCGTGGGAGATCAACCTCTTCGGCACCGCGAACGCGGGCACGCTGCCGCTGAGCGTCATCATCCCGGCGCTGGTGCCCATGGGCATCATCATGACCGGCCTGGCGCTGTATCCCTTCCTGGAACGCTGGGTGACCGGCGACAACCGCGAGCACCACATCGCCGACCGGCCGCGCAACAACCCGCACCGCACCTCGATCGGCATCGCCGCGATGACGTTCTACGGTGTGCTGTGGCTGCTGGGCGCCAACGACGAGATCGCCGCGAACTTCCACGTGAGCCTGAACCACACGACCTACGCGGGCCGCGTGCTGGTCTTCGTCGGGCCGGCGCTGGCCTACCTGATCACCTACCGGATCTGCCTCGGCCTGCAGCGCTCCGACCAGGCGATCGTCTCGCACGGTGTGGAGTCCGGCGTGATCAAGCGGCTGCCGCACGGTGAGTTCATCGAGGTCCACACGCCGCCGTCGGAGGACATCGAGGCCCACATGCGGGGCAAGGAGCCGGTGCCCATGCTGCCGGTCGACGAGGACGCCTCGGGCATCCCGCCGAAGGGCATGCGCGGGCCGCTCGGCAAGCTGCGCGGGCGCATGTCCAGGGCGTACGGCGGGGAGAAGATCCCGCTGGACGACGGGCACGGGCACGAGCACGAGGACGAGCACGCCGCCATCGGCAGCGGCGGGAGCGACGACCGCAGCATCACGCACTGACCCTGACGCCACAAACCGAACGGGCCCGGACGCTCTCGTCCGGGCCCGTTCGGCGTTGTCGGTGGGACGTGCCGGCGCGGGGTCAGTCGGCCTCGGGGAAGCCGATCGAGAAGGCCGCGTCGAGGTCGTGCTTGGAGTAGGCGCGGAAGGCGATGTGCGTCTCGGTGTGCAGGACGCCGGCGACCTTGTTGATGCGGCCCGGCACCACCTCGGCGATCTCTTCGTACGCCGCGACCCGCACCATGGCCAGCAGGTCGTACTCGCCGGTGATGGAGTAGACCTCGCTGACGCCCTGGATCTCGGCGATCGTCTGGGCGACCTCCGGGATCCGGTCTACCTCTGCATTGATGTGGACGATAGCCGTGACCATGTATCAACTCTATCGTTTCACCTCAAAGGTCGCCCCTCCCGAGGGCGACGTTGGTCGAGATGCCGGTAAGCGAGGTCAATGCGAGCCTTGTGCCGGGCCGCACCCTGGGCGGGCAGGCTCCACTCGCCGTCGACCTCCACCAGCCGCACCCCGGGCGACTCCAGCCAGCGCAGGATGCACTCCGTCTCCTCCGCGCTGGCCGCGTGCACCGGCCCCGGCCCGGGGATGACCACCTCCGCCGTGGCCTTGAGCGAGGCGACGAACGGGGTCGGGTGCGTGCCCTTCGGCATGACCCCGGCGGCGGCCAGCCGGCCGTAGCGGACCACGTGGATGTCCCAGCCGCCGCCGAAGGCCGGGCTGGCGGCGACGAGCTGCGGGATGCGGGTGATGGCGCTGAGCCGCTGCATGCGGGCCGCGGTGCGGACGAACGCGGCCAGCCGGTCGCGGTCGACCGACGCCTCCTCGTAGCGCTGCTCGACCGACAGCCGCTCCATGCGGGCCGCGACCGCGCTGAAGACGGGGGAGGCGTCGAGGGTCATGGCGCGGCGGGCGCTCTCGACGTGCACGGCGTACTCCTCGGGGCTCTCCCTCCCCTCGCAGGGCGCGCCGCAGCGGCCCATCTCGTGCAGCACGCAGGCGGCCCGGCGGGTGCGCAGCGAGATCGGCTGGGTGCACTGGCGCAGCGGAACGGCCTCGTGCAGCGCGATGCGGGCGTCGTCGGCCAGCCGCGTGCTGCTGAAGGGGCCCAGGTAGGTGGCGCCGTCGTCCTTGAGATCGCGCACGATCGACAGCCGCGGGAAGACGTCGGTGGTCAGCTTGAGCCACACCATCTTCTCCGGGAAGCGGGAGCGGCGGTTGTAGCGCGGCTTGGCGCCGCCGATCAGCCGCAGCTCGCGCACCTCCGCCTCCAGCGCGGTCGAGCAGACGATGTGCCGCACCCGCTCGGCGATGCCGATCATCTCGCGGATGCGGGGGCGGGTCTCGCCGGCGGTGAAGTAGGAGCGGACGCGGTTGCGCAGGTTGGTGCTCTTGCCGATGTAGAGGACCTCGCCCCGCTCGTCCTCGAACAGGTAGACGCCCGGCGCGTGCGGCACCGACTCGGCGAGGTGCCGCTTGCGCTGCTGCTCCGGCGTCGGCGCCCGGACGAACGACTTCAGCTCCTCCAGCGTGTGCACCTGAAAGGACCCGGCCCGCTCGATCAGCCCGTGCAGCACGTCGACCGTCGCCCTGGCGTCCTGGAGCGCGCGGTGGCACGGCTCGACGGGGCTGCGGAAGAACCTGGCGAGCGTGGCCAGCTTCGCGTTGGGCGTCTCGTCGCGGGTCAGCACGCGCCTGGCCAGGTCGACCGTGTCGACCACCGGATTGCCCGGCGGCGGATAGCCGAGCGCCGCGCAGGCCGCCTTGATGAAGCGGGTGTCGAACCCCGCGTTGTGCGCCACCAGCGTGGCCCCCCTGATGAACTCCAGGAAGCTCGGCAGCACCGTCTCGATCTTGGGGGCGGCCACCACCATGGCGTCGGTGATGCCGGTCAGCACGGAGATGAACGGCGGTATCGGCCCCCCGGGATCGACCAGCGTCGAGAACTCGCCGAGCACCTCGCCCGCCCGCACCTTGACCGCCCCGATCTCGGTGATGGCGTCTTCGGCGGGCGCGCCGCCGGTCGTCTCGAGGTCGAACACGACGAACGTGACTTCGCTCAGCGGCGTGCCGAGCTCGTCGAGAGTGCCTTGAACCGCATCCACGAACCAAGACCATAGAGACGAAGACCGACAGGAACGAGTAAGCACCCCTCTTGATCCTTAGTTACCCTTCCCTTTATGTCCGCGGGAAGACTTGCCGGCCGATACTCCCTGCTGCGTCCGCTGGGCGCGGGCGGCATGGGGAAAGTGTGGCTGGCCAGGGACGAGATGCTTGATCGCGATGTCGCGGTCAAGGAGCTCACGCTGCCCGAGGGCATGTCCGACAAGGAGCGCCACGACCTGGTGACCAGGGCCGTGCGCGAGGCGCAGGCCATGGCGCGGCTGCGCCACCCCGGCATCGTGGCGCTGCACGACGTGGTCGTCGAGCAGGAGCGCCCCTGGCTGGTCATGGAGCTGCTGCGCGGCCGCACGCTGGCCGACACCGTGCGCGAGTTCGGCCCCATGCCGCCCGGCTACGCCGCCAGGGTCGGCGCCGACGTGCTCGAGGCGCTGATGGCCGCGCACGCCCAGGGCATGCAGCACCGCGACGTCAAGCCGGGCAACGTGTTCCTGACCGAGAGCGGGCGGGTGGTGCTCACCGACTTCGGTATCGCCCGCCAGGAGGGCCAGGCCACGCTCACCGAGCAGGGGCTGATGATCGGCTCGCCCGGGTTCATCGCGCCGGAGCGGCTGGAGGGCGAGCCCGGCGGCCCAGCCAGCGACCTGTGGTCGCTCGGCGCCACGCTGCACGTCGCGCTCAGGGGCGTGCCCGCCTACGAGGGCTCGGCGGCCCAGCGCATCCGCGCCACGCTCACGCAGCCGGTGCCCGACCTGCAGGGGCCGCTCGGGCCGGTGGTGACCGCCATGATGGCCTACCGGCCGGCCGCCCGGCCCGACCCGCGCGTGGTCCTGCAAGCCTTGCGCCAGGTCGCGGCGGGCGGCCCCGCGCCGCAGCTTCCGGTCAACGCCGAGGTGACGGCGCCGCGCGCGGCCGGGCGGCGGCGCCGGGCCACGCTCTGGATCGCCGCCGGGGCCGCGGTGCTCGCGGCGGCGGGCGCGACCACGTTCGTGCTGCTCGACCGCGGCGACGCCGGCGCGGCCGGCGCGTTCACCGTGCCGATGGACGTCTGCACGCTCATCGACCAGCAGGAGGTGGGCCGGCTGCTGCGCACGCAGAGCCCGCCCAAGGGGCGCCCCGACTCCGACGAGATCGGCCCCAAGTGCGGCTGGCCGCTGCCCGGCACCGGCGTGGGCCTGCAAGTGCAGAAGGACTCCGACACCGTCGACCCGTGGTCCATGACCGAGTCCTCGGCCCGCACGCTCTTCCAGAACCAGCAGCGCTACTGGGCCAAGTACGACAGCATCGACTGGACTTGGCCCGAGATCGGCGTGAAGAAGTCGATGCGGGCCGCGCGCACGCCGGTGCGGCAGCTCTCCGGCGTCGGCGAGGAGGCGTTCGGCTTCGAGCTGAAGGGCCCCACGGGCCGCGTCGTCTCCGCCCACGTCTACTACCGGCTGGCCAACCTCGTCGTGAGCGTCGAGTACACCACGCTCGGCGAGAAGCCGACCGACGAGGACATCAGGCAGGCGGCCCTGAAAGCCGCGCAGGCGAGCGTGCGGGCGTTGCGCGATGCCCAGTGACCTCTACCTGCTGGCGGGCCGCTACCGGCTGATCGAGCGCCTCGGCCAGGGCGGCGCGGGCACGGTGTGGCGGGCGATCGACGAGATGCTCGACCGGCAGGTCGCGGTCAAGCAGGTGCGCGTGCCCGAAGGGCTCGGCCCGCGCGAGCGCGCCGAGTTCGCCGACCGGGCCATGCACGAGGCCAGGTCCGCCGGGCGGCTGCGCGACCCCGCCATCGTGCTCGTGCACGACGTGGTGCTCGAAGGCGACCAGCCGTGGATCATCATGGACCTCACCACCGGCCGCTCGCTCGACAAGGTGATCAAGGAACGGGGGCCGCTGCCGCCCGAGTTCGTCGCCGCCGTCGGGCTGCGCGTGCTGTCGGCGCTGGAGGTCGCCCACGCGCACGGCCTGCTGCACCAGGACGTCAAGCCCGCCAACATTCTGCTGGAGTCCGACGGCACGGCGATGCTCACCGACTTCGGCATCGCCGCGCCCATGGGCGGCAGGGGCGACGTGTTCGGCAGCGCCGGCTCGCCCGGCTACATGGCTCCCGAACGCCTCAACGAGCAGCCGTCCGGCCCGTCCGCCGACCTGTGGTCGCTCGGCGCGAGCCTCTACACGGCGGTGGAGGGCCGCGCGCCGTTCGAGCGGGCGCTGCCCGCCGCCGTCGCCGCGGCGGTGCTGCTGCACGAGCCGCCGTTCCCCGCCAGGGCCGGGCGCGAGCTGGGCGGCCTGCTCATGGCCATGCTCGCCAAAGACCCGGCCGCCCGCCCCACGGCTTTGCAGATCCGCCAGGTGCTGACCCGGCTCGCCGGTGCCGGCCCCGCCTCCGCCCCCGCGCGATCCCGCAGGTGGTGGCTGCTGCCCGCCGCGCTCGCCGCCGTCCTGGCGCTGGGCGCGGGCGGCTGGTACGCCGCCGCCGCGCTCGGCGGCCACGACACCGGCAGGTACGCCACCGCCCCCGACCCGTGCACCCTGCTCACCGACGCCCAGGCCGCCCAGCTCGTCAAAGGCACCCCCAAACGCAGCCTCACCCGGCCCGGCGAGTGCCAGTGGCTCATCCGCGAGGGCACCCTGCCCGCCCGTAGCCTCGTCGTCCGCGTCTGGGCCGAGCGGCCCACCGGCGACCTCGACGGCCCCCAGGTGGCGCGGCGCCGCTTCGCCAGCGAGAAGAGCACCCGCGCCGCCGCCGAGGGCATGGGGCAGCGGCAGGCGTACGGCTCCGTCAGGGACGTCACCGGCGTGGGGGAGACGGCGATCGCCCAGAACGGCTTCAGGTTCTACATCAACTCCACCGAGAGCGGCACCGCCGACAGCATCCTGCTCTTCCGCACCAGCAACCTGCTGGGAGAGGTGGTGTGGCACCGCGAGGACGTGTCGGCCGTCGTCTCACCCGGCGACGAGGCGGCCGACGCCATGGCGGACCCGCAGACCGCTCTCGCGGCGGCGCGGCTGGTAGCGGCGGCGCTGGCGAAATGAGACATGCCGGTCAGAGATGCTGTAGGCGCCTTGCGGAGGGCGTGACTAGCATGTCTCCCCGCAAGTCAGGGCAACCTCAGGAGTCCGCGTGAACCCCGGTAGCGAGTTCGAGCCGCCCACCAACCCTTACCAGGTGCCGGGCCGGCCCCCTCAGCCGCCGCCACCTGCCGGGTCGCCACCTGCCGGGTCGCCACCTGCCGGGCCGCCACCTGCCGGGCCGCCACCTGCCGGGTCGCCTCCGTCTGGGGGGCCGTATTCGTCCGGCATGCCATCCATGCCTCCCATGCCGCCTGGACCGCCTGGACCGCCTGGACCGCCGCCTGGCGGGTACCCGGGCGGGCCGCCCCACCTGCCCCCCACCGTGCCGCCCATGCCGCAGCCTCCGCAGAAGCGGCGGCCGGCCTGGCTCATGCCCACCCTCGCCGCCGCACTCGTCGTGCTCGTCGCGGCGGGCGGAGTAGGGGCCTACCTCCTGTACGGCCAGCGCTCCGGCGGCGCGGCCCCGCCCGGCACCCGCTCGTCGTCGCCCGCCCAGCGGCCCGCGTCCGCCGCCGAGGCCCCCGACGTGTGCGCCATGCTGTCCAAGGAGGAGGCCGAGCGGCTCGTGCCCGGCGCGACCGTCTCCAGGTCGGCCAGAGACAGCGACTACACGGTCAACTTCGGCTGTAACTGGATCAACCAGCGCATCTCGTTCGGCGAGTTCTGGCGCAGCCGCGAGATCGACGTCAAGATCGAGCAGCACAAGGGCGAGGGCGCCAAGACCGGCCGGGCGATGGCGCAGACGTCGTACGAGATGGAGTACCGCAGCGGCAAGTACGGCGAGACCGCCAAGCCGTCGCTCGACCCCGACGAGAAGGAGTACGTCTCCCCGGTCAAAGACGTTCAGGGCGTCGGCGACGCCGCGTTCGCCCAGTACACCTGGCGCCGCGACGGCAAGCTGCTCTGGTACGCGTTCGGCACCGCGCACGCCCGCGTCGGCGACATGACGATCGAGGTCAAGTTCCAGGCGGGCCAGCAGCGCAAGGACGCCCAGATCCTGAGCAACGAGAGCGCGCAGGCGGTCACGGAGGCGAACGCCATCCGCGAGGTCAGCGGCCTGATCGGGCACTTCGCCAAGGGTGTGGCGGCCTGGCAGGCGAGCAATCCCGGCGTGCTGGCGAAGGCCGAGCCGACGGCCGCCGCCACCGTCTCGCCGACTGTCAGCGCCACGCCCTCGCCCACCGTGCTCGCCTCCTTTCCCGCCGAGTGCCAGGCCGTGACGGAGACGGCCACCCGGCTCGTGCCCGAGCCCGCCACGCGGGCGCGCGGCACCGCGGCCGGCGCCGACACCCAGACCGAGTGCCGCTGGCTCAACCGCGAGCTTTCCGGCGGGCCCGGCGTCACGAAGATCCGCAGCGTGCTGATCACCGTGCACCGCTTCACGAACCGGGCGGGGGCGGCGGACGAGTCCGCGGCCAAGGCGTTCTACGCGAGTGAGTACGGGCGTACCAAGACCACCGCCAAGTCCTCCATCGGCGGCATCACCTGGGGTGCGCTGACCGACGTCAAGGGGCTGGGCGACCAGGCGTACCAGCAGTACGTGCGGAGCAGGAGCGGCGAGGTCTCCGCCTCCAGCGGCTCGGTGATCGTGCGCAAGGGGCCGGTCGTCATCCAGGTCGACTACAGCGGCCACCAGCGGCCCAAGGACAAGGCGACCAACTCGCCCGAGGTGGTGATGATGCCGGAGAAGGAAGCCATGGCCGGCGCGCTCACCGTGATCAAGGCGTACCTGGAGAAGTCGGCCGGGTAGGTTCTCGCACCCTTCGGACGGACGGCCCTTCGGACGGACGGCCCTTCGGACGGACGGGCCTTCGGGCAGGGCTTTCGCTGGGCCTTCGGGCGGGGTCTTCGGGCGGGGCCGGGGCGCCGGATGAGGCGCCCCGGTCGATGCCGCGCGGCGCCCCTCCGCGCACGCCCGGCGTCTCCGCCTATCGTGACTCTGACTCACGATTTGTGGCAACGGTTAATGCGGCTGCAACCCGGTTGCAAGCGGGACAAATAGCGTTATGTCTGCAAGCACCTGAGCCGCGCGATCATGTTTGTCCAGTACAGGGGCATGGGCAAACCGTGGGGGATCACGCGGCTCATTGCTTTTCCCGGGTCAGGAACGGCTCCAGCAGCCCAGGAACGGCCCGCGCGGCCAGGTCGAGGCCGTCGCCGCGGCCCACGTCCAGCACCTCGTAGTGCCCCCGGCCCGCCGCCGTCGTCGCCGAGACCGTCAGCAGCCCGGCGCGGCGCTGGAAGTACGACTCGGTGAACGTCCAGCCCGCGATGCCCCTGCGATCGAGCGCCACCGTACGCCTGACCACCGCACCCTTCCTCGCGACCAGATGGCGAGCGGTCAGCGCGTGCCCGAGACTCGCGGCCCCGGCCGCCGCATGCCACACCCCGTACGCCAGCACCGCCACCGGCACCAGCCACATCCAGCCGCCCAGCCCGGCACCCACCCAGTCCAGTGCCGCCACCACAACGGTCACGGACAGCATCAGCGCCGCCGTGACCAGCGCACGCACCAGCCGCCTGCGCCTGGCCGCCGGCGGATGCGCCGTCAGCACGGGCACCCCGGCCCCCGTGATCGCGGTGGCGACCCGCAGCGCCACGGCCCGCGGCATCGGCGGGGTGAGGGCGGCCACGTCCTCGGTCTCGTCGTCGGCGCGCTTGCCCAGCCCGGTCGCGATGGACCGGAGCCTGGCCGCGCCGCCCAGCCGCAGCAGCAGCGGCTCGCCGATCTCCACCCCGCGCAGCCTGCGCTCCTCCAGCGTCAGCGAACGACTGGTCAGCAGCCCCCTGCGCAGGCGGAGCCGGCCGGGCTCGCGCTCCAGCCGGTAACGTCCCCACGACTCCGCGAACAGCAGCGCCGCGCCGACCGCCCCCACCACCAGGTTCACCGCCAGCACCAGCGGGACGGTCACCAGCGGCCGCGCCGTCAGCCACGCCCACCCCTCCACCGCCAGCCGTGTCGTGAACCCCTTCAGCCCGAACGAGTCGAGCGCCTTGTACAGCGTGCCGAGCACCACGGCCGCGCCGGTGAACGTCCACACCGACAGCGGCGCGTACCTGATCCACGACCAGCTCAGCTCCGCCAGCGGCCCGCCACCCGCCTCGGCCTCCTCGCCCTGGTGCAGCAGCGTGCGCCGCAACGCCTCGGCGTCGTGCCTGCTCAACGGGTCGAGCGCGAGCTCCGCGCCGTCCTCCGCCCGCTCCCCGGTGCCCACCTTGACCACGGTCAGTCCGAACAACCTGTTCACCGGATCGGCCCGCAGGTCCACGCTCCGCACCCGGTCGCGCGGGATCGACCGGTGCTGCCGGACGGTGATCCCCGACCGCAGCTCCAGCCGTTCCGGAGTGAGCCGCCAGCGGGTGGCGCGCAGCCGCAGCACGTCGTACGCGACCACGGCGGCCACGATCAGCACCGCCGCACCCGCGCAGACGGCCACCACGCCGCCCACCGGCCAGTCCCGTCCCGCCAGGAACCGCACCAGCCCGGCGGAGGCCCCTGCGACGATCGCCAGCGACTTCACCCCGGACGCCCACAAACTCCGCGCCGCCAGCCCCCGCCACTCCGCCGGCACGCTCGCGCCCGTACGGGGTGCTGTCCATGGAGGAGGGGAGGGCAAGGTCGCGTCGGCCCCCGCCCGTGGCATGTCCGCCCGCGCACGGGAGGGCGCCTCTTGGGGAAGGGGCGGCTGGGACGCGTCGCCGACCGCCCAGGCCCCACGGCCTCCCTGCCGCAGGCTCCCGCCCTCCGGCCCGGGCACGCGTCCGTCGGCACCATGCGCACCGCCGGTCGAGCCGTGCGGGCCGCGGCTCGGGCCGAGTGCGCCGCCTGCCGGGCCGTGCGGACCGTGTGCCGCACCATGCACGCCTTCCGAGCCGTGCGCGGCTTCGAAGCCGTCCGCCCTTCCCGGGTCGTGTGCCCCTCCCGGGGCATGTGGGCCGTTCACGTGGCGTCTCCCGGGGTTGCCTGGGTGAGGGTGGTGAGGCGGTCGGCGAGTTGCGCCGCCACCTCGTGGTCCAGGGCCTCGATCTTGATGGCCCCGGCCGACGACGCCGTGGTGACCGTCACGTCCGCCAGTCCGAAGAGTCGCTGCACCGGCCCCCGCGCGGTGTCGACCCGCTGGATGCGGGACATCGGCGCCACCTGCCAGGTGTGCGTGAGCCACCCCTTGCGCGTGTAGACGGCCTCGTCGGTGACCTCCCACCGCTCCACCCGGTACGAGGCGCGCGGCGCCACCAGCGCCAGCACCAGGCAGCCCGCCGCGAACACCCCCACGACCGCGCCCAGCCAGCCTGGACGTTCGGTGAGGAACCAGTAGGCGGCCACGCCGGCCCCCGCGACGGGCACCATCAGGATGAGCCACTGGACCGTCCACCAGGCGACGGCCCGCGGGTCCACCTGGTGTCGCGGCGGCCGCAGCCGGGTCGCGTTCATTCGCCGTCCTCCGCTCTCTCCAGGGACTCGGCGACGGCGAGCAGCGCGAAGCCGAGCACCCCCATCACGATGGCCGCGAACACCTCATATCCCTTCAAAACCGGCAGCAGGTCCACCACGAGCAGGGCGCGGGCCCACTGCCACCATCCGAGCAGGGTGTTCAGCAGGCCGCCCACCCCTTGCAGGAGCAGCAGCCAGCCGGACACCCTCAGCACCGCTTGCATGCCGTCCAGCCTCGCCCGGCGGCCGGGGCGCGCGCGTCCGCCGTTGGTCGAGAAGGACACCGACTTTGGTCGCTGTCGCCGCACCCTTGGAAGGCCCTAACCTCGATGAACGTGACGGAACTGCGGGGAGACGGCGCCATCGCCCAGGAATACCGGTGGGCGCTGCCGTCGGTGTTGCTGGGCGACGGCCGCGCGGGCGGGCGCGTAC
The DNA here is from genome assembly GCF_012034275.1 of Nonomuraea composti. Taxonomy (NCBI): domain Bacteria; kingdom Bacillati; phylum Actinomycetota; class Actinomycetes; order Streptosporangiales; family Streptosporangiaceae; genus Nonomuraea; species Nonomuraea composti. The sequence continues at coordinate 56,915 of NZ_JAATEP010000009.1, read as the reverse complement.
GGCGCTCGACGCGCGACTGGATCGTCGACATCCTCATGTTCCTGTTCGCCTGCGGCCTGACCTTCCTGTCGCTGATGGATCTGCAGGCGCAGCGCCAGCCGGAGGCGCTGCTGTTCGTGGAGCAGGTGACGGGGGCGCTGGCGTGCGCGGGGGTGTGGCTGCGGCGCAGGTGGCCGGTCGGGTTCGCGGTGGTCACCTCGCTGCTGTCCTCCTATCTCGACCTGGTGGGCGGGGCGTCGGTGGTGGCGTTGTTCACGGTGGCGGTGCACCGCCCGTTCAAGATCTCCGGGCCGATCACGCTGCTCGGCCTCGTCACGCTCGCCCCTTACGTCGCGTTGCGCCCGCAGACGGACGAGGACCGCACGTGGGCGCTGGCGCTCGGCCTGGCGTTCGTGCTGACGGTGTTCGCGTGGGGCATCGTGGTCAGGGCCAGGCGGCAGCTCGTCTGGTCGCTGCGGCAGCGCGCCGACAGCGCCGCCGAGGAGGCCAAGCGGCTCGAACGCGAGCGGATCGCGAGGGAGATGCACGACGTGCTGGCGCATCGCATCTCGATGCTGAGCCTGCACGCGGGCGCGCTGGAGTTCCGGCCGGACGCGCCGCCGGGCGAGATCGCCAGGGCGGCCGGGGCCATCAGGACCAACGCCCACCTGGCGTTGCAGGACCTGCGTGAGGTGATCGGCGTGCTGCGGCACTCGGCCTCCGACGGGAGCGGCGGCGAGGCGGGTGAGGGCGCGGTGCCCGACCGGCCGCAGCCCACGCTCGCCGACCTGCCCGCGCTGGTCGAGGAGTGCCGCCACGCGGGCCTCGACGTCCGGCTCGACCTGCGGGCCGACGGCGCGCCCGAGGGGCCGGGCCGCAACCTCTACCGCATCGTGCAGGAGGCGCTCACGAACGCGCGCAAGCACGCGCCCGGCGCCCCGGTGACCGTCACCGTCGAGGGCGCCCCGGGCGAGGGGCTGTCGGTGCAGGTCCGCAACCCGCTGATGGCGCGCCAGGGTGCGGTGCGGCACGGCGCGCGCCTCCCCGGCGCCGGCGCCGGGCTCATCGGGCTGACCGAACGGGCGGAGCTGGCGGGCGGGAGGCTGGAGCACGGGCCGACGCCGGAGGGGGAGTTCGCGGTACGCGCCTGGCTGCCGTGGCCGGCGGAGACGGATGGAGAGGGTGAGGGATGACCGGTGACGGGCCGATCAGGGTGCTGATCGTCGACGACGACGCGATGGTGCGGGCCGGGCTGTCGATGATCCTCGGCGGCGTGGCCGACATCGAGATCGTGGCGGAGGCGGCCGACGGGTCCGAGGTGCCGCCGCTGGTGGGCGAGCACCGGCCCGACGTCGTGCTGATGGACATCCGCATGCCCGGCATCGACGGCCTGACCGCCACCGAGACGCTGCGCCGCACGTCCGAGCCGCCCGAGGTGGTGGTGCTGACCACGTTCCACGCCGACGCGCAGGTGTTGCGGGCGTTGCGGGCGGGGGCGGCCGGGTTCCTGCTGAAGGACATCGCGCCGGGCGACCTGGTGCAGGCCATCAGGAAGGTGGCGGCGGGCGAGCCGATCCTGTCGCCGGCGGTGACGCGGCAGCTCATCACGCACGTCTCCGACGGCGGCGGGCCGGGCGAGGAGCGCGGCGAGCGCGCCAGGAAGCTGCTCGAACGGCTCAGCGAGCGCGAGCGCGAGGTGGCCATGGCCGTCGGGCAGGGCAAGTCGAACGCCGACATCGGCCGCGAGCTCTACATGAGCGTGCCCACGGTCAAGGCGCACGTCTCGCGCATCCTCACCAAGCTGGGGCTCAACAACCGGGTGCAGGTGGCGCTGCTGGTCTACGACGCGGCCTCGTAGCCACCGAGCAGCTCCTCGATGGTGGCGCGGTGCAGCACCAGGTCGTCGGGGTCGTCGGGCATGGTCAGCTCGCCGAAGTGGATCCTGCGGTGCCAGATCCTGGCCATGATGACGCCGTGCCGCAGGGCCGCGTACATCTCGTAGAAGGCGAGGTCGCGCGGCTCGTAGCCGGTCAGCTCGCGGTAGGTGCGGCAGACGTCCTCGCGGCGCATGAACCCGGGCATGCCGGGCAGGCCCGCGCTGACCGTGATGTCCTGGAAGAAGCGGTGCAGGAAGATCATCCACGACAGGTCCAGCTCGCGTGGCCCGACGGCGGCCATCTCCCAGTCGAGCACCGCGACGGGGGTGAAGTCCTGGTACATCACGTTGCCGATCCGGGCGTCGCCCCAGGTGAGCACGTCGGGGCCGGGGTCGTCCGGCCAGTGCTCCTCCAGCCAGGCGAACGCGCGCTCCAGCAGCGGGACGCGGCACTCGCCGTGCGCCCATGCGTAGTAGGCGCGCTGCGCCTCGACGTGCGCGCGCAGCCCGGCGGCCCCGAACGGGGCCAGCTCCTCCGGGGTGAATGCGGTCTGGTGCAGCGCCGCCAGGAGTCGCACGCTCTCGTCCTGCAGCCGGCGCTGGTCCTCGGGGGAGGCGTCGTGCAGCCAGCCGCCGAACGTGTACGGCATCACGTCGGGTGGCACCTCGCCCTCGGCCCGCTCCATGACGAAGAACGGGGTGCCGAGCGGCTCGGGGTCCGGCTCGAACCACAGGGCCCTGGGCGCTGGGATTCCAGCTTTTTCCCTGGCCAGGCGCATGATGTGGAACTGGGCCCGCAGATCGTACGAGGGGAAAACCGGAACGGCTTCCACCGCAGGTGCGAGCCTCGCTACGCAGCGCGTACCCTGTCCGTCCCAGGTGGCGGTGAAGAACAGGGTCTCGCTTGACAGCCCGTTTTCCGACGGCCTGGACATCTCGGACACCGTGGCGTCCGCGCCGACCCTGGAGCGAAGCCAGACGGTGGCGCGTTTCCGCAGTTCTTCCAGGTCACGGGTGGAGGTGCGGAGCTGTTCCGTCACGGTGGGCCTCCCGGTTGGCCATCTGCCCTTCGACAGTCGTATACCCCCTAGCAAGCGCTTGTCCATATAGAGGTGGCCGTTACGGTCAGGTACGCAACAGCCGTACCCTTGTCTGAAAGGGCATGTCACGAAGGGACAAGTGGGATGAGTTCAGCGGGTGAAGGCCTGTCTCGCCCGCTTCCCGAGCAGGTGCGGCTCAATGTCGTGGATCTGGCTTCCCAGGTCCTCGGCTCGATGCCCGCTGCCACCATCCCGCCGCCCCTGAGAGGCATCGCCAAGTTCGACCCCCGCAAGCGGGCCAAGCTGGGCGGGGCGCCCATCGCCGCGCAGCTCGAGAACGACAAGAAGTTCCGCGAGCTGGTCGCCGAGTCCGTGGCCGCCGGCTGGCCCGAGCTGGTCGCCTCGCTCGCCGAGGGCAACATCCCGCCGGCCGCCGACCCCGTGCTCGTGGCCGCCGCCGCGTACCTCACCAGACCGCCCGGCTGGGCGGAGATGATCGAGACCGCCCGCGCCGACCTGGAGCAGTCGGCGGTCGCCGCCGAAGACCTGGAGCGCGAGGAGACCGTCACGCGGCTGCGCGAGCAGCTCGCCGCGCAGAAGAGCGCCGCCAAGGAGGAGGCCGACCGGCTGCGCGAGCAGATCAAGGCGGCCCGCGCGGAGAACTCCGACCTGCGCCGTAAGCTGCACGACGCCCGCGAGCGGGCCAAGGCCGCCACGCGCAGGGCCGAGGAGATGGAACGCGCGGCTGAGGAGGCCCGCACGGCCGCCACCGCCGCCGGCAGCGCCGGCGAGTCCGAGCTGCGGCGGCTGCGCGAGCGCCTGGCCGACGTGGAGAAACAGCTCGAAGCCTCCCGCCGCGCCGCCCGCGAGGGCAGGAGCATCGAGGACGCCCGCATCCGCGTGCTCCTCGACGCCCTCCAAGACGCCTCGGCCGGGCTGCGCCGCGAGCTCGCCCTGCCCACCACGATCAGCCGCCCCGCCGACTCGGTCGCCGCCGTCACCGGCGAGCGCCCCAACGTGCGCGGCGTGCCCGCGCGCGCCCTGGCCGACGACGACCCGCAGCTCCTCGACCAGCTCCTCGCGCTGCCGCAGGTGCACCTGATCATCGACGGCTACAACGTCACCAAGACCGGCTACGGCACCCTCACCCTCGCCGACCAGCGCACCCGCCTCATGACCTCGCTGGGCGGGCTGGTGGCGCAGACCAGGGTCGAGGTGACCGTGGTGTTCGACGGGGCCGAGCTCAACGCGCCCGTGCAGGTGGTGGCGCCGCGCGGGGTGCGGGTGCTGTTCAGCGCGCCGGGCGAGATCGCCGACGACCTCATCCGCCAGCTCGTACGCGCGGAGCCGCCCGGCCGCGCCATCGCCGTGGTGTCCTCCGACCGGGAGGTCGCCGAGTCCGTCAGGCGCATGGGCGCCAGACCCGTTCCGTCTGGCTTGCTGCTGCGCCGGCTCGGCCGCGCATAAATTACGAATTGGTAGGTTTGGCAATACCCCGCCTGCCACTTCTGTACTATTTCGCCCCAGGTGTAATCCCTGGGAGGCGATACAGTGAGGTTTGGCCGGGTACCGGTGGCCGCGGGTCTCGCGTTCGGACTGGTGCTGTCCCAGACGGGAGCCGCTCACGCCGATCCTCGCCCCACCTTGGCGCAGGCCAAGGCCAAGCTCGAGAAGCTCAACGACAAGGCCGACAAGGTCGTCGAGCAGTTCAACCAGGCGAACGAGCGCTACAAGAAGGCCAAGAGCACCTACACGAAGCTGAACGACAGCTACAAGCGCAAGCTGGCGACCGTCGCCGACCTGCGCTCACAAGTGATCGGGATGGCCGTCGAGAGCTACAAGCTCGGCGAGGACGTCACCTCCTGGCCCGGCCTCTTCAACACCGACAACCCCTCCGCCATGCTCACCGGATGGGCGGTGGCCGGGCAGCTCTCGCAGGAACGAGCCGAGAAACTGGCCGCCTTCGACCGCGAGAACAAGGGGCTGAAGGTCGAGCGCGACAAGGCCGAGGTGGCGCTCGAAGAGGCCGACAAGGAACGCGACGCCGTCGAGAAGGAACGCTCCGAGATCCGCAAGCTCATCGCCGAGCAGAAGAAACTCCTCAAGAAGCTGGGCGCCTACAACCCCGGCAACCCCAACAGCGTCGGCATCAAGTACACCGGCCCCGCCTCCGGCAGCGCCGCGGCCGCTCTGCGCTTCGCGTACGCACAGGTGGGCAAGCCGTACATCTACGGCGGCACGGGGCCGCGCGGCTACGACTGCTCCGGCCTCACCCAGGCGGCCTGGGCGGCGGCCGGCGTTTCGCTGCCCCGCACGACGTGGCAGCAGTGGTCGTGGGGGGCCAGCCGCCGGGTGTCGCTCGACGCGCTCCAGCCGGGGGATCTGATCTTCAGCGAGGGTTTGGGACACGTCAGCATGTATGCGGGTAACGGGCAGATCGTCCACGCGCCGCAGACGGGCGACGTCGTCAAGGTCGTCAAGCTCTCCTCTTACGGGCGGTCGCTGGTGGGTGCGGTCCGCCCGTAATCGTCCCGCTTTCGCGCGGCGGTGGGTGAGGGCCGATTTCGGTCCCTGACCGCCCGGGTTTCGGTCACGTACGGGTGCGGCCACGCGCCCCCCGCCAGGGGAGGTCGCAGGGGGTCGCCTGGCGTGGCGGCGGGACCGGGTCACGCCGGCGGCGCGGTGGTCGGCGTGGTGCCCAGCGCGATTGTCCGGTGCGGCTGGAGAGCCCGCCTTGGGCGCCGCCCACCTTGCGCCGAGCTCCACCGCGCATCGTCTCGCCGGCCCGGCGCCGGACAGGCGCGCGAAATCCGCCTGCCCGGCGCAGTGCCGCCTGTGCGGCCCGCGTGCTGGGGCGGCGCGTAGTGGGGTGCCGCGTGGTGGGGCGGCGCGTGGTGGGGCGCTGCATGGCGGGGTGCCGCGTCGTGTGCCGCCTGGCGCCGCCGCGTCGTGCGCGCATTCGTGCGCCGCGGCGCGACGAGACGCGCGTTGCCCGGGTGGCGCGTGAAACGGCGGGTCTGGGGCGGAGGGTCGGCAATATCTACGATGCTCCATCGTAGAGAGGGGCTCGCAAGGTCTTCAGAGAGGGCCACATTCAGCGGGGATGGATACGGATGGAGCCGTAGGTACCCGTGCTTCCCCCGGCATGGCGCGCATCATGGCACGGAGCGGGCGGGAGCGCTCCCAGTGGCGATACTCAGTTTGAAGTGTGACAAATGTGACGGATGTGACGGGTGGGACCTGACAAATGTGTCAATTCTGAAGTGTGAGGAGGGTCACATTTCGGTAACGGAGCCCGATGTTCCAGCAGGGATTTCGATCCTGACAAACCCTCCTGTCTGATCTTTACAGCCGGACTCACCCTTTGCCGATCCGTGACCTTTCGGCGTAGCTTCTGGCGTCGTCGCGGTGAACAAGCCATGTCCCCGCGAACCCGCATCGGTCCCTCCCGATGTGAGACAGATAAAAATCCGCCGGCCGCCCCCCGACCATCCCCACACCAGCAAGTTCGCGTCGGGGCCAGGGCGGCCTGCCGAATCCGTGCAGCCAGGAGGCACGGAGCCGGGGACCCAGCGATCCCAAGTCCCCAAGGGATCAGGGGTGAATCGGCGCGCCCATGCGTGCCGTAGGGCGACTTCCACGCCCGAATCCGTCAGCTAACCCGGTAGGCGTTCGTGGAAGACACAAGGAGAAATCCTGTCTAGTCCCCTGCAGAACCCCCGCCTGTCCCGCCTTGCCCTGAGTGGCGTTGCACTCACGATGACCGTGACGGCCGGAGGTCTGATCCTCCATGCCCCAACGGCTCGGGCGGAGACGACGAGCGATGCGGCCGTTCCGATGACGGTCAAGGCAGTGACGAGCACCGCGGCGATGAGCACGGCGGTGGCGAGCACGGCCAAGACGTCCAGGAAGGCCACGACCGCCCAGCGAAGGGCGGCCAGGCTCGCTCGGCAGCAAGCGAAGGCCCGCAAGGCCGTCGCCGTGGCCAAGAACCAGATCGGTGACCCGTACCGGTACGGAGGCACAGGGCCTGGTTCGTTTGACTGCTCCGGTCTCGTCCAGTTCGCCTGGAAGAAGGCCGGCATCAAGCTCCCGCGCGTGGCGAGCAGCCAGTTCGCCCGCATCAGGCACAAGGTCTCCTGGCGCAATCTGCGTCCCGGCGACCTGATGTTCTTCAGCGGGCTCGGCCACGTCGGCATGTACGTCGGCAAGGGCAAGATGATCCACTCGCCGCGGACAGGTGAACGGGTACGCATCGACAAGCTGAGCGGATGGCGCCGATCGTCCTTTGTCGGCGCGGTTCGTCCCGGCATGTGAAGAAGCCCCGTTCGGATTCTTGGAGGATTTCCTGGATCCGGACGGGGCTCTCGCCTGTCCGGGGACTTACGCGCTGGAGCCCGGCGCGGTCCGGGCCACTACGATCGGGCATCGTGTTGGAGCGGGTGAGCCGGCGGGCCGTGGTGGCGGGGCTGCTGATCCTCGTGCCCTCCGCCGCCGCTCCGCTGCCCGGTTCCCCCATCCTTCCTCCCGAGCTGCGCGATCTGTGGCCGGGGCGGCGGACGGCCGTGAGTCGCGGTGCCCGCTCCACGGTCGCGGGGCCGGCCGGCGCCTCGCCGACGTCGCTGGCCGAGCTGGCGCGCACGGCCGACGGTGCGGCGGTGCGGGTCTCGGGCGTGCTCGGCCGGCCCGTACGGCCGCTGATCGTCCTGCCCGAGTCCGGACGGGACGCCGCCCGCCTGGCCCGCACCACCCCGCTCGACGGGCTGGCGGCGGTCGCCGACGGGCGGCGCGTGATCGTCGTGCCCGAGGCGTTCGCCAGGCTGAACCGCACCGGCAGGGACGTCGTCCTGACCCACGAGCTGACCCACGTCGTCGCCGGCACCGGCGGCGTGCCCGTCTGGCTGTACGAGGGTTTCGCCGACTACGTCGGCTACCGCGACTCCGGGCTGCCCGTCGCGACGGCCGCCGCCGAGCTGGCGGCCGAGGTACGAGCCGGACACCTGCCGAACGCTTTGCCCGGCCCTGAGGCTTTCGCCGTGAACGGGGCCGACCCCGGCCGCCTTGCCCGGGCGTACCAGGAGGCCTGGCTGGCGTGTCGCTTCCTCGCTGACCGGTTCGGTGAGGGGACCCTGGTGAGGCTCTACCGTGAAGCCCGGGTGGCGGGCGTCGATCGGGCGCTCGCCTCGCTGGGGCTCTCCGTCGCCACGCTGACGGCACGGTGGCGCACGTACGTGCGGGATCGGCTCGTGTGAAGGGGAGGCAGATGAGCGATCGAAGAGACGCCGATGACGCGGCGCGGGAAGACGAGGTGACCGGGGAAGACCGGATACCGGATGGGGCGATGGCCGCCGTGGGGGCCGCGGGGCACGCGGACGAGGAGGCGGCGGAATCGGAGGACGCCGTCCCCGCCGGACGCCCGCACCTCGGCGGAGGGACGACGGTGCCGGGGGAGAGCGAGCCGGCGGCAGCCGCGCAGGCGCCCGCCCAGGCCCGAGCCCAGGCGACCGCCGGGGTGCCCGCGAGCGACGACACCGTGACGTTCGGACCACCGCCTCCGAATGAGGAGCGTGCGGACGGGCATCGTGAGGAGGTGCCCGTGACGGCGGCAGCCCCCGAGGACGCCAGGGCGACGCGCCCGGCGGCCATCGCGCTGGTCCTGCTGGGCGTCGTGATCCTGGCCGTGTCGGCCTTCAGCACGCCGTGGCGGGTGCTGTCCGGCGGCCCGCCGGACCCGGCGCGCGACTTCGACGCCGCCCAGATCGCCAGGTCGCAGGCGTTCGACGCGGCCACGACGCTGCCGAGCTACCTCTCGCTGGGCCTGACGGTCATCATCGCGGGGATCCTGATCGCCACCCCGTTCAGCGCCAGGGTGCTGGGCAGGCTGCGCGGCCCGTGGTGGGCGCGGGTGGTGCTCGGCGCGCTGGTGATCACCGCGATCACGGAGCTGGTCAGGTGGCCGCTCGGGATGTGGTTCGAGACGATCCTGCGCGACTACGGCCTGTCCATCCAGGGCTGGGGCAGCTGGACGGCGGATCGGCTGAAGAACCTGGGCGTGGAGGCGTTCCTGCTCTGCGTCATGCTGCTGGCCCTGGTGGCGCTGGCGCGCAAGGTCAGGCGCTGGTGGATCCCGGCGGCGGTGGGCGCGTTCGCGCTGACGATCGTGACGTCGTTCGTGTACCCGGTGGTGTTCGAGCCGCTGTTCAACGACTTCACCTCGATGCCGCAGGGCTCCCTGCGCACGAACCTGCTGGACATGGCGGCCCGTGACGGCGTCCCGGTCGAGGACGTGCTGGTGGCCGACGCCTCGCGCCGCACGACGGCGCTCAACGCGTACGTGTCGGGCTTCGGCGCCACGCGCCGCATCGTCGTCTACGACACGCTGCTGCGGGCCCCGCAGCGGGAGGTCGAGCTGGTCGTGGCGCACGAGCTGGGCCACGCGAAGTACGACGACGTGCTGTACGGCACGCTGATCGGCGCCCTGAGCGCCGCGTTCGGCGCGGTCGCGCTGTTCCTGGTCTTCGGTTCGGTACGGCGGCGCACCGGCGTCGCCTCGATCGCCGATCCGCGCTCGGTGGGCGTGGTCATGGGCCTCATGACGGTCGGCTCGCTCATCATGGGTCCGGCCCAGAACGTGATCAGCCGGCACATCGAGGCCAGGGCCGACGTGCACGCGCTCGACCTGACCAGGGATCCGGCCACGTTCATCGCCATGCAGAAACGGCTCGCCGTGACGAATATTTCCGACCTGTCGCCGGATGCGGTGGAATATATCCTCTATGCCTCCCATCCCTCCGGCCCCGAGCGCATCGCCATGGCCCGCGCGTGGGCGAAGCTGAACGGCGCGCCCGAGCCGTGACCAGCTCCACCGGCAGCGTCCTCTTCGTGACGAACGACTTCCCGCCCAGGCCGGGCGGGATCCAGTCGTTCGTGCACGGGCTGGCGCTGCGCACGCCGGGCGCCGTGGTCTACGCGCCCGCCTGGCCGGGTGCCGAGGAGTTCGACCGGCGCCAGCCGTTCCCGGTCGTGCGGCACCCGACCCGGCTCATGCTGCCCACCCCGGCCGTCGCCCGTACGGCGGCCGGGCTGGTGGCCGAGCACGGCGCGCGGGCCGTGGTGTTCGGGGCGGCGGCGCCGCTGGGCCTGCTGGGGCCGCGCCTGCGCGGCGCGGGCGCGCGGCGGGTGGTGATGCTCACCCACGGCCACGAGGCGTCGTGGGCGATCTCGCCGGGCTTCCGCGCGGTGCTGCGCAGGATCGGCGGGCACGCCGACGTGGTGACCTACCTGGGCGAGTACACGCGCAGGCGGCTGGCCGCGGCCGTCCCTGCGGGCAAGCTGGTCCGGCTGGCGCCCGGCGTGGACGTCGGCCAGTTCCATCCGGGGGTGGCCCCGGCCGAGCTCGGGCTCGGCGGGCGGCCCGTCGTGGTGTGCGTGTCGCGGCTGGTGCCGCGCAAGGGCCAGGACCAGCTCATCAGGGCCTGGCCCCACGTGCTGCGCTCGGTGCCGGACGCGGTGCTGCTGCTGGTGGGCGGCGGCCCGTACCGCAGGAAGCTGGAGCGGATGGCGGCGGGGCAGGAGTCGATCAGGTTCACCGGCACGGTGCCGGCGGCCGACCTGCCCGGCTACTACGCGGCGGCGGACGTGTTCGCGATGCCGTGCCGCACCCGGCTGAAGGGGGTGGACGTGGAGGGGCTCGGGATCGTGTTCCTGGAGGCGTCCGCGACCGGGCTGCCGGTGGTGGCGGGCGCGTCCGGCGGCGCGCCCGACGCGGTCCGGCCCGGCGAGACGGGGCTGGTCGTGAACGGGGAGGACGTGGGCGAGGTGGCGCAGGCCGTCGTCGAGCTGCTCACCGACCCCGACAAGTGCCGCAAGATGGGCGCGGGCGGCCGCGACTGGGTCGCCCGCGAGTGGACGTGGGAGCATGTGGCCGCCCGCTTCCAAAAGCTGCTCCAGCCTTGAGCGGAGCCGGGCGTGAGCCGCTCTAGCCTTTGGTGGCGCCCAGCGTGAGCCCCGCCACGAACTGCTTGTGCAGGAGCTGGAAGACGATCAGGGTCGGCAGCGCCACCAGCATCGAGCCGGCGGCCAGCAGGTTGTAGTCGGTGAAGAACTGGCCGCGCAGGTTGTTCAGCGCCGAGGTGACGGGCAGCTTGTCGCCCGACGACATCAGCACCAGCGCCCACAGGAAGTCGTTGTACATCCAGGTGAACTGCAGCGTGGACAGCGCCGCCAGCACCGGCCGGCACAGCGGCAGCGTCAGCCGCCAGTACCGCTTCCACACCCCCGCCCCGTCCACCAGCGCCGCCTCGTTGATCTCCTCCGGGATGGTGCGCATGAAGTTGGCCATCACGAAGACGCAGAAGCCGAACTGGAACGCCACGTGGACGAGGATCAGCCCCAGGTAGGAGTCGTAGAGCGACTGCGAGTCCGACAGCCACGACGGCAGCGGCACCATCGTGTAGAGCGTGTAGAGCGGCGTGATGAGCACCTGCGGCGGCAGCAGGTTGCCCGCCGTGAACACGATCAGCAACGTCCTGCGCCCCGGGATGCGCAGCCGGGCGATCGCGAACGCGGTGAACGAGGCCAGCAGCAGCGTCACCACCACCGCCGGCAGCACGATGATCAACGTGTTGAGGTAGTAGCGGGGCAGCTCGGCCTGCGTCCACGCCTGCGCGTAGTAGTCGAGCGTGAGGTGCTCCGGCAGCGAGACGTACCCCAGGCGGGCGGTCTCCTCGTACGGACGCAGCGACGCGTACACGGCGAGCACCAGCGGCAGCAGCCACCCCAGCGCCACCAGCGTGAGGAAGACGTGCAGCAGGACCCGCAGCGGCCGGACGGGGCGGCGCGCCGGCGGCCGCCGCGCCTGGGCCGGGGGAGCGGCGGCGGGCGCGGTGAGGGTCATCGCTCCTCCCTGAACATCTGCGACAGGTAGGCGACGATGAACCCCATCGAGATCACCAGCAGGATCACCGCGATCGCCGAGCCGAACCCGATCCTGCTGGCCTCGCCCACGATGTTCTCGGTGACGAGCACCGACAGCAGCTCCAGCCCGTTCCTGCCCTTGTTGATGGCGTAGACGATGTCGAAGGCCCGCAGCGCCTCGATCACCGTGATGACCAGGACGATCACGTTGACCGGCCGCAGCGTCGGGAACACCACGCGGAAGAACGCCTGCCGCTCGTTCGCCCCGTCGATGGCCGCGGCCTCCTTCAGCGCGGGATCGACCGCCTTGAGCCCCGCCAAATAGATGATCATGACGTAGCCGACGTGCCGCCAGCCGGCCGCGACCATCACGACCCAGATGTTGATGGCGCGGTCGCCCAGCCAGTCCACGTTCAGCCCGGTCACCGCGTTCAGCACGCCGTAGTCGGAGGAGTAGACGAGCTGCGCGATGAAGCCCACGACGGCCAGCGACAGCACGACCGGCATGTACAGGGCGCTCTGGTAGAAGCGCGACATCCGCAGCCGCCGGTCCAGCAGCACCGCGCAGAACAGCCCGAACGGCGTCGCGACCAGCCCGAGGAAGCCCAGCCACAACACGTTGTTGCGGACCGCCGACCAGAACGGCGGGTACTCGGCCGACAGGTCGTGGTAGTTCTGGCCGCCGATCCACTCGATCGGCCCGATCCCGTTCCAGTCGGTGCCGGACAGCCCGATGGAGGCCAGCGTGGGCCCCCAGATGACGCTCACGTTGACGGCGATGGCCACCCCCAGCCCGATGACCAGGATGGTCACGTCGCGGGCGGAGTAGCGACGGGTCTTGACGGCCATCAGCGGAAGATGTTCGCCTTCTGCTTCTCGATGCTCGCCAGCAAGGAGTCGATCTCGTCGGGTTTGCTGACGAACGACTGCAACGACGGGATCATCACCGTGGAGGCGAAGTCGGGCCGCGTGTCCCGGTCGAGGAACTGCGCGATGTGCGTGGCCTTCGACACCAGCTCCGCGCCGCGCTTCTGCAGCGCGCTGTAGCCGGAGGTGTCGGCCTTCGAGCTGGCCGCGAGCGTGCCCGGGTCCAGCTTCGTGGCGATGTCCTGGGACGACGGCTGCGCGAAGTGCTTGAGCAGCGCCTTGGCGCCCTCCACGTTCTTCGCCTTGGCGGAGATCATGTAGCCGTCGATGGGGGCGTCGATCGAGTCCGTCCCGTACGCCGGGTTGATCTCCGGGAAGGTGAAGAAGTCGAGGTCGTCACGGTCGGCCTCGGGGAACTGCTGGGCGACGAACATGCCCAGCAGGTACATCCCGGTCTTCTTCTGCGCCAGCGACTGCCCGGCCTCCTGCCACGTGCGGCCCAGCGCCGCCGGCTGGTGGTACTCCATCAGCCCCCGCCACGTGTCGAACACCTGCTTGACCCGCGGATCCGTCCACGACTCCTTGCCGCCCATGAGCGAGATGTGGAAGTCGTAGCCGTTCGTGCGCAGGTTGAGGATGTCGAACGTGCCCATCGCCGGCCAGCCGTCCTTGTCGGCGAACGCGATCGGGATCAGCCCGTCGGCCTTCATCTTCTTCGCCAGCGCGGTGAGCTCGTCCAGCGTGGCCGGCGGCTCGTACCCCTTCTCCTGCCACAGGCTCTTGCGGTAGAAGACCGCCCACGGGTAGTAGGTGAACGGGACGAAGTACTGCTTGCCGTCCACGCCGGTCGACTGGTCCTTGAACGCCTGCGTGTAGTTCCCGCCGATCTCCTGCCACACGTCGGAGATGTCGACGGCCAGCCCCTGCTCGGCGAAGAACTGCATGCGGTAGCCGGCGAACCAGGTGAACACGTCGTCGGGCGTGCCGCGCAGGTAGCGGTTGATGTTCTCCTGGAACGTGTTGTGGTCGACGGTGTTGATCCTCGTCGTGGCCTGCGTGAAGCCCTTGACCACGGTTTCGAGGGACTTCTTCGGGATCTCGTCGGAGGCGTTCGATCCGATCGTGACCGTGCCGAGCTTGCTGCCCGCGGACCCGCCGGGGGCGGGGGCCGGGTTGCCGGAGCCGCATCCGGCCAGAATCGCGGGGACGCCGAACGCGGCGGCGGTGCCCAGCAGGAGATTGCGGCGTGAGATCGGCGGCCGTTGGTTCATGGTGGGTTCCTCCTAGCTGGACCCGTCAGAATCCCCCGAGTTCGCTCACCTTCCTTCATCGAAAAGCCAGCATTTCTGACTGTCAACGCACAGATCTCGCCACTTACCAGAAAACCGGCAACTCGTGCAGCCCGAACATGATCCCGTCGGTCTTGAACGGCAGCTCCGCCACCGGCACCGCCACCCGCAGCCCCGGCACGCGGCTGAACAGCGTGCCGAAGACGATCTCCAGCTCCAGCCGGGCGAGGTTCTGCCCCAGGCACTGGTGGCTGCCGTAGCCGAAGGCCACGTGGTGGCGGGCGTCGCGGCGCACGTCCAGCTCGCCGGGCCGCTCGAACACGGCGGGGTCGTGGTCGGCCGCCGCCGACAGGGCGATCACGCTCTCGCCCGCCCGCACGGTCACGCCCCCGACCTCCAGGTCCGCGGTGGCCACGCGGGCGGTCACCAGATCGGCGATGCTGAACAAGCGCAGCAGCTCCTCCACCGCGTTCCTGGTCAGCGACGGGTCCCGGCGCAGCTCGGCGAGCTGGGCCGGGTGCTCCAGGAGCGCGACCGTGCCGAGGGAGATCATGTTCGCGGTGGTCTCGTGGCCGGCGATCAGCAGACCGGAGGCCAGGCTCACCAGCTGCTCGTGGTCGTAGACGCCCGCCTCGACGTACCTGGCGACCAGCCGTCCCAGCAGGTCCGCGCCGTCCGGCCGCGCCCGCTTCGCGGCCACGAGCCGGTCCAGGTACGCCATCAGCCCCACGAACGCCTCGACGCTCTCCTCCAGGCCGCTGGTGCGTGACAGGATCATCCGGGTACGCCGCTGGAAGTCCTCCCTGTCCTCGTACGGCACGCCGAGCAGCTCGCAGATCACCAGCGACGGCACCGGCAGGGCCAGCGCCGCCACCAGGTCCGCCGGGCGCGGCCCCGCCAGCAGCGCCTCGATGTGCTCCGTCACGATCTCCTGGATCCGCGGGCGCAGCGCCTCCACCCGCCTGACCGTGAACTCCCCGGCCACCATCCGCCGGTGCAGGGTGTGCTCGGGCCGGTCCATCCCCCCGTACGACGGCTTGGCCCTGGCCCTGCCCAGCGCCCGCTGCGCGGCCGGGAACACGACCGGGAAGCGCGGGTCGGCGCGGTCGGAGCTGACGCGCGGGTCGCGCAGCACCTGCCTGACCTCCTCGTGCCCCGCGACCAGCCAGGCCCACTGGCCGGAGGCCAGCTCGTGCCGGGAGACGGGCGGGAGCTTCGCGTACTGGGGCGGCGGGGCGAAGGGGCACGTCCTGGGCCAGGGGAACGGGTCGTCTGCCATGACTCCTCCTAAGCGGATGATTTCTTCCGCTTCCCGACGATACGCCTATGCGGAAGAATTCGTCCAGTTATGCTGGCGGGGTGACGGAATGGGGAACCTGACGATGCGTGCCGACGCGCGGCGCAACCGCGACCAGATCCTCGCGGCGGCCAGGAGGATCTACCTGGCGGAAGGCTTCACGGTGCCGATGGAGGAGATCGCCCGGGCCGCCGGGGTGGGGGTGGGCACCCTCTACCGGCGCTTTCCCGACCGGGACGCGCTGCTCAGAGGGCTCGCCGTGGACGCCATCCAGCGGGTGACCGCGCTGGGGGAGGCCGCCTGGAAGGAGGAGCCCGACGCGTGGAGCGCGCTGCGGCGCTTCGTCCACGAGGGCGGGGAGCTGAACCGCGTCGTCGCCGCCGTCCGGCCGCACCTCATCGACGCCGTCCCCGAGGACGAGGAGCTGTTCCGGGCGGGGGTGGCGTGGTTCGAGCTGCTGTCGCGGATGATCGTGGCCGCGCAGGAGGCGGGCGACATGCGCGCCGACGTCGCCCCCGGGGACGTGCTGCTGATGCTCAACCTGCTGCACCGGCCGCTGCCCGGCCTGCCCGGCGACCTGGCGGCGGGGCTGCCCGACCGGTTCCTGGACGTGATGTTCGACGGGCTGCGCGCCGGCGGCACGCCCCTGTCGGGGGAGCCGATCGAGCGGTGGTGGACATGACCAGGGCGGGCCCCGGCATCGCGCCGGGAGCCCGCCCTTGGGGTGTGGTCAGCTCACGTCGAGCTTGCGCTGGATGGTGACGGGGATCTCCAGATGGGTGGTGGCGATGGGCTGCTGGTTCTTCTCCATCATCTGCTGCGCCTCCGCCGTTGGCTAAAGAGCCCGAGAAAGTCGCTCGAACTGGTCGTCCGTCAGCTTCACCGACAGAGCGCGCACATTCTCCTTCAGATGCCCGACCGAGGAGGTCCCCGGGATCGGGATCACCGTGGGGGAGCGGTGCAGCAGCCAGGCCAGCGACGCCTGTGCCGGCGTGACCCCGATCTCGGCCGCCACCTCCGCCAGCGGGCTGCCGGGCCCCGCGTGCGCTCCGGCCGCGAACGGGAACCACGGCAGGAACGCGATCCCGTGCTCGGCCGCGTAGTCCACGACGGGGTCGTGCTCGCGGGTGCTCAGGTTGTACAGGTTCTGGACGCTCGCGATCGGCGTGATCTCGGAGGCCCGGCGCAGCTCGTCCACGCCGACCTCCGACAGGCCGATGTGGCGCACCTTGCCCTCGTCCTTGAGCTGCTTGAGCGCGCCGAGCTGGTCCTCCAGCGGGTACTCCGGGTCGATGCGGTGCAGCTGGAGCAGGTCGATGCGCTCGACGCGCAGCCGCCGCAACGCCAGCTCGGCCTGCTGGCGCAGGTAGGCGGGATGGCCGTGGGTGACCCATTCCGTGGGCGACGGGCGCACCACGCCGACCTTGGTGGCCACCGTCACGCTCCCCTCGTACGGGTGCAGCGCCTCGGCGATCAGCTCCTCGTTGGCGCCCAGGGCGTAGGCGTCGGCCGTGTCGAACAGGTCCACCCCCAGCTCGACGGCCCTGCGCAGGAGCGTCACGGCGGCCGCCCGGTCGGCCGGGGGCCGCCAGATGTGCGCCTCCGTGGCGGACGGCGCCGGCTCGGGCCCGTCGGCCAGCCGCATCGCGCCGTAGCCCATCCTGCTCACCGGAAGGTCGCCGCCGATGACGAAGCTCTCACGTGGAATTTCTCTCATGGCCGTCACGCTAGGACTTCACATCGGTGTGAGATTCAAGCCGAAGTGTTGTGAGGAGCGTCACATGAGGATCGGGGCGTTGTCGCGCGAGACGGGGGTCAGCCCGAGGCTGCTGCGTTACTACGAGGAGCAGGGGCTGCTGACGTCCTTCCGGGAGGAGGGCGGCCACCGGCGGTACGGCCAGGACGCGCCCGTCGTCGTGCGGCGGATCCGCACGCTGCTCGCCGCCGGCCTGCCGACCAAGGTCATCAGGGACGTGCTGCCGTGCGCGTCCGGCTCGGGCGAGGTGCTGGACGCCTGCACGCTCGGCCACCTGCGCGAGCGCCTGGCGGCCCTGGAGCGGCAGCTCACCGAGATCCGCACGGCCCGCGACAGCCTGGCCGCGCTCGTGGCCGCCACGGAGCACGCCGAGCAGACCGCCCCGCTGGCCGGCGCCGCCTGACCCGCGCGGATGGCCGGTGCCGTCTGGCGCGCGCGGATGGCCGGTGCCGTCTGGCGCGCGGGTGGCCGGCGGCGCCTGGCCCCAACCTGCCTAGTGGCCGCCGTACAGGTCGTCGATGTCCTTGGCGAAGTCGCGCATCACCAGGCTCCGCTTGACCTTGAGGGTGGGCGTGAGGTGCCCGCTCTCCTCCGTGATGTCGCCGTCGAGGATCAGGAACTTCTTGATCTGCTCGGCCTTCGACACCGACTGGTTGGCCCGGTCGACGGCGGCCTGGATCTCGGCCTGCACCTTGGGGTCGCCCCGCAGCTCGGCCACCTTGGCGCCCGCGGGCAGGGCCTCGGGGTCGAGGGTGATGAGGGCGGCCACGAACGGCCGCCCGTCGCCCACGATCATGGCCTGGGAGATCAGCGGGTGGGCGCGCAGGGCGTCCTCCAGGGGGCCGGGGGCGACGTTCTTGCCCGCCGCGGTGACCAGGATCTCCTTCTTGCGCCCGGTGATGCGCAGGTAGCCGTCGGCGTCGAGCTCGCCGATGTCGCCGGTGTGGAACCAGCCCTCGGGGTCGATGACGTCGGCGGTGGCCTCGTCGTTCTTCCAGTAGCCGTGGAAGACGTTGCGGCCCTTGGCGAGGATCTCGCCGTCGTCGCCGATGTGCAGCGTGATGCCGGGCAGCGGCTTGCCGACGGTGCCGATCTTGTTGGCGCCGGGCATGTTGACCGAGAGCGGGGCCGAGGTCTCGGTGAGGCCGTAGCCCTCGAAGACCTCGATGCCGACGCCGCGGAAGAAGTGGCCGAGCCGCTCGCCGAGGGCGGAGCCGCCGCACACGGCGGCCGACAGCCGGCCGCCGGTGGCCGCGCGCAGCTTGGAGTAGACGAGCCGGTCGAACACGGCGCGCCGCAGCCGCAGGCCGAGGGGCGCGCCGCCGGTGCTCTCGGCCTTGCTCCAGGCCACGGCCACGTCGACGGCGCGGGCGAAGATCTTGCCCTTGCCGCCGGAGATGGCCTTCTGCTCGGCGGAGTTGTAGACCTTCTCGAACACGCGCGGCACGCCCAGCAGGAACGTCGGCTTGAAGTCCTGGAGGTCGGGGGCGACGTTCTTCATGTTGGGGGTGTGCGCCATGATCGCGCCGGCCTCGATCAGGACGACCTGGATCATCCGGGCGAAGATGTGCGCCAGCGGCAGGAACAGCAGCGCCGCCGGGTCCTTGCGGGCGAACAGCGGCTCCAGCGGCCCCCGCAGCACGTTGAGCGCGGTGAACAGCAGGTTGTCGTGGGTGATGCGGCAGCCCTTGGGCCGGCCGGTGGTGCCGGAGGTGTAGACGACGGTGGCCAGGTCGGCGGAGGTGACCTGCTTCCTGCGCTCGTCGACGTCGGCGGCGGTGACGTCGCCGGTCTCCAGCGTGCCGTCGACCCGCCAGATCGCCTTCAGCTCGGGCGCGGCCTCCCGCACGGCCTCCTCGTGCCCGTCGAGCTCGACGAACGCCGCCTTGACCTCGCTGTCGTGCAGGATCCACCTGACCTGCTCGACCGAGGACGTCTCGTAGATCGGCACGGTCACCGCGCCGACGGCCCAGATGGCGTAGTCGACCAGCGTCCACTCGTAGCGGGTGCGCGACATGAGCGCGACCCGGTCGCCGTGCTCGACGCCCGCCGCGATCAGCCCCTTGGCCACCTCGACCACCTGGTCGCGGAACTCGGCCGCGGTGACGACGGGCCAGCCGGCGCCGGTCTTGCGGCGCATGACGACCGCGCCCGGCTCCTGCTCGGCGCGCCGGAAGACGGTGTCGGCCAGGCCCGCGGAGGCGGGCACGTCGACCAGGACGGGGACGCTGTACTCGCGCACGAACTCAACTCCTCTTCGGGGACCGCCTGGACGTTACCGCCTTAAGTTACGCGCCGGTAGCTTCGTCATTGAGGCGTTATGAAGGGCATTTCCCACGCTAGCAGCCGTCGCCCGCCCGTACGCGCATCGAAAACGGCGGATCGGACGGCCCGATCACGCGGTCGTAGGATTCCCCTCATGAGGGTGCATGTCGTCAGTGACGTCCACGGCCGCGCCGACGCCCTGGCCCGCGCGGGCGACGGCGCGGACGCGCTGATCTGCCTGGGCGACCTGATCCTGTTCGTCGACTACGACGACCATGCCCAGGGCATCTTCGCCGACCTGTTCGGCGCCGAGAACGCCAGGAAGTTCATCGCGCTGCGCACGGCCAAGCGCTTCGACGAGGCCAGGGCCATGTCGGCGCGCCTGTGGAGCACGCTCGACGGCGACCCGCGCGAGCACATCGAGCGCAACGTCCGCGCCCAGTACGCCGCCCTCTTCGGCGCCATGCCGACCCCGGCCTACCTCACCTACGGCAACGTCGACCTGCCGCGCCTGTGGGCCGACTACCTCAGGCCCGGCCACCAGGTGCTCGACGGGGAGGTGGCGGAGATCGGCGGGCTGCGCTTCGGCTTCGTGGGCGGCGGCCTCAAGACCCCGTACCGCACCCCGCACGAGCTGACCGACGAGGAGTACGCCGCCAAGGTCGAGGCGGTCGGCGAGGTCGACGTACTGTGCTGCCACATCCCGCCCGCGCTGCCCGAGCTGCTGTACGACGTGGTGGCCCGGCGCTTCGAGCGCGGCAGCGAGGCGACGCTGGAGGCGATCAGGCGCACGCAGCCGCGCTACGCCCTGTTCGGCCACGTGCACAACCCCTTGCACCGGCGGGCCCGGGTGGGCCGCACCGAATGCGTGAACGTGGGGCATTTCCGGGGGAAGGGCGTCCCGTACGTCCTCGAATGGTGATCTGAGCGGCGCTGTGCAGCGCTCCGCCGCGGTCGGCGGTTTGTGCACTACGGTGGTCGCATGTCTGATCGCACCACTTCGAGCATCACCATCGGCGCCCCGCAGGCCGACGTGATGGCGGTCATCGCGGACTTCCCCTCCTACCCGGAATGGGCGGGCCAGGTCAAAAGCGCTCAGGTTCTCACCACCGACGCCGACGGCAGGCCGGAGACGGTGCGCTTCGCCCTCGACGCCGGCCCGATCAGCGACACCTACACCCTCGGCTACACGTGGGAGGGCGGCGGCGTGCACTGGCAGGTGGTCGAGCCGGGGAAGATGGTCTCCGACCTCAGGGGGAGTTACCGGCTGGCCGGCACGGGCAGTGGCACCGAGGTGACGTACGAGCTGACGGTCGATCTCAGCGTGCCCATGATCGGCCTGATCAAGCGCAAGGCGGAGAAGGTGATCGTGGACACCGCGCTCAAGGGTCTCAAGAAGCGCGTCGAAGGCCGCTGAGGTGAGCCCGCGCGTCCTGCTCTTCACCGGCAAGGGCGGCGTCGGCAAGACGACGGCCGCCGCGGCCACCGCCACGCTCGCCGCCGGTCGCGGGCTCAAGACGCTCATCATCTCCACCGACACGGCGCACTCGCTGTCCGACGCGCTGGCCGCCGGCCCCGGGGAGATCGCGCCCGGTCTGCACCTGCACCAGGTCGACACGCAGAAGACGCTGGAGCGCCACTGGGGCGAGCTACAGAACTACGCCAGGGGCGTGCTCGTCGAGCTGGGCCTCGACCGGATCACCTCCGAGGAGATCACGGTCCTGCCGGGCGCCGAGGAGGTCATCGCGCTGCTGGAGCTGCGCGAGCACGCCCGCGAAGGCCGCTGGGACGTCATCGTGGTCGACTGCGCGCCCACCGCCGAGACGCTGCGCCTGCTGGCGCTGCCCGAGGCGCTCGACTGGCACGTCAACCGGCTCATGCCGGTCGGCCGCAGGCTGGTGCGGCTGGTCGCGCCGTTCACGCGCAGCGTGGCCCGGGTGAGCGCGCCCGGCGACGACGTGCTGAGCGCCGGCGAGCGCTTCCACCGCGGCCTCATGGAGGTGCGCGAGCTGCTCACCGGCGACCACGCCTCCGTGCGGCTCGTGCTCACCCCCGAGTCGGTGGTGCTCGCCGAGGCCAGGCGCACCCTGACCTCCCTCAGCCTGTACGGTTACCGCGTCGACGCCGTGATCGCCAACCGGGTCTTCCCCGAGGGCGGCGCCGACGAGTGGCGGGCCCGCTGGGTGGCGGCCCAGTCGAGGCTGCTGGCCGAGGCGGAGCAGTCGTTCGCGCCGCTGCCCGTCCACGTCGTGCCGTACCTGCCGGCCGAGCCCGTCGGCAAGGACGCCTTGGCCGGCCTGGGCGCCGCGCTGTACGGCGAGTCCGACCCGTTCGCCCCGCACGCCGTCGAGCCGCCGCTGCGGATGAGCGCCGACGAGCTGGCGCTGGCCCTGCCGGGCGCCGACCGCGCCGACGTGGACCTGGCCCGCAAGGGCGACGAGCTGATCGTCACCGCCGGGCCGTACCGCAGGATCCTGGCGCTGCCCGTGGCGCTGGCCCGCCGGCGGATCAGCGGGGCGGAGCTGCGCGACGGCGTGCTGCGCGTGCGGTGGGCGGCACAAGAGGGCGAGCCCGAGGACGAGCCCGGAGGGGCGGGGTCCGCACCATCATCCGGCTCGGGGAGCGAATCGGCGACCTGAGGAGTTGAAATGGAGGAGCGACCCCAAACGCCAGGAAGGGCCAAGATGAGCGAGAGCCAGAACAGGGACCCGATCGGGACCGTCGCCGACGAGGCACGCAAGTTGTTCGACTCGATCCAGGGGCGGGCCACCCGCCAGGTCGGCAGGAGCGTGCTCAACTCCTTCACCGGCGGCGGTGGCCGCAGGGAGCGCGACGTCTGGGAGGAGGCCGTGTCCGAGCCCCACGACGAGTACATCTGCCGCGCCTGCCCCGTCTGCCGGGCGATCGCGGCACAGCGTGAGTCCGGCGGCGACGTGGCCGGGCACCTGATGGCGGCGGGCGGCGAGCTGTTCGCCGCCTTCAAGGGCGCGCTCGACGCGCTGAGCAGGCCGGCCCCCCGCAGCACCGGCAGGCCGGGCGGCGACCAGCATGAGGGCCGCCGCGACGGGCAGCGTGACGACGTGGAACACATAGATCTGAACTAGAGGAGACGCGGGGCATGCTCACGATCGGTGTCGACATCGGCGGGACGAAGGTGGCCGCCGGTGTGGTCGACGACAATGGCGAGATCGTCGAACACACGCTCAGGCCCACTGCCGCCGACCGCCCCGACGTGGTCGCCGAGACGGTGGCCGACGTCGTACGCGAGCTGTCCAGAGACCGGACGATCGAGGCCGTGGGCGTCGGCGCGGCCGGTTTCGTGGACGAGACCAGGTCCGTCGTGCGTTTCGCCCCCAACCTCGCCTGGCGTGAGGAGCCGCTGCAGAAGAAGATCAGCGACCTGGTCGGCCTGCCGGTCGTCATCGAGAACGACGCCAACGCCATGGCCTGGGGCGAGACCAGGTTCGGCGCGGGCAGGGGGCAGTCCCACGTGGTCTGCCTGACGCTCGGCACCGGCATCGGCGGCGGCATCGTCATCGGCGGGGAGCTCTACCGCGGCCGCTGGGGCATGGGCGCCGAGCTGGGCCACATGCAGGTGCTGCCCGGCGGGCGGCAGTGCGGGTGCGGCAACATCGGCTGCTGGGAGCAGTACGCCAGCGGCCAGGCCCTGGTCAAGGACGCCCGCGAGATCGCCGAGGCGCAGCCGGAGCGGGCCAGGATCCTGCTGGGGCTGGCCGGCGGCAAGATCGAGGGCGAGGAGGTGACCGAGGCCGCGCGCCAGGGCGACGAGGCCTCGCTCGACGCGTTCGGCAGCCTGGCCGACTGGCTCGGGCAGGGCATGGCCGACCTGGCCGCCGTGCTCGACCCCGGCTGCTTCATCGTCGGCGGCGGCGTGTCCCGCGCGGCCGACCTGTTCATCGACCGGGCCAGGCAGGCCTTCGCCGAGCGGCTGACCGGGCACGGGCACCGGCCGCTCGCCGAGATCAGGCTGGCCGAGCTGGGCGCCTCCGCCGGCGTCGTGGGTGCCGCCGACCTGGCCAGGCAGCGCTGAGCCCGGCCCCCGTGCCGACCTCGCCAGGCTGCGCCGGGCCCGATGCCGTGACGCCCGTGACGCCCGCGTTCGTGACGCTCTTGACGCCCTTGACGTCCGTACGCCTGTGACGCCCGTGGCGCCCGTGACGGTCAGGGTCGGCACGTACAACCTGCACGGGCTGCGCGACAGCGTGCCCGCGCTGGCCAGGGTGATCGCCGACGCCCGCGCCGACGTGCTGTGCGTGCAGGAGGCGCCCAGGTTCCTGCGCTGGCGGGCGAGGCGGGCGGCGCTGGCCGCCGCCTCGGGGCTGTCCGTGGCGACGCCGGGACGGGTGGGCGGCGTGGCCGTCCTGGTCGGGCCGCGCGCCCGCGTCCTGCACGCCGAGACCCGCCGGCTGCGTGCCTTCCTCGGCCTGGAGCGGCGCGCGCTGGCCGTCGCCGTGGTGCAGGCCGAGGGGGCGCGGCTGGCCGTCGGCTCGCTCCACCTCGACCTGCACGACGCGGCCAGGATGCGGCACGCCGTCGAGGCCGTGGCGCTGATGGAGGACGTGGCCGCCAGGCACGGCGCGGCCGTCGTGCTGGCCGGCGACGTCAACGAGCATCCGCACCGCCCCGCCTGGCGCTACCTGGCCGGGCGGCTGGCCGACTGCTACGCCGTGGCGCCCGAGGGCGACGGCCTGACGTTCCCCGCCGGGAAGCCGTCCGCGCGCATCGACGGGGTGTTCGCCGCGCGCGGGACGCACGTCGTGTCGTGCGGGGGAGTGCGGGCCGCGAGCGCCGATCTCACCGGGGCCAGCGACCATCTGCCGGTCGTCGCGGAGCTGAGAGTTGGGCACTAGCGGGCAAGACAGGCTGTCCAGCCCGTAGCATTTCCTTCATGACCCGTCGCTTTCAGCGGCGTGCGCTCTCCTTGATCTTGGCGACGTCCGTGGCCTGGACGCAGGTCACGCCCGCCGCGCATGCCGATCCCCGCCCCGCGCAGATCGAGGCGTGGCAGCAGTCGACCAGCGTGCGCCTCCAGGTCGACGGCTCGCTCTCCGACGTGCTGGCGGTCTCGCCGAGCGACGTGTGGGCGGTGGGCCAGCAGGAGATCTGGGACGTCTGGAAGAACCGCGGCACCATCCGCCACTGGGACGGCAGCAGGTGGGCCGAGATCGGCATCCGCGACAACACCGCCGCGGGCAGCCTGCGCGGGCTGGCCGCGGCCTCGCCGTCGGACGTGTGGGCGGTCGGCGACGGGCACGACGGGCTGCCGTACCTCGCGCACGGCGACACCGCCGGGTTCGACCGGGTCAGGCCGTCCGCCCTGCGGGCCGGCGACTGGCTCGGCGGCGTCGACGCCAAGTCGGGCAAGATCGTGGCCGTCGGCAGCCGGGAGAAGAACGGGCTGATCCTCACCGGCCAGGGCAGCACCTGGACGGCGCAGGAGACCAAGGACGAAGGCGCCCTGTACGCGGTCTCCGGCGGGTTCGCCGTCGGCGACACCGGCACCGAGCCGCTGGTCATGCACTACTCGGGCGGCTCGTGGAAGTCCATGCCGCTGCCGCCCGTCCCCGGCGGCTACCTGCGTGACGTGCAGGTCGACAGCTCCAAGCGGGCGCTGGCCGTGGGCGGCGTCTACCGGGGCCCCGGCGACATCGTGCCGCTCGCCCTCACCTGGAACGGCAAGCGGTGGCGGGAGCTGAAGCTGCCCGCCTCCGAGGCCAGGCTGTACGGCGTGACCGGCGACGGCAAGGGCCGCTACTGGATGACCGGCTACGACCCTTCGCGGGCCGCGGAGCCGTTCATGCTGCGCTGCGAGAAGGGCCGGTGCGAGACCATCAGGGGCGACGCCCAGCAGGGCAGGAGCAGCGTGCGGTTGCAGGCGGTGGCGTACCTGGCGGGCAGGAGCACCGTGTGGGCGGTGGGCCACGCCGTCGACGCGAAAGACCGCTACAGCGACGTGGTGGAGTCGTTTGCCCCCAAGACCACCACGGCGAAGTCGTGAGCCCGCGCCGGGCGCCTACAGCACGGCGCCGTCGTCCCAGCCGGAGTCGTTGGGCGGGCCGTCGCCCATGCGCACCACCAGCGCCACGAACCCGCCGATGAACGCCGCCACCGCCGTGAACAGCGCCCACCCCTCCATGTGCCAGCTCGCCATCGCCGCGACCAGCAGGTAGGCGGGGCCGCCGAACAGCGCCACCCACGCCAGCTTGGTCGGCAGGTCGAGCTTGGGCAGGGGAGGCGGCGGCGGAGGCTCGAAGTGGCCTTCGTCCTCCTCGCCCTCACCGTCGCCGTCGCCGCGGTCGCGGTCGAGCAGCGGGCCGTCGTCGAGGGAGTCGAGGGAGCCCGGCGAGACGTCGTGCGCGGGCTCCTCCTCCGAGGGCTTGACGACCCGGCGGGTGGGCTCGGCAGGCAGGTTCTCGCTGTCGGGCCATGGCTGGTCGGCCGAGTCGCGCTCGGCGGTGTCGTTGAAGGACGCGACGATCTGCCGCCAGACCTCGTCCTCGTCACTCTGGGGCGTCACCTAGATGGGCCTCTCCGCAGCGATCGCGACTTCCCCCTGGGTGCGATCAGTCCCTCTGCAAGGGTACCGAGGCATGTGTCCGGATGAAGTCGAGGCTCCCGGCAAAGATCCTGTCGGCATCATTGTCAAGTGTCGCAACATGGTAGCTATCGGTAAGCTCCTCGATCGTGGCCTGCGGGACCTTCGCGCGAATGATCGCGACACTCGTCGGCTTCACCACATGGTCGTCCCTGCTGTGGAAGACCAGCAGTGGCTGGGTCACCTTCGCCAGGTCGGCCTGCACCAGCGACCACAGCCCGGGCAGCGAGGCCGCCGCCTTCACCGGAGTGCGAGTGTAGGCCAGCTCGCGCACGCCCGGCTTCTTGACGTCATTAGCGACGCCGGGCACCGACGGCACGAACCATTTGAGCAGCGGAGCGAGCTTGAGCAGCGGCACGTCGTTGGCGATCGAGGGATTCACCACCATCACCCCCCTGATGGCGGACCCGTGCACCTCGGCGAGCCGCAGCGCCAGGCAGCCGCCCAGCGACAGGCCCGCCACGAACACCTCCGCGCACCGGCCCTGGAGGTCGGCGAACGCCTTCTCCACCTCGGCGTACCAGTCCTCCCAGCGCGTCCGGTTCATCTCCTGCCACTTGGTGCCGTGCCCGGGCTGGCGGGGCAGCGACACGCTGATCCCCTGACCGGCCAGGTACTCGCCCCATGGTCGCAGGGACTGCGGCGTGCCGGTGAAGCCGTGACACAGCAGCACGCCGATCTGGCCTGCTTCGTGGTGGTAGGGCTCCGCGCCTGGCATGAGCGGCATAACAGCTCCTCTGTGCCGTTTCATTCCGGCAATTTCCGCCGGAACGGCCCGATCGTCGCATGTTCCGGGGTATTTGTGCGAGAGCTGATGTAGGAGCATGGCCGTCGAGATGGGAAGATGACTCTGCCCACTGCTGACGATGCCCGCCGACGAGAAGTGCGCAGGAAGAGGTGCCAGGGTGTTCTACTGGGTGGTCAAGGCCATCTTGGGGCCGTTCCTCCACCTCATCTTCAGGCCGTGGACCGAAGGCGCCGAGAACGTCCCCAAGGAGGGGCCCGCCATCCTGGCCGGCAACCATCTGTCCTTCGCCGACCACTTCTTCGGCCCCCTGCAGATCCGGCGCAAGGTCATCTCGCTGGGCAAGGCCGACTACTTCACCGGCCGGGGCATCAAGGGCTTCTTCACCCGCCTGTTCTTCAGCGGGGTCGGCACCGTGCCGATCGACCGCTCCGGCGGCAAGGCCAGCGAGGCCGCGCTGCGCACCGGGCTGCGCGTGCTGCGCGAGGGCCACATCCTCGGCATCTACCCCGAGGGCACCCGCACGCCCGACGGCCGCCTCTACAAGGGCAAGACCGGCGTGGCCAGGCTCGCGCTGGAGTCGCGGGTGCCGGTGATCCCGTGGGCGATGATCAACACGTACGAGATGATGCCCCCGGGGCGGTTGTTCCCCAAGCTGGGCATCCGGCCGGGCGTGAAGTTCGGCAAGCCGCTCGACTTCTCCCGCTACTACGGCATGGAGGACGACCGGCTGGTGCTGCGCGCCGTGACCGACGAGATCATGTACGCGCTGATGGAGCTGTCGGGCCAGGAGTACGTCGACAAGTACGCCGCCAGCGCCCGCGTCGAGATGGAGCGGGCCGCGCGGGCCGCCGCCGCGGGCAAGAGCGAGTGAGCCGGGAGGTCACGCCGAGGAGCGTAAGGCCTCCTCGGTGCGGCGCATGGCGCTCGTCATCGTGCGCAGCTCCTCCCGGCTGAGCCGGTCGATCAGGAAGGCGCGCACGACCTCCACGTGACCGGGCGCCACCTGCTCCAGGCAGCGCGCGCCCTTCTCGGTCAGCACCGCCAGCACGCCGCGCTCGTCGGACGGGCAGGTCGCCCGCTCCACCAGCCCCGCCTTCTCGAGCTGGTTGATCTGGTACGTCAGCGCGCTCTTCGACACCACGACGTCTCTCGCCAGCTCCGTCATGCGCATCTGCCGGCCGGGGGACTCCGACAGGACCACCAGGATCTCGTACTGCGGGTGCGTGAGGCCGGCGGCGGCCTTGAGCTGCTCCTCGATCCGCCGCTCGAGCAGGTGGGAGGTGGACACGAAGGCGCGCCACGCCGCCATCTCCGTCGCGTCCAGCCATCGGATGTCCGTCACCGATTCAGTGTACTGTCGTTCGAATTTGAACAAATCACTGCTAGAGTCGTTGTTCAAATCTGAACAACCATCGAGGGGGGAAGAGTTCGCATGGTGGATCAGGCGCGTCCCATCGTCCTGTTGCTGGCGAGGGTCGCCATCGGGGTGATCTTCCTGGTGCACGGCTACCAGAAGTTCGCGACCATGGGCATCGCGGGCACGACCAAGTTCTTCGAGTCCGTCGGCATCCCGCTGGCCGGCCTGGCCGCGCCCGCGGTGGCCGTGCTGGAGGTCGCCGGCGGCCTGGCGCTGATCCTCGGCGTCGCGCTGCCGATCGCCGGCACGCTGCTCGCCCTCGACATGCTGGGCGCGATCGCCTTCGTGCACGGCTCCAACGGGCTGGCCGGCGACGGCGGCTACGAGTTCGTGCTGGCGCTGGCCGCGGCCAGCCTGGCCGTCGGGTTCACCGGGGGCGGCGCGCTGGCGCTCGACCGCGTCCTGTTCCGCCGCCGCAGCGCCGCCACGGCGACCGCGTAACGCCGGAGGGCGTGACCTGGGCGTGCCGGCCGGGCGTGGTGGCGGCCGGCACCGCCTCTTGGGTCGGCGCCGCTTCTACGGTCGGCGCCGCCCTCTTTCTTCTCTACGTGGGGTGGCGGGCCAGGGCCTCCCGGACGCGTTCGCGCAGCCAGGCGTGCGCCGGGTCGGCGTCGTAGCGCGGGTGCCACCCCATCGAGATCGTCATGGGCGGCAGCTCCAACGGTACCGCGAACGTCACCAGCCCCAGCGCCTCGTACATCGGCCTGGTCAGCCGCTCCGGCGTCATCCCCACCAGCCCCGACTCGCGCACCGCGAGCAGCATCGCCCCGAACGTCGGCAACGAGCCCGCCACCCGCCGCGCCAGCCCCATCCCGGCCAGCAGCTCATCCACCGGCCCCGCCGTGCGGCCCCGCCGGGTGGCGATGACGTGCTCGAACGCGGCGAACCTGGCCGCCGTGACCGGCCCGCCGTCGAGGATCGGATGCCCGGGGCGCACGACGCCGATGCCCCGGTCTTCTGTCAGCGGCTCGACCCTGATCTCCGGCGCCGGGTCCTCCATGCCCGTCACCTCCAGGTCGGCGCTCCCGTCACGCAGCGCCTGCGCGTCGCCGTGCCCCTCCGGGACGAAGTGCAGCCGCACCCCCGGGGCCGACCGGCTCACCTCCGTCAGCAGCGGCACGCTCACCGCCGTGATCACGACGTCCGAGGCCAGGATCACGAACCTGCGCTCCAGCGTGGCCGGATCCAGCTCGCCCGGCGGCGTGAACACCTTCCTGGCCGCCTCCACCAGCGCCCGCACCTCGCCCCGCACGGCCAGCGCCCGGGGTGTCGGCACCATCTGCCGCCCCGAGCGCACGAGCACCGGGTCGCCCATCGCCGCGCGGATGCGCCCGAGCGTGCGGCTCATCGCCGGCTCCGACAGGTGCAGCCGTCGCGCCGCCGCCGAGACGCTGCCCTCCTCCAGCAGCACGTCGAGAGCGATCAGCAGGTCGAAGCTCGGTTGCGTCTGACGCATGTATCACCTGCCAAAGATGCATTTGAGGTCAGGTCAGGGTCGAGTCTACGGTGAGGAACGCGGGAGGCCTCCGCCGCACTCATTCACCCCTCGACCTCGCCGGAGGTTTTCGCATGTCCACCCTTACGCTGGAGCCGGGCGTCCGGTCCCGCACCCGGATCATGGCCGTCATGGCCGCGTCCGTGGTGCTCGCGGTCGCCCTGGTCGCCGCCGTCAACCTCGCCATCCCCACGCTCGCCGCCTCCGAGCTGCACCCCTCCCCGTCGCAGATCCTCTGGATCGTCGACGCCTACGTCATCGTCTTCGCCTGCCTGCTCATCCCCGCCGGCGCGGCCGGCGACCGCTTCGGCCGCAAGGGGGTGCTGCTGGCCGGGCTGGGCGTGTTCGCGGCCGGATGCCTCGCGGCGGCGCTCGCGCCGGACGTCGCCACGCTGATCGCCGCCAGGGCGCTGAGCGGCGCGGGCGCCGCCATGGTCATGCCGGCCTCGCTGGCCATCACCGTCGGCGTCTACCCGCCCGCCGAGCGCGGCGCCGCCGTCGCCGCCTGGACCGCCGCCACCGGCGCCGCCGGCGTGATCGGCAACCTGGGCGGCGGGCTGGTCATGCAGTACCTGCCGTGGCGGGCGCTGTTCGGGGTGCCGGTGCTGCTGGCCGCCGTGCTCGCGGCGCTGGTGGCCGTGATGGTGCCGCGCGTGCCCCGGCACCCGGCCGCCCTCGACCTGGCCGGCACGGTGCTGCTCACCGCCGCGTCCGTGGCGCTGCTCGCCGGGATCATCGAGGGGCCCGAGGCCGGATGGGGGAGCGGGCTGGTGGTGACGGCGTTCGGCGTGGCGGCCGTGCTGTTCGCCGTCTTCGTCGCGCACCAGCTACGAGCCTCCGCGCCGCTGCTCGACCCCCGGCTGTTCGCGTCGGCGCGGCTGCGTGCCGGGACGCTCGGCGTGGCCGTCACCTTCTTCGGGCTGTTCGCGCTGTTCTTCGTCAACGCCCGCTTCCTCCAGGAGGTCAAGGGCTTCTCGCCGCTGCTCACCGGGGTGGCCATCGTGCCGCTCGTCATCCCCATGATCGTCCTGTCGCGGCTGGCGGGCCGCTTCGCCCCGCGCCCCGCCGTCCTGGCCGGGCTCGCGGGGAACGTCGCGGGGCTGGCCCTGCTGTCCTTCGCCGGCGCCACCATGCCCTACCCCCTGTACGCCGCCGGGCTGGTGATCATGGGCGCGTCCATGGGGCTGTGCCTGCCCGTGCTCTCGCACGAGATCATGGCGGCGCTGCCGCGCGAGCGCGCCGGCCTCGGCTCCGGCCTCAACAGCGCCACCCGCGAGCTCGGCAGCGCCATCGGGGTCGCCGTCATGGGGACGGTCATGGCCACGTACGGGATGGGCACCGGCTACCGCGTCGTGGCCGCCGTCGTGCTCGCGGGCGGCCTGCTCACCGGCTGGTGGCTCAGGCCGGACGCGCGCGAATCCGCCTGATGGGCTCGGGCCTGGCTCAGGCCGGACGCGCGGACCCGCTCGATGCGCTCGTGCCGGCTCAGGTCAGGCGCGCGCGGATGTGCCTGATGTGCTCCGGCGTCGTACGGCAGCAACCGCCGATCAGCGACGCGCCCGCCCGCTGCCACTCCTGAGCGGCCCGGCCGAACTCGACCGGGTCCGCCAGGCCCAGCCAGCGACGGGCGCCGGCGTCCCACGACTCGCCCGAGTTGGGGTAGACCACCACCGGCAGGCCGCCCGCCAGGCACGAGATCAGCCCCGGGATGTGGCGCGGCGCCGTGCAGTTGGCGCCCACCGCCACCACCTGCGGGTGCCCCGCGAACAACGCCGCCGCCTCCCGGATCGGCGTGCCGTCGTTGAGCCGCTCCCCGTCGCGGCACGAGAAGCTCACCCACGCCTTCACCCCCGGCGTGCGGGCCAGCAGCGCCGCCAGCGCCCGCGCCTCCGGGAACGACGGGATCGTCTCGCAGGCCAGCAGGTCGGCCCCGGCCGCCGCCAGGATCTCCCAGCGCGGCAGGTGCCAGGCGTACAGGCCGTGCTCGTCGAGGTCGTAGTCGCCGGTGTACTCGGCGCCGTTGGCCAGATAGGCGCCGTACGGGCCGACCGAGGCCGCCACCAGCCCGTGCCCCGCCTCGTCCCGCGCCTGGGCGGCCAGCTCCACCGACAGCCGGATCAGCCGCTCCGCCTCCGCCACGCCCAGGCCGCGCCGAGCGAACCCCGGCAGCGTCGCCTGATAGCTGGCCGTGGTCGCCACGTCGGCCCCGGCCGCGAAGTAGTCGGCGTGCGCGCGCCTGATCAGCGCCGGCTCCTCCAGCAGCAGCCGCGCCGACCACAGCTCGTCGCTCAGGTCCGCGCCGAGCTCCTCCAGCCGCGTCGCCAGGCCGCCGTCCAGGACAAGTGTCGTCACTTGACCAGCGTACGGGGCCGCCGGAACACCGCACGCCCGTCCGCCCGTGCGGGCACGTTCACGGGCGAGCCGGCCCGGCGGCGTGGGCGAGGGACGGGCCGTCCAGCACGATCACCTCGCCGGTGCCGATCTCGATCAGCCCGCGGCGCTCGAACGCCCGCAGAGCGCGGTTGACGCTCACCCTGGTCGCCCCGATCTCGGCCCCCAGACCGGCCTGCCCTCCGTCCAGCGGCACCCGGTACCGTCGCGGGCCCGGGATCGTCGACCGCCCGGCGGCGCCCCGGCGGACCAGCCAGGCGGCCACCCGTGACGGCACGTCCCGCACCGACGCGTCCAGCAGCCGCTCGTCGAGGTCGCGCACGGTCGCGGCCAGCGTGCGCAGCAGCCGCGCCGCCACCGACGGCTCCGCGCCGACCAGCTCCAGCACGGCGGCGCGCGGCAGGTACACCACCTCCACGGCCGTCAGCGCCGTCCGGGTCGCACGGTGGGCGCCGTCCACCAGCAGCGCCGTCTTGTCGAACGCCACCGGCGCCCCCTCCACGGCCAGCACCACCTCCCGGCCCTCGGCGCTCACCCGGGCGGCCTTGACCCGCCCGTCCAGCAGCACGATCAGGTCGTCGGCGGGATCCCCCTCCGTGCACAGCACCTGCCCGGCCGCATACCGCCGCCGGCGAGCCCGCGCCGCCAGCCCCCGCAGCCGCTCCTCACCGAGCCCGCCGAGCATGGGGAGATCGGCCAGCGTGTACGTCATGTATCCCGTGATACACCACGGCCGTGCCTCGCGATGCTGACCGCAGGGACGGCCCGGACCTAACGTGCGGGGCATGGCGAGATACGTGGTGCACCTGGCCTTCGACGGCGACCCCCGGCGGCTCGCGGCCCGCCCCGCGCACCGGGAGCACCTGCGACGGCTCAAGGAGCAGGGACGGCTGGTGACCGCCGGGCCGTGGGCGGACGACAGCGGGGCGCTGCACGTGTACGAGGTGGCGGACGAGGCCGAGCTGCGGGACATCCTCCGGCAGGATCCGTACGCGGCGGTGGACGGCTCCCAGGTCGTGCTGCTGCGGGAGTGGACCCCGATCATGTGACGGGCGGTCGCTCTGCCGCCCGTCACACGGGTTGTCAGGTGCGCTTCCAGAAGGGGCCGCGCCGCTTCGCCTCCGGGGGCTGCGGGCCCGGGCCCGGGGACTGGGGGCGGCGCTGGGACTCGGGCGGGGCGGGCGTGCCGCCGCCGGTGAGCGTCGTGAGCACCTGGACGGCGCGGTCGTGCAGCGCCTGCGCGTCCGCGCCCGGCCGTTCGGCGCCCTCCAACTCGCGGGCCAGCGTCTCCAGGTCCTCGTTCCCGCCGAGGAACGCCGCCAGCGCGGCCAGCCGGGTGCCCAGGTCCGCCAGGTACAGCAGGTCGGGCGCCGGCAGGGCCTTGAGCCGGTCGAGCTCGGCGACGAGCTGGGGACGTACCGACTCCAGCCGGTGCGTGGGCCGCCCGCCGGTCTTCGGCCAGGGGCCGCCACGGGGAGCGGCCGGTGCGGGCATCGCCGGCCGGCCGGGCGCGGACGGCGGCACCACACCGTGACCGGGAGCACCCCCACCAGGAGCGCCGTCAGGGGCGCCCCCGGGAGCGCCGAACACCGGGCCGCCCTCCTGGGAGCCCCTGCCCACGAACCCCTGGTCCAGGTCGGACGGGCTGAGCCCGGGCGCGGACATCCGCATCCGGGGCGCCGCCATGGGGGCGGAGGTCAGCATCATGCCGGCCGCGAACGCGCCCGCCGCCGGCGCCGCGCTCGGCAGCTCCCAGCCGCTCGGCGGCTCCACCGGCTGGATGACGCGGTGCTCGGGGCCCTCGCCGGCGACCTGGCGGGTGTCCACGGCCACGTACGCGGTGAACCGGCAGAGCACGCCGTACTCCAGCGACGTCCGCACGATGCGCGGCTCCAGGTCGTGCTCGCCCATGGCGTACCGGTCCTCCAGCTCGCGCAGGTGCGCCCGCGCCCACACCGCGCGGAGGGCCGGATTATCGGTGGTGACGCCGGGCACCCGCTCCTCCCACGGCCCGCCCGCGGCGGTGCCGCGCACGGTGACCGAGGAGCCCTCGCGGTAGCGCCCGTACGCGCGCAGCGGCACGCCGGGGAAGATCGAGCCCAGGTGGGTGACCGTGCCGGGCTCGACGTCGAGGTCCTTGAGCGACAGGTCGGTGACCAGCGGGGCGCCGATCCTGCGGTGGATGGCGTCCATGGCGGCGTCGAGCCGGTCCTCCGACTCGACCAGCTCGCACCGCCCGGCGCCGAGCCCGGCCAGCCGGCCGAGGAACCCGGCGTTCACGGCCCGGTCGATGCCGACCGTGTGCACGCGCATGGCCGACAGCGCGCCGCCCGCCTGCTCCAGGATCTGGTCCTCGTTGCCCACTTGCCCGTCCGTGACCAGCACCACGACCCGCTCGCGGCCGGCCTCGGCGCCGCCCAGCAGGGTGGTGGCCTGGCGGAGCGGTTCGAGCAGCTCGGTGCCGCCGCGGGCGTCCACCCTGGCCAGGTGCTCGACCGCGCGGTACCGGTTGCGGTCGGACGCCTCCACCAGCCCCTCGAACGCCTGCTCCACCACGGAGTCGAACGTGAGCACCGCGAACCTGTCCTGCGGCGTCAGCGTGTCGACGATGCGGGCGGCGGCCCGGCGGGCACAGACCATCTTCCAGCCGCCCATGCTGCCGGAACGGTCGAGCAGCAGCACCAGGTCGCGCGGCGTGCGGGTGCCCTCCAGCGGCGGCGGCAGCAGCGTGAGCGCGAACGTGCCCTGCCCGTCGAGCTGCAGCGACGTGGAGGTATCGAACGACAGCCGCAGCACGAAGTCCCGGTCCAGCCGCTCACCGGGCCGCACCCGCACGGTCCGCCTCTCACCGCGCCCTTCCGCATGGCTTTCCTCCTCGACGACGTGCAGGCTGGAGGCCAGCTCGCGCAGCTCCAGCCCGGCCGCGTCCACGGTGGCGGTCAGCGACAGGCGTACCGGATCGGGGAAGCCCGGCAGCAGGACCGGCGGGCTGATCCTCGACGCGTCCGGTACCGCGTCGGTGTCGGGCGCGGTGCCGTCACCGGCCGGCGGGCCGTCGAGCGGGGTGCCCGGAATGTAACGTGGCGCCACCACCAGTGGGAACCGGAACGTGGCCGCGCCGTCCTCGTACGGCAGCGGCTGGCTCATCGTCAGCGACACCGACACGCGCTCGCCGGGCAGGATGTTGCCCACCCTGATCGTGAACACGTCGGGCCGGTCCTCCTCGGCGATCGCCGCCCGCCTGCCCTCGCGTAGCGCGCGGTCGTAGTCGGCCCTGGCCTGGCCGCGCTCCTTCAGCACGCCCTCGACGACCCGGTCGTCGGCCTCCATCCGGAAGCGGGTGACGGCCGCCCGGTCGGGCAGCGGGAAGACGTACGTGGCCTCCAGCGTGACGTCGAACGGGTTCCTGAACCCCTGCGTGACCTCCACCCCGGCGATCAGGCCCGAGATGTCGGCGGCCACGTCCACGCTCTCCAGCGGCAGGTTGCCGCGCTCGGTGAGCAGCGCGCCGAACCCGGCGTCCGGCACCGGCGCGCACCGTGCGGGCTCCAGCGAAGTGATCCTCATGTCAGCTCCCTCTCTTCGAGCACCGCGAGCAGCGGCCGCGCCGCCGCCAGCACCGCCTGAACGTCCTCTTCCGACGGCACCCGGCCCGTGTCCAGCAGCAGCCGCACCCCGTCTCCCAACCTGACCCCCGTCACCACCACACCCCGCACCCCAGCGCCCCATACCCGCTCGCCGCCCTCGCCGCGCGCGCCCGGCTCCCGCGACGGTGTGGGATCCGGCGCGCCCACTGCCTGGGACGGCCCGCCCAGCGGCGGCGCTCCTGCCTCGCCGCCTGCGCCGCGACCGGACGGCACGCCTGCCTCGCCGGGCGCGCCGAGGCCCGGTGGGGTGGCGGCCGGGCGAGTGCCCGCAGGACGCGCCGAGCCGTCGGATCGCTGCGTTCCGTGCTCGTGTGCGGGGCCGCCGCCGGGCGGCGCGGGGTCGCCATCATGCTCGCGTGCAGGATCGCCGCCGCGCTCGCGTGCGGGGTCGTCGCTGGGGAGCGCGCCTGGCTGCTGCCCTGGATGGGCGGGTGCCGCACCGACGCCGGGTCGCTCGGCCCAGAACCGGCCGCGCACGGGCTCCCCTCCGCCGCGCGCGACCGCACGCGACGGGGCTCCGGCCTCACGGTGGCCTTCCCACGCATCGGCCGCCTGCGCTCGGCTTGCTTGTGCCTGCGCGGCCTGGGCCTCGCCTGGCCGCGCCTGGCCGCTTCCGCCCTGGGCCACCCTCGCTCCGTCGGCCGTTGCCGGCGCCGGGAGGGGGCCGTCCAGGTGGGCGGCCGATTCCAGCATGCGCTCCGTGGCGCCGGCCAGGGCGACCTGGATCTCGGCGATCGATCGGCCGGCCGCCTGCAGTCGTTTCACGGCGACGAGTTGCAGCAGGTGGCGCCGCCCGTACCGGGCGATGCGGCCGCGGCGGGTGAGGGGCGGGTCGACCAGGCCGATCGTGGTGTACCACCTGATGAGCCGCTCGCTCGGCACGTCGCGGACCCGCCCGTTGGGAGGGGACGGCGCGCCGGCGCGCAGGGCGCGCGCCGCGTGCTCGGCCAGCTCGCCGATCGTCCAGGTGTCACTCATGAGCCCACAATGACACTGTCACTATTACAGTGTCAATGTCGTTGCGGGCCGGAAGATGTGACGCCCGGATGTCGTTCTTAAATGTGTAAATTCCGACCGCAGGGGAGGAAGTAGGACATGGCTACCATCACCGGCCCGCTTTCGGGCGACGCCAAGAACACTGTCGCCGAGGCCCTCCAGGGCGCCCTCGTGGACCTCATCGACCTGTCGCTGGTCGCCAAGCAGGCGCACTGGAACCTCATCGGCACGCACTTCCGCTCGATCCACCTCCAGCTCGACGAGGTCGTCGCGCTGGCGCGTACGCACATGGACACGATCGCCGAGCGCGCCGTCGCCCTGGGCGTCAACCCGGACGGCCGCGCCGCCACGATCGCCCGCACCAGCGACATCCAGCAGCCGGAGAGCGGCTGGATCGAGGACGGCAAGGTGCTGGCGACGATCACCGACGTCCTCGACGGCATCAGCAAGCGCATGTACGAGCGCATCCGCGCCACCGAGGAGGCCGACCCCGTCAGCCAGGACCTCCTGATCGCCGTGGCGCAGGAGATCGACAAGCAGCACTGGATGTTCCAGGCGCAGCGCTGACCCCAGCGCGAGGACGGCCCGGGCCCCGCGCCCGGGCTTTCGCGTGTCAGGGACGGCCGGCTGAATAAGGCAGCGGGTCGGACGTGGACGATCCCGACAGAGTGCTGTCACCCCGTCCGATCTTCGCGGGCGGGCGCGCTGCCTCGCATCTCGTCCGGCCGATCATCCGGCCGATCGTCCGGCCGCCGGTCGCGGGAGCGGGTACCCCCGCCGTCTGTACGGAACGTCACCACGCGCGGACCGCCCGGCGAACGGGAAGCGGGGTTTGCGCAGAGTTTGATGTCGCGAGTCCCTGCCATTCATGTCGGTGCGGTCGACTAGCGTGGCACCTAGAGGGAGGCCCCACGATGTCGCGCAAGACTCTCCTCCGCACGGGCCCGCTCGTGTCGGGCGGCGTCAGCCCGTACGGTCCGCTCGGCCTGGCAGGCACGGGTGGCTTGGCGCTGCCCCCAGGGTTCACCGGCCGGGTCGTGGCCCGATCCGGCGAGAAGGTCGCGGGCCTGACCTGGCACGCGGCCCCCGACGGTGGCGCCTGTTTCCCCGACGGCGGCGGCTGGATCTACGTCAGCAACTCCGAGCTGCCCCTGCTCGGGGGCGCGTCGGCGCTGCGGTTCCGCGCCGACGGCAGCATCGCCGACGCCTACCGCATCCTGTCGGGCACCGATCTCAACTGCGCCGGCGGCGCCACGCCGTGGCACACGTGGCTGTCGTGCGAGCTCGGCCACCGCGGCCGCGTCTTCGAATGCGACCCCTACGGCGCCCGCGCCGCCCGGCCGCGCCTGGCGATGGGCCGCTTCAAGCACGAGGCCGCCGCCTGCGACCCCGAGCGCCGCGTCATCTACATGACGGAGGACGAGCCCGACGGCTGCTTCTACCGCTTCCGGCCCAGCGACTGGGGCGACCTGACGGAGGGCACGCTGGAGGTGCTGTGCGCCTCCGGCCACTGGCAGGCCGTGCCCTCGCCGGCCGCCCTGCTCAAGGAGGCCCGCCACCAGGTGGAGGGCGCCCGCCACTTCGACGGCGGCGACGGCTGCCACTACGCGGGCGGGGTGTGCTACTTCACCACGAAGGGCGACACCGGCCTGTGGGCGTACGACGCGCAGAGCTCGACCCTCGACCGGCTGTGCGAGGGCGTGCGCGCCATCACCGCCGCTCCTTCCGGCGACCTGTACGTCGCCAGGGAGCGGCCCGAGATCGACGTCATCGCGCCCGACCGGGCGGTGACGCCGTTCCTGCGGCTGGAGGGGCACGACGGGGCCGAGCTGACCGGGCTCGCCTTCTCCCCGGACGGCGAGCGGCTCTACTTCTCGGCCAGGCGCGGCCGCACGGAGGGCCACACGTTCGAGGTCTCGGGCCCGTTCCGCACCTGAGCCCACGCTGAGCCTGAGCCCGGGCCCGCGCCTGACCGAGGCGGGGCCGGGCGCGGCCGGGCGGGGCCGGGCGGGGCTACGACAGGTAGCGCACCAGCATCAGCTTGAGTTCGTTCACGAGCTCGGCCGCCCGCTCCGGCCCCGACGTGCTGATCATCGGCATCACCGCCTTCACCATGGCCAGCGCCATGGTGCCCGTGAGCCGGGCGCGTTCCTCGGAGAGGGTGGGGGAGCGTCGGCGGAGCATAGCGGCGATGTGCCCCGCGATGTCCTCGTGCAGCCGTTGTGACGCCGCCGCGAGCCGGTCGCCGGTGGCGGTGCCGTACAGGAGGGACCAGTACGCCGGCGACGCGCTCTTGAAGCGGACGCTCTCGTCCACGAGCTGTCCCACCAGCGCCTCCAGCGGCACCTCTGGGGTGACGGCGGCGAGCCGGTCGGCCCAGAACTCCTGCCGGTCGTCGGTGTAGCGGGTGACGAGCCCGTCGAGGATCTCCTCCTTGTTGCGGAAGAACTGGTACAGCGACCCGGGTGACATCCCGGCCCGTGCGGCGACCTGGTTGGTGGTCAGCTCGGGGTAGCCGACCTCGGCGATCACCTGCTCGGCGGCGTCGAGGATGTCGGCCATGCGTTTGAGGCCGCGCGCCTGCCGGCGGACCGTGCGTTCAGGCATGGGTCTCCTCGTTGACAAATACGAGCATTCACTTGTATTTCTGGGTCCGGAAGCAAAACACGAGCAGTTTACCGAGTTTTCGGGGAGATCTCATGGTGACGACCCGCGCCCGCCCGGTCACGGCGAGCCCGCCGCTGCGCAGGCTGGGCTTCTTTCTCGCCCGCCGCCACCGGCTCGTG
This sequence comes from Nonomuraea composti, assembly GCF_012034275.1. Taxonomy (NCBI): domain Bacteria; kingdom Bacillati; phylum Actinomycetota; class Actinomycetes; order Streptosporangiales; family Streptosporangiaceae; genus Nonomuraea; species Nonomuraea composti. Next base: position 17,534 of record NZ_JAATEP010000009.1, on the reverse strand, counting down.
CTCGCGCTCGCGCTGGCCCTGCTGGCCGGCGCCGGGGTGCTGGCGGCGGGGGCGGCGTCGGGGCTGTCGCTGGCCAGGTTCGAGGCGCCGGGCTCGGAGTCGGACCGGGCGCAGCGGGAGCTGGTCGCGCGGTTCGGCACCGGCAGCCCCGACATGATCTTCCTGGTGACGGCCAGGCGCGGCAGCGTGGACGACCCGGCCGTCGAGGCGGCGGGCAGGGAGCTGACCGAGCGGGCCGGCCGCCACGAGGGCGTGGCCGAGTCCGCCTCGTACTGGACCCGCGGCAAGCCCGCCACCCTGCGCAGCCGCGACGGCAGGCACGCGCTGATCGTCGTCCGCATCCCGGGCGACGCCGACCACGTGCGGGCCGAGGTCCTGCCCCGGCTGGTCCCCGAGATCACCCGGGGCAGTGACCTGCTGCAAGTGCGGGCCGGGGGAGGGGAGGAGGTGTTCAGGGAGACGGTGCCGCTGGCCCGGCAGGACTTCGTCCGGGCCGAGCTGGTCATCTTCCCGCTGGCGTTCGTGCTGCTCTGGCTCTACCAGCGGCGCGTCATGGCGGCCCTGGTGCCGATCCTGGCCGGCGTGTACGCCATGGTGCTCGGCCTGGCGCTGCTCGGCGGCGTCCTGCTGTTCGCCGACATCTCCACCTTCGCGCTCAACCTGACCCTGGCCATGGGCCTCGGCCTGGGCATCGACTACTGCCTGTTCGTCATCCAGCGCTTCCGCGAGGAGACGCGGCGCGGCGCGGACCGGGCCGCCGCGGTCGCGGGGGCCGTCGAGCACGCGGGACGGACGGTGCTGTTCAGCGGCCTGACCGTCGCCTCGTCGCTGGCGGTGCTGTTCGCGCTGCCGTTCGACTTCCTGCGTTCCTTCGCCTATGCCGGGATCGCGGTCGTGGCGGGCGGGCTGGTGGCGGCGGTGATCGTGCTGCCCGCCGTGCTGGCCGCGATCGGCGGCGCCTTCCTGCCGAAGAAGCCTGTTCCCGAGCGGGCGGACGGCTTCTGGCACGGCCTGGCCACCCGGGTGATGCGCCGGCCGCTGGTGTTCGGCGGGCTGGCCACGGCGCTGCTGCTGGTGCTCGCCTCGCCGTTCCTGGGCCTGCGGTTCGGCGTGGCCGACGACCGCATCCTGCCGCCGGAGGCGTCCTCGCGGCAGACGCAGGACGTCATCCGCCGGTCCTTCCCGGCCGAGGAGACCGACGCCATCCAGCTCGTGTCCAAGGGCGCAGTGGCGGGCGGCGTCGCCCCCTACGCCGCGAGATTGTCCGGGCTGCCCGGCGTGGCCCAGGTGGACTCGGCGGCGGGCTCGTACGCGGGCGGCACCCGCGTCGGCGACGGCCAGCCCGCCAGGTTCCAGGGGCCGGGCACCTGGTTGTCGGTGGTCCCGTCAGCAGCGGCGCTGGCCGACGACCCCGTCCGCCTCGTCGAGGCCGTCCGCGCGGTGCCGCCGCCCTTCGAGGTGCTGGTCGGCGGCTACCCGGCCGAGCTGGCCGACTACCGCTCCTCGGTCGTGGACCGGCTGCCGTTGCTGCTGGCGCTCATGCTGGCCGTCACGTTCGCCGTCCTGTTCCTCATGACGCGCAGCGTCGTCATCCCGATCAAGGCGATGCTGCTGAACGTCCTCAGCCTCGGCGTCATGTTCGGCGCCATCGTCTGGATCTTCCAGGACGGCCACCTGTCCGGCCTGCTCGGCTTCACCCCGACGGGCACGCTCGACCCGAGCATCCCGATCCTGATGCTCTGCGTCGCCTACGGGCTGTCGATGGACTACGAGGTCTTCCTCCTGTCCAGGATCAAGGAAGAGTACGACCGGACGGGCGACACGGAGTCGGCCGTGGCCACGGGCCTTCAGGCGGGGGCGCCGCTGATCACGGCGGCCGGCGGCATCCTGGCGCTGTCGTTCGCCGCCTACGCGACGGCGTCGGTGGCGTTCGTGCAGATGCTGGGCGTCGGCATGGCGGTGGCCGTGCTGGTGGACGCCACCGTGATCAGGGCGGTGCTGGTGCCGAGCCTGATGCGCCTGGCGGGGCCGCTCAACTGGTGGCCCCGCGGCCGACCTCACTGAGGGGGTCAGAGGTCGCGGGACCACATCTGCTCGGTGACCTCGACCCCGTTCTCCATCCCCTTCTCCTCCGAGTCCAGCTCGAACCCGGCCCCCTGGTAGATGCGCCGGGCGCTCTCCAGGCAGTCGCGCGTCCACAACACGATCCGCTTGTACCCCTCGGCCCGCGCGTGCCGCAGGCACTCGTCCACGAGCCGCCGCCCGATGCCGAGACCGCGGGCGGACGGCTCGACGAGCAGCATCCGCAGCTTGGCCGTGGTGTCGTCCTGCCGCACGCAGAACACGCAGCCGGCCCGCTCCCCGTCGACCTCGGCGATCCAGCCGGTGTCGCGGGAGAAGTCGAGGTCGCCGACGATCCTGGCGACGAGCTGCTCGAACGCGGTGCCCCAGCCGTACTCGGCGCTGTAGAGGGCGCCGTGCCGGTAGACGACCCAGCCCAGGTCGCCGGTGCGGGGAGGCCTGATGACGTACGGCGCGCGCGCCTGCCCGCCGCCCCCCAGCAGCCGCCTGATCGTGGCCATGCTGCCGACCAGCCGCTCCTGGTCGGTCTCGGGCAGGCCGTCGAGCAGGGCGCCGATCTCCTCCGACGAGCGCTTGTCGAGCGCGGCGAAGACCTCGGCCCCGGCCGGGGTGAGGGCGACGAGCTGCTTGCGCGCGTCGGCGGCCGAGCGCTCGCGCGTGATCAGGTCGTCGCTCTCGAAGCGGGCGAGGATGCGGCTGAGGTATCCGGCGTCCAGGCCGAGCAGCCCGCGCAGCCCGCCGGTCTCCATGCGCTCGGCGTGCGCCAGCTCGAACAGCACTCTCACCTCGGTCAGCGAGTACGGCGAGTTGAGCATCCCCGCCTGGAGCGCGCCGATCACCTTCGTATAGAACCGGTTGAAGGCTCTGACCTCAGAAACCCTTGCTTCTGTCAACGAACTCATTGCCTTAGTCAACCATAGGAAGGATCCCGCTGTGAAGCACGTGCGCATAGGCGGATACGGCCCCGGCATCGTCACGCTCGGCGCCCCAGGGGAGCAGGGCCTCACGCGGGTGACGGCGCCGTCGTTCCTGGCCGCCCACCCCACGCTGCCGGTGCTGTACGCGGTGGGCGAGCTCGAACGCGGCTGGCTCACCGCGTTCCAGGCCGACGGGGTCAGGCTCGGCGCGCTGGACGAGCGCCCCAGCGAGGGCCACAGCCCCTGCCACGTCGCCGTGCACCCCGAGGGCCACCTCCTCGCGGTCGCCAACTACGGCGACGGCACGGCCACCCTCTACCGGCTGGACGAGCGCGGCGCGTTCGCGGGGGAGCCGATCGTGCTGCGCCACCAGGGCTCCGGCCCGAACGCGGAACGCCAGGAGGGCCCGCACGCCCACCAGGCCGTCTTCCACGACGGCCTGCTGCACGTCTCCGACCTCGGCACCGACGAGATCCGCCGCTACCACCTCGACGGCACCCCGCTGGAGCCGATCACCATGGCCCCCGGCACCGGCCCGCGCCACTTCGCCTTCGCCGGCTCGCGCCTGTACGTGGCGGGCGAGCTCGACGGCACCGTCACCCTCGTCGAGGGCGAGCGGCGCACGGTCGTGCGCGCCTCCCGGCAGGAGGGTGAGAACGCGCCCTCGCACCTCCAGCTGCACGGCGACCTCGTCTACGTCGCCAACCGCGGCCCCAACACGATCTCGGTGCTGCGCGCCGGCGACCTGTCACCGGTGGCCGAGGTGCCCTCCGGCGGCACCTGGCCCCGGCACTTCGCCATCGACGGCGACCGCATGTACGTGGCCAACCAGAACGCCGGCACCGTCACCTCCTTCCGGCTCCAGGAGGACGGGGTGCCGGTGCCGGACGGGGAGTCGTACGAGGTGGAAAGCCCGGCCTGCGTGTTGATCATGTAAGGAGTTCGCCAAGTCGGGGCCCGCCCGCGCGGCCGGTCACGACCATGGGCACGTGCGCCGAATCCTGCTCGCTCTCGTCCTGCTGGCCGCCGCCTGCGGCCCGCCGCCCGCCACCCGGCCGCCCGCCGCCCCGCCGCCCGCGACGGCGGGGGACGCGAAGCCGCCGGTCGCCGACGTCCAGGAGTCGTGGCGGATCACCCGGCACGGCGCCGAGCACGAGATCGAGGGCTACGCCGACCGGGTGAGCGTGCTGCCGGGCGAGCGGTTCCGGCTGCACGTCTCCACCACCGCGCCGCGCTTCACCGCCCTCGCCTTCCGCATGGGCGCCAACCCCGCCAAGGTGTGGGAGTCGGCGCGCACCCCCGGCACCCGGCAGGCGCCGGCCCGGGTCGTGAACGGCACCGTGACCGCCGCCCACTGGAGCCCGTCGCTCACCGTGGACACCGCCGGCTGGCCCGAAGGCGCGTACCTCATCAGGCTCGACGCCTCCACCGGCGGCCAGCGCTACGTCCCCGTCACCGTGCGCTCCGCCTCCACCGCCGGGCGCGTGGTGATCGTGAACGCGGTCACCACCTGGCAGGCGTACAACCTGTGGGGCGGCCGCAGCCTCTACACCGGCCCCGGGGGGTTCGGCCACCGCTCGCGCGCCGTCACCTTCGACCGCCCCTACGACGGCACCGGCGCCCGGCTCTTCCTCGACTTCGAGAAGGACGCGCTGGCCGTGGCCGAGGAGAGCGGGGTGCCGCTGGCGTACCTGACCGACCTCGACCTCGTGCCCGGCGCGCTCGACGGCGCCCGCGCGCTGTTCTCGCTCGGGCACGACGAGTACTGGTCGCCCGGCATGCGCGCGACCGTCACCCGGGCCAGGGACCACGGCACGAACCTCGCCTTCCTCGGCGCCAACGCCGTCTACTGGCGCATCGCGCTGCGCGGCCGGCAGGTCGTGTGCGACAAGGAGCGGGTGTGCGACCTGTGGCGGGAGACGGCGCCGGAGAGCGCGCTGGTGGGGCAGATGTACGACTGCTTCCCCGCCGAAGGGGTCTACCGGGTGAGCAGGCCCGGGCACTGGATCTTCGCGGGGACGAAGGGGCGGCGCTTCCCCGGCATGGTAGGGGTGGAGAGCGACCGGGTGTCGCGGGGCTCGCCGGCCGGGGTCGAGGTGCTGGCCGAGTCGCCGTTCTCGTGCGGCGGGCGGGCGAGCGTCAGCCACAGCACGTACTACACGGCGCCGAGCGGGGCCGGGGTGTTCGCCTCCGGCACCATGCGGTGGGTGTGCGCGCTGCGCGGGCGGCGCTGCGGGCACGGCGTCACCGACGCGGCCGCCGCCTTCACCCGCCGCGCCACCCTCAACCTCCTCACCCGCTTCGCCAAGGGCCCGGCAGGCGACCCGCCGCCCGCGCCGTCCGCCTCGTCGGCGCCGTCCGCGCGACCGGCGGGGGCCCGGAGCGGCGACGCGGGGTTTTGAGGTGGGTGGCGGAGTCAGGAGCCGTGGGCGGCGGCGGTCGCGAGGCGGACGGCCGCGCGCCACCGCTCGTAGGCGGCGTCGTCCCGCTCGCCCGGCTCGAAGCGCCGTTCGAGGTGCCAGGTCTTGCGCAGCTCGGCCTGCGACCCCCACACGCCCGCCCCCAGCCCCGCCAGGAACGCGGCCCCGAGCGCGGTCGTCTCCTGGACGGCGGGCCGCTCCACGGGGGTGCCGAGCTGGTCGGCCTGAAGCTGCATGAGCAGGTCGTTGGCGCTGGCGCCGCCGTCGGCCTTGAGCACGGAGACGGCGCCGGGCTCGGGGCCCATGGACTCGACGACGTCGCGCACCTCGTACGCGATCGCCTCCAGCGTGGCCCTGACCAGGTGCGCCCGCGTGGTGCCGCGGGTGATGCCGGTGATCAGCCCGCGCGCCTGAGGGTCCCAGTGCGGCGCCCCGAGCCCGGTCAGCGCGGGCACGAACACGACGCCGCCGCTGTCGGGCACGGTGCGGGCGACGGCCTCCGACTCGGGGGCCGTCCCGATGACGCCGAGCCCGTCGCGCAGCCACTGCACCGCCGCCCCGGTGACGAAGATCGACCCTTCCAGCGCGAACGTGCGCTCGCCCGACGGCGTCTGCCAGGCCACCGTGGTCAGCAGCCCCGAGCCGGAGCGCACGATCCGGTCGCCGAGGTTGGTCAGCACGAACGAGCCCGTGCCGTAGGTGCACTTGACGTCGCCCACGTCGAAGCACGTCTGCCCGAACAGCGCCGCCTGCTGGTCGCCGGCGACGCCGCTGATGGGCACGTCGAGCCCGAGGAAGGCCGACGGGTCCGTCCGCCCGATCGGGCCGTGATTGGGCACGATCTCGGGCAGGGCCGCCTCCGGCACCCCGAACAGCTCGCACAGCTCCGGCTCCCAGGTGCCGGACTCCAGCCCGTACAGGAGGGTGCGGGAGGCGTTGGACGGGTCGGTGACGTGCCGCGCGCCCGCCGTCAGCCTGGCGATGAGGTACGAGTCCACCGTCCCGATGGCCAGATTTCCCGACGTGACGCCGTCCCATACCCGGGGGTCGTTCTCGGCCAGCCAGGTCAGCTTGGTCGCGGTGAAGTAGGGGTCGAGGCGCAGGCCGGTCAGCTCCGACACGCGCGGCTCGTGCCCCGCCTCGCGCAGGCGCCCGCACAGGGCGGCGGTGCGGCGGTCCTGCCAGACGATCGCGCGGCGGGGCGCGGCGAGCGTGCGCCGGTCCCACAGGACGGCGGTCTCGCGCTGGTTGGTGATGCCCACGCAGGACGGCGGCCCGGGGGCGTCGCGCAGCGCCGTGGCGCACGCCGACAGGGTGGCCTGCCAGATGTCCTCGGGGTTGTGCTCGACCCGGCCGGGCCGCGGAAAATGCTGCGCGAATTCTTCGTAGCCCTTGGAGATGATCTGCCCGTTTTCTGTAACTACCAGCGCCGTTACCCCGGTTGTTCCGGCGTCAATCGCGAGCACAATCATGAAATTTCCTCCGCAGTTTCAAGCAGACGCAGGTTTAGTTTTTCGGGCTGGCGTTTGGTCTAGACCACTGTGTGTGATGCCGGGCACAATGCGAGTCTGACATCAAGGTCTGGTTCGTGACCCCTATCTGGGAGGAACCCGCCATGCGTATTGGAGTGCTGACCGGAGGCGGCGACTGCCCCGGGCTCAACGCCGTGATCAGGGCAGTGGTGCGTAAGGGGGTGAGCGTCTACGGTCATGAGTTCGTCGGCTTCCGTGACGGCTGGCGCGGCCCCCTCGAAGGCGACACGATGCCACTCGACATCCAGGCCGTGCGCGGCATCCTGCCGCGCGGCGGCACGATACTGGGCTCCTCCCGCACGAACCCCATGAAGATCGAGAACGGGGTCGGCCGGATCAAGGAGAACCTGGCCGCCACCGGTGTGGACGCGCTGATCGCCATCGGCGGCGAGGACACCCTTGGCGTCGCCAAGCAGCTCTACGACCGCGAGGTCAACGTCGTGGGCGTGCCCAAGACCATCGACAACGACCTGTCCGGCACCGACTACACCTTCGGCTTCGACACCGCGGTCAACATCGCGATGGAGGCCATCGACCGGCTGCACACCACCGCGGAGTCCCACCACCGGGCGCTGATCTGCGAGGTCATGGGCCGGCACGCGGGCTGGATCGCGCTGCACGCGGGCATGGCCGGCGGCGCGAACGTCATCCTCATCCCGGAGAAGCCGTTCGACATCGACCGGGTCTGCGAGTACGTCGAGTCCCGCTTCCGCACCCGCTACTCGCCCATCATCGTGGTCGCCGAGGGCGCGCACCCCATCGAGGGGCAGATGGAGCTGCAGGCGGGCACGCTCGACGCGTTCGGCCACGTGCGGCTCGGCGGCATCGGCGAGGTGCTGGCCAAGGAGATCGAGAAGCGCACCGGCAAGGAGGCCCGCACGACGGTGCTCGGCCACATCCAGCGCGGCGGCACGCCCACGGCCTACGACCGGGTGCTGGCCACCAGGTTCGGGTTGCAGGCGATCGACGCGGCCCACGAGGGCGACTACGGCAAGATGGTCGCGCTGCGCGGCACCGACATCGTGCGGGTCGGCCTCGACGAGGCCACCTCCGAGCTGAAGACCGTGCCGGTGGAGCGCTACTCCGAGGCCGAGGTCTTCTTCGGGTAACGCCGTGCCGCCCGGACAACCAGGTGAAAGCGGCTCGCAAGCGGGCGGCCGTACCTTGAGGGCAGCGGGGTTACCGCTACAACCCCCTCAGGGTACGGCTTGCGCCGCGGAGAGTCGGCGGCCCACCATGCGGTGCAAGCCGTATCTCAGTCTTGTGGCTCAGCCGCGGGGCGTGCCGAAGAGATCCACCTCCGGCGCGCCCTCGTCGCCTCCGCGCAGCCGTTCCCGGTACGCGGCCTCGCTGCGCAGCTCCTTCTCCGAGGGCGACAGGATGACGGTGAGCAGCAGCCCCACCGTGATGACGCTGATGCCGACGATGAGCGGCAGCAGGAAGTCGATGGCCCGCGCGCCGGGCACCGCCGCCATCTCCTCGTGCGAGGCGACCGACATCGAGAACATGCCGGTGTAGTGCATGCCCGACACCGCCACGCCCATGACCAGCGCCGCCCCGCCGATCCTGAGCGCGCCGCTGACCCGCAGCGTGAACCACAGCGCCACCGTGGCCGCCGCCACCGCGATCAGCACCGACAGCGCCACCACGACGGGGTCGTAGGAGACGTGGCCGGACATGTTCAAGGCGGCCATGCCCAGGTAGTGCATGGCCGCCACGCCGATGCCGGTCAGGACGCCGCCGCCGAGCAGGTAGGCCCGCCGCTCGCCGCCGTGGGAGGCCAGGAACAGGCCCGTCCCCACGACGACGACCGCGACGAGCGCGGAGGCGGCGGTCAGCGGAACGTCGTACCGGATCGCCAGGCCGTCGACGGAGAAGCCGAGCATGGCGATGAAGTGCATCGTCCAGATGCCGGTGCCGCCGATGGCGAGGGCCGCGCCGATGAGCCACCACTTGGCCTCACGCCCGCCGATCAGCCTCGCGCGCGAGGTGAGCAGCAGGCCGAGCATGGAGCCCACGCTGGACATGACGTACGCGGTCACGGGCGTTAAGAGCCCATAGGAGAAATGATCGATCGGCGACATGCCCCACCCATCCCTTACCCACCGATAAGGGAGTATGAGCAGGCGGTCGTCGGGCGCGCAACTACCTTCGCCGAGCCTGCATCGGCTGCTGGCGCGGCATCGGCGTCGGATACGTGAGTTGTTCCTGGTGGGCGGCGCGGCGGCGCTGTTCGAGCTTGGCGACGAGTTGCGCGTCCTCGTGCAGCTCCTCCTCCGACGGCGACAGGATGACCATGAGGAGCATGGTCAGGGTGATGAGGCTGATGACGGTCATGAGCGGCACGAGGAAGTCGAGCGCGTCGGCGCCGGCGACGACCCCGGGCTCGGCGTCCACCGAGACGTGCATGGCGTACATGCCGGTGTAGTGCATGCCCGAGACGGCCACGCCCATGACGAGGGCGGCGCCGGTGATCCAGATCGGCTTCTTGACACGCAGGGTGAACCACAGGGCCACGGTCGCGGCGACCACGGCGATGCCCACGGAGGCGGCCACGGTGAGCCGGTCGTAGGAGACGTGGGCGGACATGTTCATCGCGTACATGCCGAGGTAGTGCATCGAGGCCACGCCGAGCCCGGTCAGCAGGCCGCCGCCGAGCAGCGCCAGGACGCGGCCGCCGCCGTAGGAGACGAGGAACAGGCCGGTGCCGACGACCACGATGGCCACCACCGCGGAGGCCACGGTGAGCAGCACGTCGTACTTGATCTGGGTGCCCTCCACCTCGAAGCCCATCATGGCGATGAAGTGCATGACCCAGATGCCGGTGCCGCCGATGGAGATCGCCGCGCCGAGCAGCCAGCGCACGCGGGCGCCGCCGCGCGAGGCGTGCGCCTGCGCGGTGAGCCGCAGTCCGAGCATCGAGCCGATGCAGGACATGACGTAGGCGAGCAACGGCGTGATCAGTCCGTAGGTGAAATGATTCACAGCGGTCATCTATCGGTTCCTTGCATTAGGGGTTCCCGGATTGTGCCATCCCGGATGTCCCTTTCGCATGGATATTCGTACTATCTGTCAACCTCCGTGTCGGGAACATGAGAAGGGCTCATGGCTATCGAGGGGCCGTTCTGGCGGGCGATCGCGGTCTTCCGCGCCGCCTCGCTGGTCTACGCGGTCGTGCTCCTGGCCCAGCACCGCGGCTACGCCGAGCCGGTGCTCGGCTGGCTGGTCATCCTGGTCATGGCGCTGTGGACGGCCGGCGCGACGGCCGCCTACGCGGCCGAGTCGCTGCGCCGCTGGCCCCTGCTGTCCGCCGACCTCGCGGTGACGCTGGCGTGCCTGCTCGCCAGCCCGTACGTGCAGGGCACCCTCCAGACGGCCACCGGCACCATGCCCGTGCCCGCCACCTGGATGGCCGCGCCCGTGCTCGCCTGGGCGGTGCGGCACGGCCGCCGCGCCGGCACGCTCGCGGCCGTCGTGGTGGCCGCCGGTGACATCTGGTCCCGCTCGGGAGCCGACGAGGCGTCCGTCCTCATCAACGAGACGGTGCTGCTGCTCATGGCGGGCTGGCTCGTCGGGCACGTGGCCCGGCTGGCCAAGCAGGCCGAGGAGCGCATGCAGCGGGCCGCCGAGATGGAGGCCGCCCAGCGCGAGCGCGAGCGGCTGGCCCGCGACATCCACGACTCGGTCCTCCAGGTGCTCGCGCTGGTGCACCGGCGCGGCCGGGAGCTCGGGGGCGAGGCGGGCGAGCTGGGCCGCCTGGCGGGGGAGCAGGAGGCCGCGCTGCGCGAGCTGATCTCGATCGCCCCGCCGGCGCCCAGCGGCGCCACCGACCTGCGCTCCCTCCTCGCCCGGTACGGCTCGTCCTCCGTCACCGTCTCGGCCCCGGCCACGCCGCTGCTCCTGCCCGCCGAGGCCGCCGCGTCCGTCGCCGCCGCCGTCGGCGCGGCCCTCGACAACGTGCGCGCGCATTGCGGTCACGACGCGCGCGCCTGGGTGCTGGCCGAATTCCTCGACGGCGCGGTCACCGTCACCGTCAGGGACGAGGGGCCCGGCATCCCGCAAGGACGGCTGGAGCAGGCCGCCGCCGACGGCCGCATGGGCGTGGCCCGGTCGATCCGGGGCCGGATGGCCGAGCTGGGCGGGAAGGTGACGATCGTGAGCGTTCCCGGCCAGGGCACCGAGGTCGAAATAACTCTGCCCGCCTGAGCAACGCTTACAGTGGCGCCATGGTGCGGGTCATGGTGGTGGACGACCATCCCATGTGGCGCGACGGCGTCGCCAGGGATCTGACGGAGGCCGGTTACGAGGTCGTGGCGGCCGTGGGGGAGGGGCGGCAGGCGCTCAGGGTCGCCGCCGCGGTGCTGCCCGAGGTCGTGGTGCTCGACCTGAGGCTGCCCGACCTGCCGGGCCCCGAGGTGGCGGCCGGCCTGGCGCGGGTGGACCCGGCCCCCAGGGTGCTGGTGCTGTCGGCCAGCGCCGAGCAGGACGACGTGCTGGAGGCGGTCAAGGCGGGCGCCTGCGGATATCTCGTGAAATCGGCCAGCCGGGAGGAGTTCCTCGACGCCGTGCGCCGCACCGCCGACGGCGACGCCGTGTTCACCCCGGGGCTGGCCGGGCTGGTGCTGGGGGAGTACCGGCGGCTGGCCGTCCAGCTCGAACCCAGCGAGGGGCCACGCCTGACCGAGCGCGAGACCGAGGTGCTGCGGCTGGTCGCCAAGGGGCTGTCCTACCGGCAGATCGCCGAGCGGCTCGTCCTGTCCCACCGCACCGTCCAGAACCACGTGCAGAACACCCTCGGCAAGCTCCAGCTCCACAACCGGGTCGAGCTGGTGCGATATGCGATCGAGCGCGGCCTCGACGCGGACTAAACTCGGGTGGTCGCGACGTTCCCCTCTAGACCGCCGCGCCCGTCCCCGTCTTCCCGGAGGTTCCACCATGACGATGTCGGCCCTGGGCGAGCCGTGCGTTCTGCTCAAGCTGGGCGAGATCGTCCTCAAGGGCAAGAACCGCGAGCTGTTCGAACGCCGCCTGATCGCCAACATCCGCGACGCCCTCCAGACGGTGGGCATCCAGGTCGACGTGCGCAAGCGGCACGGCGTCATCGCGATCTTCCTGCCCGAGGGGGCCACCGCCGAGCAGGCCGACGCCGTGGCGCAGCGCGTCGCCGACGTGCCCGGGCTCGTCTGGATCCACCGCGCCTGGCGGGTCGCCAAAGACCCCGACACCGTGCTCAAGGCCGGTCTCGAGCTGGTCGGCGAGAGCGAGGAGGCCAAGCGGGGCGCCCGCTTCGCGGTCCGCTCCCGCCGCCGCGACAAGCGCTTCCCGCTGCGCTCCAACGAGCTCGACCGGCTCGTGGGCGGCGCCATCAACGACGAGTACGGCCTGCCCGTCGATCTGAAGAACCCCGAGCTGACCGTGTTCATCGAGGTCGACCGCGACGAGGTGTTCGTCTTCACCGGCGGCATCCCCGGCCAGGGCGGCCTGCCCGTCGGCAGCAGCGGCCGGGCCCTGGTGCTCATGTCCGGCGGCATCGACTCGCCCGTGGCGGCCTACCGGATGATGCGCCGCGGCCTGCACGTCGACTTCCTGCACTTCTCCGGCATCCCGTTCACCACGTCCGAGTCGATCTACAAGGCGTACGCGCTGGTCAGGAAGCTCGACCGGTTCCAGGGCAAGTCCCGCCTGTGGGTGGTGCCGTTCGGCAAGGCACAGCAGTCGATCCGCACCTCGGGCCAGGACCGCCTGGCAGTGATCGCGCAGCGGCGCCTGATGCTCAAGACGGCCGAGGAGGTCGCCCACCGCATCCGCGCCGCCGCCCTGATCACCGGCGACGCCCTCGGGCAGGTCTCCTCGCAGACCCTGGCCAACATCACCGCCCAGGACAACGCCGTCGACCTGCCGATCCTGCGCCCGCTGGTCGGCTGGGACAAGACCGAGATCATGGCCGAGGCCCGCCGCATCGGCACGCTGGAGATCTCCGAGCTGCCCGACGAAGACTGCTGCTCGCTGCTGGCGCCCAAGCGGGCCGAGACGCGGGCCAAGATCGAGGACCTCAAGCTGATCGAGAAGCGGCTCGACGCCGAGGAGCTGTGCGTGCAGCTCGCCGACTCGATCCAGGAGTACACCCTTTAGGCGTCGACCTTGAAGGGGTCGTGCTCGGCCAGGAGCTTGTCCAGCCTGGCCTGGTCGACGCGGTTGCTGACCTCCGCGAGCTCCTGGCGGTCCCGTACCACCTTGCACAGGGTGATCGTGGAGGTCACGACGTACAGGAGGCCGAGCCCGAGGAACGCCTTGATCCAGCCGGCCGTGGGCAGGTAGACGAGGGCGATCACCACGGAGGTCAGCGAGACGGCGAACGACAGGATCGCCTGAACGTAGAACGCGGTGGTCTGCGTGGGCTGAATGGGCTTCGTCATGGGGCCATCGTGCGGCCCGGGCGAAGCCCGGCACATGAGTTCTCCTACTCAAGTTACCTGTGAGTACGGCCGGCGCATGGCTCGTGGCGGGCCGGCCGTCGCTCGACCGCTCAGGCGGCCGTCTTGCCCAGCAGCGCCGGGAAGTCGGTCATGACCTGCGCCAGCTCGCCCAGATCCGTGTCCACCAGGGCCTGCGGGCCGTCGCAGAGCGCCTGCTCCGGCTGCGGGTGCACGTCGATGATGACACCGTCGGCGCCGGCCGCGATGGCGGCCCTGGTCAGCGGCAGCACCAGGTCGCGCCGCCCGCCCGAGTGCGACGGGTCGACGATCACCGGCAGGTGCGACAGCCGCTGCGCCACCGGCACCGCCGAGACGTCGAGCGTGTTGCGGGTGGCCGTCTCGTAGGTGCGCACGCCCCGCTCGCACAGCACGATGTCGAGGTTGCCGCGCTGCGCGACGTACTCGGCCGCCATCAGCCACTCCTCGATCGTGGCCGTCATGCCGCGCTTGAGCATCACCGGCCTGCCGGCCGCGCCGACCTCCTGCAGCAGCGCGAAGTTCTGCATGTTGCGGGTGCCGACCTGCAGCATGTCGGCGTACGAGGCGACCATCTCGACGTCGCGCGCGTCCACGACCTCCGTCACGATCGGCAGCCCCGTCTCCTCGCGCACGTCGGCCAGGATGCGCAGGCCCTTCTCGCCCAGCCCCTGGAAGGCGTACGGGGAGGTGCGCGGCTTGAAGGCCCCGCCGCGCAGCAGCACCGCGCCGGCGGTCTGCGCCATCCTGGCCGCGGCGAGCGTCTGCTCGTGCGTCTCCACCGCGCACGGCCCCGCGATCAGCGTCACGGTGTCGGGGCCGATCGGCACGCCGCCCACGTGGACCGTGGAGCGTTCCGGATGGTTCTCCCTGCTGACCAGCTTGTACGGCGTGGACACGCGCATGACGTCGCGCACCCCCGCCATGCCTCTCAAGCCGGCCGCGTCGAGCTGTGTCACGTCGCCGACCAGGCCGACGATCGTGCGCCGCACCCCCTTGCTGACGAACGCCTCCACCCCGGCCGCCTCGACGACGGACACGATCGCCTCGATGTCGGCGGCGGTGGCCTCGGGCCCCATCACGATCACCATCTGCTTGCTCCTTGCTGGAGGGAGGAAAAGAACCGGGCGGGAAAAACAAGAAGGCCCCGGGTCCGATCGGACCCGGGGCCTTCGTTCGCCTGACTGCTAGCGCAGCATCAGATGGCGAACGGACTCGGGTCCGCCGCCATAGGAAAACAGGAACGCTGCGTGCATGGCTCGAAAGCCTACCGCACGCCACCCGCTCGCGAACCAGGACGGGCCCGATGGCAGGATGGCCCAAGATGCGAGACCGGTGAGGGGAGTGATCGTGGAGGAGTCGCGCCTGCCTCCAGGCCAGTACGTCCCGCGCGGCCGGCCCGTGATCCACTACGGCAGGGTGCCCGCGTTCAAGCCCGAGAGCTGGGACTTCCGGGTGTTCGGAGCCACGGCGTCGGGCGAGGAGCACCGCTACGACTGGAGCGAGTTCGAGCAGCTGCCGCGCGCCACGCGCATCGCCGACTTCCACTGCGTCACCAAGTTCTCCCTGATGGCCAACGAGTGGCGCGGCGTCACCCCCGCCACGATCATGCAGGCGGCCCCGCCCGACCCGGGCGTGCGCCACGTGATGATCTGGGCCGAGTACGGCTACAGCGCCAACCTGCGCATGTCCGACTTCACCGCCCCCGACACGCTGTTCGCGATGGAGCTCGACGAGAAGCCGCTCAGCCCCGAGCGCGGCTTCCCGCTGCGCATCGTGGTGCCGCACCTGTACGCGTGGAAGAGCGTCAAGTGGGTGCGCGGCATCGAGTACCTCCTGGAGGACCGCAGGGGCTTCTGGGAGGAGCGCGGCTACCACAATGTGGCCGACCCGTGGCGCGAGCAGCGCTACTCCTACCAGGAAGAACCCGGCGAGGGCCCGCCCTGACACAACTCCCGGTTTTCCCCCGGGCACGCTCCGTTATTGGTTACGGTTTCCAGCATGCTGACCACCGTGTGCGTGGCGCTGTGCTCCCTGACCTTCCTCCTCGGCTACGGGCTCGCCCGCGCGCCCTGGCGCGGCCGGGCGGTGCCGGAGGGCCACAGGGCGGACGACGCCACGTTCACCACGCTGCACATCGCCGCGATGGCCGCCCCGGCCCTGCGCGCGGGGCTCGACCGCGACTCCGCCCGCAAGGCGGTGCGGCACCTGCGCACCCTGCTCGGCACGTCGGCCGTGGCGATCACCTCGACGGAGGCGGCGCTGGCGTGGGACGGTCCGTGCACCGACGACGTGCTCACCTACGCCCGCGCCACGCTGGCCGCCGGGCGGGCCCAGGTGTTCCCCGGTCAGCCGCAGGGGCCCGAGCTGGGGGCCGTGGCGGTGCCGCTGACCGTGGACGGCACGGTGGTGGGCGTGCTGGCGGCCTTCGACGGCGAGGTGAGCGCGGCGCTCGTGCGTACCGTCAGTGAGGTCGGCCGCTGGGTCTCGGGGCAGCTGGAGCTGGCCGAGCTCGACGCCTCCCGGCGGCGCGCGCTGGAGGCGGAGATGCGCGCCCTGCGCGCGCAGATCTCGCCGCACTTCGTCTACAACGCGCTGACGACGATCGCCTCGTTCGTGCGCACCAACCCCAAGCGCGCCCGCGAGCTGCTGCTGGACTTCGCCGACTTCTCCCGCTACGCCCTGCGCAGGGCCCACGACTTCACCACCCTGGCCGACGAGCTGACCTGCGTGGACCGCTACCTGCTGCTGGAACGCGCCAGGTTCGGCGACAAGCTGCGCTTCAGCATGCAGGTGGCCCCCGAGGTGCTGCCCGTGCCGGTGCCGTTCCTGTGCCTGCAACCCCTGGTCGAGAACGCCATCAAGCACGGCATGGCGGGCCGCGGCGGCCCCGGCGAGGTGCGGGTCGTGGTGCGCGACGCCGGCCCCGAGGCGCACATCACGGTCGAGGACGACGGCGCCGGCATGGACCCGGAGTGCGCGCGGCGCATGCTGGACGAGGACCCGGCGCGCGAGGGCAGCGGCATCGGCCTGGCGAACGTGGACCTGCGCATGCGCCAGATCTACGGCGACGGCTACGGCCTCGTGGTGGAGACCGCGCTGGGGGCCGGCACGAAGGTGCGGCTGCGGGTTCCCAAGACGCAACTTAGCTCTTTGTAGTCAAATCCTTACCCTATGCTAGCGTGGCGCTGGTGACCTCTGCTTTCATACGACAGCGTGGTGGACATGCTGAGAGTTCTGGCCGTTGACGACGAAGTGCCTGCTCTGGAGGAGCTCGCCTACCTGTTGCGCCAGGACGACCGAATCGAACACGTCACGACCGCGGCCGACGGCGTCACGGCGCTGCAGGACATGGTCCAGATGATCGGCGGCGGCGAGCGGCTCGACGGCGTCTTCCTCGACATCCGGATGCCCGGCCTCGACGGGCTCGACCTCGCCCGGCTGGTCGGCGGCTTCCCCAGCCCGCCCCGGCTGGTGTTCGTCACGGCGCACGAGGAGTGCGCGGTGCAGGCGTTCGAGCTGGAGGCGGTCGACTACCTGCTCAAGCCCGTGCGGGCCGAGCGCCTGTCCGAGGCGGTGCGCCGGCTGGAGGCCGCCACCAGCCCGGCACCCGAGCCGGGCCAGGACGACGTGATCCCCGTCGAGCTGGGCGGGCGCACCCGCTTCGTGCCGCAGCAGGCCGTCTGGTTCGCCGAGGCCAAGGGCGACTACGTGCGGCTGCACACCGTCGACGGCAGCTACCTGGTGCGCATGTCGCTGGCCGCGCTGGAGCGGCGCTGGTCGGATGCCGGGTTCATCCGCATCCACCGCAGCACGCTCGTCTCCGGCCGGCACGTCAGCGAGCTGCGCTTCGAGGGCGGGCGGGTGACGCTCACCGTCGGCACCGAGACCTTGCAGGTCAGCAGGCGGCACAGCCGGCAGGTGCGCGAGCAGCTCGTCCGCCAGCACCGGGGAGTGATCTCGTGAGCGGCGGGCGCCGCGGCCGCGGGGCGGGGCGGCCCCCCCCCCCCGCCCGGCGCCGGCGCCCCCCCCCCCCCCGGGCGGGCGGGGGGGGGCCCGCCGCCCGCCCCGCCCCCCCCGCGGAACCGCCGGCGCGCCCGCCCGGTCCCCCCCCCCGGCCCCCCCCCCCCC
>NZ_JAATEP010000089.1:0-30362 GCF_012034275.1 Nonomuraea composti | reverse complement strand
CCAGCTCCTTGAAGCCCTTGTCGATCTTCGTGAGCTGCGAGCCGGACGCGATGGGGATGATGATCTGCTCGGGCAGCCGCCAGCCGAGCTGCTCGGCGATCTCGTACGCGAGCGTCTTGGAGCCTTCGGCGTAGTAGGGCCGCAGGTTCACGTTGACGAAGCCCCACTTGTCGCCCATGGGGTCGCCGATCAGCTCGGAGCAGAAGCGGTTGACCTCGTCGTACGTGCCGTCGATGCCGATCAGCCGCCCGCCGAAGACGCGCGCCATGGCGATCTTGGCCTTTTCCAGGTTGGCCGGGATGAACACGCACGCGTCGAGCCCGGCCCGCGCGGCGGCGGCGGTGACGGCGCCGGCGAGGTTGCCCGTGGAGGAGCAGGAAAGCGTGTGGAAACCGAAGTTCCGGGCCGCCTCCACGGCCATGGCCACGACCCGGTCCTTGAAGGAGTGGGTGGGGTTGCCCGAGTCGTCCTTGACGTAAAGGGACTTGATGCCGAGCGCGCGCCCCAGGTTTCCGGCCTTGACCAATTTCGTCCAGCCGGGGTTCATATTGGGCTTACTGGCCACGTCGACCGGAACGGGGAGCAGCGAGCGGTAACGCCAGATGTTCGCGGGACCGGATTCGATCTCCGCGCGCGTCACCTCGCCGAAGTCGTAGGCCGCCTCCAGCGGCCCGAAACACTCCTGACACGCGAAGCTCGGGCCCAGCGGGTAACGGGCGCCGCACTCGCGGCAGGACAGAGCGACGGCAGGACCAAAGTCGAGCGACATGAAGCGAGGCCTTCCCTCATCTTCGCCCACGGCCACCTTGACCGCGAACCGGAATTGGCACCTTGTCCCGGTCGGCCTCGCCAGGTCGCGAGTCGAAAGCCGGGAGGGTTGCCGGGGCTTCGCAGGGCCGGTCCCTCCACCCCTCTGGATGAGCAATATGCAGTTGTTGAAATGGACTCTACCCGCTTAAGTGGCCGAAATTACCACCCGTCTCAACATGCGAGACAAGCAGTCTCAGCGATAGTCCTCGCCCAGCACGCCCTGCACGTATTTGCGGGCCTGATGGATGCGCGACTTCGCCGTGCCCAGCGGGATGTTGAGCTGCTCGGCCACCTCGTTGTAGTCGAGCTGGACGATGTCGCGCAGCACCAGCGCCTGCGCCAGGTCCGGCTTGTCGGCCTCCAGCGCCTCCATCGCGTCGAGCAGGTCGAGCCGCGACCCCGCGATCACGCTGACCCGCCGAACGTCGGGCTTCTGCATGGGCAGCTCGTCGGAGGTCTGCTCCGCCGCCCTGCGCTTCAGCGACCGGTACGTGGTGCGCGCGCAGTTGGCCGTCACGATGTGCAGCCAGGTGCTGAACCTGGCCCGCCCCTCGAAGCGCCCGATGTTACGCGCCACGGCCAGCAACGTATCTTGCGAGGCCTCCTCCGCGTCCTGGTGATAGGGGAGGATCCGGGCGCAGTGACGCATCACATCGGGCTCAATCCGCGCGAGGAGCTCGCCAAGTGCGCGATGATCTCCCGCAGCAGCGGAGCGGGCGAGTTCCTCGGTTAGCTCATCAAGCGCCATAGCTGGGATCCTATGATCGAAGGGAGCTGCGATGAACAGCGTCCTGCTGGCCTCCAACAGAGGGCCTGTCTCCTTCACCGTCTCCGACGACGGTGAGCTCACCATGAAACGCGGCGGCGGCGGCCTCGTCTCGGGCCTTTCGGGCGTGGCCAAGGACGACGGCGTGCTGTGGGTCTGCGCCGCGCTCTCCGACGGCGACCGCAGCGCCGTGCGGCTCGCCTCGGGCGGCCGCATCGACCACGTCGGCTACGATACCGGTCCCCTGCGCATGCTCGACATCCCGCCCGCCACCTTCCACCGCGCCTACAACGCCGTGGCCAACTCCACCCTCTGGTTCGTCAACCACCTGCTCTACGACATCCCGAACTCGCCCAACTTCGGCACCAGGTTCGAGCGCGAGTGGGAGTCGTACCGCGACTACAACGGCGCGTTCGCGCTCGCGCTGGCCGAGGAGGCCGGGCACGGCGCCCGCGTGATGGTGCAGGACTACCACCTGACCCTCACCCCCGCCATGCTCCGCGCCGAGCGGCCCGACCTGCGCATCGCCCACTTCAGCCACACCCCGTGGGCGCCGCCCGAGTACTTCTCGCTGCTGCCCGACGACGTGGCCGGAGAGGTCCTGGAAGGCATCCTGGGGGCCGATCACGCCGGGTTCCTGACCGACAGGTGGGCCCAGGCGTTCATGGACTGCTGCGAGCGCCTCCTGGGCGCGGAGGCCGACCGTGCCGGCCGCAGCGTCACCTACGAGGGCCGGACGACCCGCATCGGCGTGCACAGCCTCGGCGTGGACGGCGACGCGCTGTGGCGGCGCGCCTGCGAGCCCGACGTCGAGTCGCACATGACCGCGCTCAGGGAGCAGGTCGGCGACCGCAAGCTGATCGTCCGCATCGACCGCACCGAGCTGTCCAAGAACATCGTGCGCGGCCTGATCGCCTACCGCGAGTTCCTCGCCGCGCACCCCGAGTGGCACGGCCGCGTCGTGCACCTGGCCTTCGCCTACCCCAGCCGCCACGACCTGCCCGAGTACCGCGAGTACACCGCCTCCGTGCAGCGCTGCGCCCAGCAGATCGAGGACGAGTACGCCACCGTCGACTGGGACCCGCTGATACTCAACGTCAACGACGACTACCCGCGTTCGCTGGCGGCGTACCGGCTGGCCGACGTGCTGCTGGTCAACCCCATCCGCGACGGCATGAACCTCGTCGCCAAGGAGGGCCCCGTCCTGTCGCCCCGCTGCGCGCTGGTGCTCTCGCGCGAGGCCGGGGCCGCCGCCGAGCTCGGCGCGCACGCGCTCATGGTCAACCCCTACGACATCAGCGGCACCGCCGCCGCCCTGCACGACGCGCTGGTCATGCCCGAGGACGAGCGCCGCACCCGCCGCGACAAGCTGCACGCCGCCGCCACCGCCCTGCCGCCGCAGAAGTGGCTCGCCACCCAGCTCGAAGCCCTCGCCTGACGCTCGCCTACGATGGAGGCATTCCGAGTGGGGGAGGCCGCCGGGTGAGCACGGCATTATCGCCCGTCCGTCTGATCAGAGACCGCCCGACCTGGCTCGTCTACCTGCTGCTCAGCGCCTTCGCCACCTTCGTGTACGGCCTGAGCGCCGCCGTGCCGCTGCTGCGCGCCGACCAGGGCACCTCCGCCACCGTCGCGGGCCTGCACGGCACCGCCATGGCCGCCGGCACGGTCGCGGCCGGCCTCCTGCTCCCTCTCCTCACCCGCAGGTACGGCCGGCGCGCCACGAGCTGGGCCGGCCTGGCCGGGATGAACGCGGGCCTGCTCACCGTCTTCGCCTCCGACGCCCTGCCCCTGACGCTGCTCGGGTACGCCGTCGCCGGCGGCTTCGGCTCGGCCATGCTCTACACCGCCATGGCGGCGCTCAGCGACCACCACGGGAGCGCCGGGGCCGCCGCGCTGAGCGAGGCCAACGCGGTCGCGGTGGTGGCGGGCATGGCGATGACGTTCGGCCTCAGCGTGGTCGGGCAGAGCGCGCTCGGCTGGCGCGCCGCCCTCCTCGTCACGCCGGTCCTGAGCGTCCTGCTGGTCGTGACGATGGGCCGCGTCTGGCCCGCGGGCTCACCGACCGGCCGACCGACCGGCCCGGAAGCGGCCTCGACCGGCGCGGACGCTGCCGGCGATCCCTCGACCAGTGGCGGGTGGCGGTTCCACCTGGCGGGCGCGGTGCTGTTCTGCTGCGTGGCCCTGGAGTTCACGTTCACCCTGTGGGCCGCCGGCCTGCTCGCCCTCAGCACCGGCCTGTCCCCCGCCGCGGCGGCGACCGGGCTGACGGCGTTCATCGCGGGCATGGCGGCGGGCAGGTTCGCCGGGGCGCAGCTCGCGCTGCGGCTGCCGCCGGTGCCGCTGTTCGCGGGCGCGCTGGGGCTGACGCTCGCCGGCTGGCTGGTGTTCTGGCTGAGCGGTCACCTGGTGCTGTCGTACGCCGGGCTGGTGATCTGCGGGCTCGGCGCGGCCCTGCACTTCCCGCTGGCGCTGGCCGCGCTGATCGCCGCCTCGGGCGACCGGGCCGACCGGGCGGCGGCGGCCTCGCCCATCTGGGCGGGCGCCGCCATGGCGATCGGGCCGCTGGTGCTCGGCGCGCTGGCCGACGGCTTCGGCACCCGCGACGCGTTCCTGATGGTGCCGGTGCTCATCGGCCTCGCGGTCACCGGCGTGCTCGTGTCGGGCCGGGGCGCGCGCGCCCGTACCTGACCCTGGGGTGTCACCTCCAGTCGGCGTGCTTGAGCGTGTCGGCCAGCCCCGGCGTGTTCCACTGGTCCACGACGAGCAGCTTCGTCTTCGGCAGGTACCACTCGCGCTGCGTGAACCGCTTGTACGTCCGGCTGCCGGAGTAGGAGACGCACTTGGCCTGCCAGGCGTTGTAGGCGGCCTTGTGGCCGGGCCCGACCTGGCGCAGCCCCCGGCTGACCTTGGGCCCGACGACCTCGCCCCACTTGTCGTCGAACGGGCAGGGCTGCACGTCACTTGCCGTGTAGAACGGCCGCTCGCCGGTGTAGGGGCCCCAGCCCTCGGCGCCGACCTTGATGTACTTCGGGCCGAGCAGGTAGAACGAGTCGCACTCGGGGGTGCTCCAGCCCATGGCCTTGCCGCACCGGCCGGTGACCACCTGCACGGCGTCGGGGCCGAACCGGTGGACCTCCCACTGGATCGGCACGTACAGCGTCATGCCCCTGAACGTGAGCCGCTGGGCCGGCGCGGCGACGGCGGGCGCGGAGAGGGACAGGAGGGTGATCGCGGCCACCCCGGTGGCGGCCGCGACGGCGAGGGAACGCTTCTGCATGCGCCCGACCCTAGGGATCACGACTTGCAGATCAGTCTCAATTGACTGAGAGCTCAGGGCCGGGTGAAGGCGGTGGCCAGCTCGGCGAGCAGCGCGACGACCCCCTCGGGCCCGTCGACCACGATGTCGGCCCGCTCGGCGAGCGCGGTGACCTCGGCGGAGCCGCTGCACACGGTGACGCCGGGCAGCCCGGAGTCGCGTACGGCGTCGAAAGCGGCCAGGTCGCCCAGGTCGTCGCCGGCGAACATGACGGACCGCGCCGCCCGCTCGGCCAGGAACAGGCTCAGCGCGTGCCCCTTGTCCATGCCGGGCGGCCGCAGCTCCAGCACCATGCGGCCGGGCTCGATCACGAGGTCGTGCTTCTCCGCCAGCTCGGCCAGCGGCTCGCGCAGCTTGGCCAGCGCGCCCTCGGGGTCGGGGCTGCGCCGGGTGTGCACGGCGACCGCCCGGCCCTTGTCCTCGATGGCCACGCCGTCGAGGCCGAGCGAGTCGAGCAGCAGCGGCAGCTCGGCCTCGGCCCTGGGCACGCCCGGCGGGGGCGGGGGCGCGGAGATCCGCCCGCCCTCCCAGCGTTCGAAGCCGTAGTGCCCGAGCACGACCAGCCCCGGCACGTCGGCCAGGCCCGGCCCGAGCTCCAGTGCGGTGGCCGCGGGACGCCCGGTCACGATGGCCACCGCGAGGACGTGCGCACCCAGGTCGGCGAGTACCTCGGGTGCCTTGGGGTGGATCACGGCCTTGGCGGGGTCGGGGACGATCGGCGACAGGGTGCCGTCGAAGTCGAGCCCGATCACGGCGCCGGCCGGATCACTCAGGATCGCTTCCATTCCAGGGATGTTCTTCACGCGCCTGCCGTACCCAGCAGGTCAGGGACGCATGCCGAGCCTTCTGGCCGCGCGGTCGCGCTGACGGGTGGTCCGTAACCTGCGCAGCCTCTTGACCAGCATGGGGTCGTGCTCGAGCGCCTCCGGCCGGTCGATGAGGGTGCCGAGCAGCTGGTAGTAGCGGGTGGCGGAGATCCCGAAGGTCTCCTTGATGGCGTGCTCCTTCGCGCCCGCGTAGCGCCACCATTGGCGCTCGAAGGCGAGGAGCTCGAGTTCGCGGTCGGACAGTGGTTGTCGGGACGGGTCCTGGGCAGCATTGTCACCGCTGAGCGGTGCTCCCATGGTGTCCTCCTCGAAAGGGGCGGGTGACGATCACATCGCCCGCACGCGGCCCGTGGCCATCGTAATGTGCGGAGTGCGGCTGTTCACGGCGGATTGGGAGACGTACAGTCACGAAATGTGACCCCAGTCATCACGCTCCTCACCGACTATGGGCTCGAGGATGGTTATGTGGCGGCCTGTCATGGTGTGATCGCCGGGATCGCGCCCGAAGCGCGGGTGATCGACGTCTGCCACTTGATCCCCGCGGGCGACGTACGGCGCGGCGCGGCGGTTCTCGCCCAGACCATCCCTTACCTCCCTCAAGGCATCCACATCGGCGCGGTCGATCCCGGTGCCGGGGGCGCCAGGCGGGCGGTGGCCGTGGAGGCGGGCGGGCGGGTGTTCATCGGCCCGGACAACGGGCTGCTGTCGTGGGCCGTGCACGCCAGCGGCGGCGCGCGGGCGGCGTACGAGATCAGCAACGCCGATCACTTCCTGCACCCTGTCTCGCCGACCTTTCACGGGCGCGACGTGTTCTCGCCGGTCGCGGGGCGGCTGTGCGGGGGGCTGAGCCCGGCCGAGCTGGGGCCCGAGGTGCCGACGGCCAGGCTGGTCTCGCTGCCCGAGCCTACCTCGCTGCTGCGTGAGGGCTCGGTGGAGGGTGAGGTCGTCTCGGTCGACCGGTACGGCAACACGCAGCTCTCGATCGCGGCCGGCGACCTCCAGGCGCTGGGCGTCCAGGTGGGCGACACGCTGGGGGTGTGGCTGGGGCGACGGCAGCTCGCCCTGCCGTACCGGGAGACGTACGCGGCGGTGCCGCCGGGGGAGCTGGTGGCGTTCGCGGACTCGGCGGGGCTGATCGCGATCGCGGTGAACTCGGGTGACGCGGCGCAGCGGCTGGGGCTCCCGCCTGGGGCACATGTGCGACTTTCCCCCACTCCATAGGCGGAAAGCCGCAGATCCGTAATTACTCCGCGTATCGGGCTGTTTACCGAAGCGTCGGATTGACCGCGCACTCGCATGTCAGAATGCATGGGCAGATCGGAGGTCCCTCCCCTTCCGTTCGAGGTCGCCGTGTTCCACCTGTCCGTTGTGCTGCTCTCCCTCGTCTCCGCGATCTGGCCCACCCCCTCTCCCCCCGTCTCCGAGCGCTGGCACGCCTGGCCGGTCGTGCGGGTGTTCCCCGGCTCGGTGCCCGGCCACAGCCCGTCGGGGGCCAGGGTCACGTACCTGCTGGCCGGGGTCGCCCCCGAGGCGCCCTGCCTGATCGCCTTCCAGCCCGCCGCCGTCCGGCCCGGCTGCCGCGTCGCCCTGCGCGCCACGTACGCCGACAGCACCCAGACCTTCGTCGTCACCGTCGGCATCGCCGTGCTCGACGCGCCCGGAACCGGCCACGACGGCTCCGGGCGGCCCGCCACCGTGCGGCCCGCGGCCTTCCCCGGCGGGCCCGCCGAGCGCTTCGGCGACCGCCAGTACTTCGCCGGGACGGTCGTCGGGTCCGGGGAGCGTTACCTGGTGGCGACGGCCGCCGGGTACAGCGACGGGCGGGCCTACCAGCCGGGCGACCACCTCGTGCCGCGGCTGCGCGACGCCGCGCGGCAGCTCGCGACGGCGTTGCACCAGGTGCTGACCCGATGAGACGGCTCGCGCTGCCCGTCCTGATCGCCGGCCTGATGACCGGCGCGAGCGGGCTGATGACCGCCGCCGCCACCCGGGCCGACGACGGCGGCGAGACCGCGCGCCCGGACGACGTGGCCACGGCGGCGCGGGCCGGGCAGTGGCAGCTCGGCGCGCTGCGGCTGCCCGAGGCGTGGCGGACGAGCAGGGGCGAGGGCGTGCTGGTGGCCGTCCTCGACACGGGTGTGAACGCTCACCACCCCGACCTGCGCGGCGCCGTCGTCCCGGGCCCGGACCTGACCGGCACCGAGGGCCACGAGCGCGAGGCCGCGTGGGGGCCGCACGGCACCGCGATGGCCAGCCTGATCGCCGGGCGCGGGCACGGCGACGGCCGCAAGGGCGGCGTCCTGGGGGTGGCGCCCGCCGCCGCGGTCATGTCGATCAGGGTGACGCTGGAGAACGGCGACCCGCTGCGCGGCAGGCAGCGCCCCGGCTGGCGCGACGCGCTGGCCAAGGGCATCAGGTACGCCGCCGACCACGGCGCCGACGTGATCAGCATGTCGCTCGGCGGCGGCAGCGGCGCCTGGGAGGGGTCGGCGGCCGAGGAGGAGGCCGTCCAGTACGCGATCGGCAAGGGCGCCGTGCTCGTGGCCTCGTCGGGCAACGACGGCCAGGCCGGCAACAGGAAGAACTTCCCCGCCGCCTACCCCGGGGTGATCGCGGTGGGCGCGGTGGACCGGCGGCTCAAGGTGACCGCCTTCTCCAACAAGCAGGACTACGTGTCGGTGGTCGCCCCCGGCACGGAGATCGTCACGGCCGACGGCGGCGACTCGTACGTGGTCGGCGACGGCACCAGCTCGGCCGCCGCCATGGTCGCCGGCATCGCGGCCCTGATCAGGTCGGCGCATCCGGGCCTGTCGCCGTACCACGTGCGGATGGCCGTCGAGCTGGGCACCAGGAAGCGGCCCTCCGACGGCTACAGCCCCGCCTACGGGCACGGCGTGGCCAACGCGCTGCTCGCCCTGCGTGAGGCCGCCAGGCTGGACGTGCCGGCGTCGGGGGCGCCCCGGCCGGGCCCGTACTTCGGGGCGGGGCCGGCGCCGGGCTCCAGGGTGCCGGTGGTGACGGGCATGGTGGTGCTGGCGGTCCTGATGTCGGCGCGCGTGGTGCTGCGGCAGGGCGGCCGCAGGCGGGAGCCCAGCACCTGAGGCCGCTGGGGCCAGGGGGATTCAACCTAGCAAGCGCTTGTGTGATACTCCGGCTATGACGTACGCCATCGACGGCTGGTTCGCCCACTCCCCCGAGGACGGCGCCCGCCTCCTCGGCACCAGGTGCACCGCCTGCGGCACGGTCTGCTTCCCGCCCAGGCGCGGCTCGTGCCCCAACCCGCGCTGCCCGGGCACGGACATGGAGGCGCTGCCGCTGCCCAGGCGCGGCCGGGTCTGGTCGTACACGAACGCCTGCTACCCGCCGCCCGCCCCCTACGTGGCGGCCGAGCCGTACGAGCCGGTCACGCTGGCCGCCGTCGAGCTCGACGAGGTCGGCATCGTGGTGCTCGGCCAGGTCAAGGGGCTGACCGTGGACCAGCTGGAGGTGGGGATGGAGCTGGAGCTGACGTCGGGCCCGCTGGCCGACGGCCCGCTGGTGTGGATGTGGGGGCGGGCCTCATGAGCGCGGTGGCGGTGCTGGGCACGGGCATGCACCCGTGGGGCAAGTGGGGCCGGCCCTTCCTGGAGTACGGCGTCGCGGCCGCCCGCGCGGCCCTGCGGGACGCCGGCCTGGAGTGGACCGACGTGCAGTACGTGGTCGGCGCCGACACGATCAGGAACGGCTACCCGGGCTTCGTCTCCGGCGCCTCCTACGCCAGGGAGCTGGGCTGGTCCGGCGCCAGGGTCGCCTCCTGCTACGCGGCGTGCGCGTCCGGGGCGCAGGCGCTGGACATCGCGCGGGCCAGGATCCTAGCGGGGCTGTGCGAGGTGGCGCTGGTGATCGGCGCCGACGCGGCCCCCAAGGGCTTCTTCAAGCCGGTGGGCGGCGACCGTCCCGACGACCCCGACTGGCTGCGCTTCCGCCTCCTGGGCGCCACGAACCCCGCCTACTTCGCCCTCTACGCCCGCCGCCGCATGGCGCTGCACGGCTCGACGCCGGCCGACTTCGCCGCCGTGAAGGTCAAGAACGCGCTGGCCGGCTCGCTCAACCCGATGGCCCGCTACCGCAAGCGCGTCACCGCCGAGGAGGTGCTGGCCTCGCCGATGGTGGCCGACCCGCTGCGCCTCATGGACATCTGCGCCACCTCGGACGGGGGCGCGGCGGTGGTGCTGGCCTCGCAGGAGTTCGCCCGCCGCCGTGGCGCCCCGTTCGTCCGCCTGGCGGCCGTCTCCACGGTCACGCCCGTCTTCCCGAACACGGTGCTGGAGCTGCCGGACTTCGCCACCGACTCCACCGCGGCCGTGCCCGCGCCTGAGAGGCCCTTCAGGGCGGCGATCGCGCACGCGGCCTACGAGGAGGCCGGGGTCGGCCCGGAGGACGTCTCGCTGGCCGAGGTGTACGACCTGTCCACGGCGCTGGAGCTGGACTGGATGGAGGACCTGGGCCTGTGCCCGCCGGGCGGGGCGGAGAAGCTGCTGCGCGACGGCCGGACGGCGCTGGGCGGCAGCATCCCGGTGAATCCGTCGGGCGGCCTGGCCTCGTTCGGCGAGGCGATCCCCGCCCAGGCGATCGCCCAGCTCGTCGAGCTGACGACGCAGCTCAGAGGCAGAGCGGGCGCCCGCCAGACGGCGGACGCCCGCGTCGGCCTGGCCGCCAACCAGGGCCTGTTCGGCCACGGGTCGGCGATCATCGCCACGGTATGAGCCGCGGTATGAACCCGGTATGAGCCGCGGTGCGAGCCGCGTCAGCCCACGTGCACCACGTCGTGCGTCTCGGCGAAGTGGCACGCGCTCTCGTGGCTCGTGCCCGGGCGGATCTGCAGGAGGGGCTCCTCCTGCGCGCAGATCTCCTGGGCCTTCCAGCACCGCGTACGGAAGCGGCACCCGCTGGGCGGGTTCGCCGGGGACGGCGGGTCACCCTGGAGGATGATCCGCTCGCGCTGCTCCCGCCCCTCGGGGTCCGGCACCGGCACCGCCGACAGCAGCGCCTGCGTGTACGGGTGCGCGGGCCGGTCGTAGATCTCCGTGTCCTTGCCCAGCTCCACGAACTTGCCGAGGTACATCACGCCGACCCGGTCGGAGATGTGGCGCACCACCGACAGGTCGTGGGCGATGAAGATGTAGGCCAGGTTGAACTCGTTCTGCAGCCGCTCCAGCAGGTTGATCACCTGCGCCTGGATCGACACGTCGAGCGCGGAGACCGGCTCGTCGCAGACGATGATCTCCGGCTGCAGCGCCAGCCCGCGCGCGATGCCGATGCGCTGCCGCTGGCCGCCGGAGAACTGGTGCGGGTAGCGGTTGATGTGGTCGGGGTTGAGCCCGACCACCTCCAGCAGCTCCTGCACCTTCTTGCGCCGGTCGCCCTTGGGGGCGACCTCCGTGTGGATCTCGTACGGCTCGCCGATGATGTCGCCGACGGTCATCCGGGGGTTCAGCGAGGTGTACGGGTCCTGCATCACCATCTGGATGTTGCGGCGCATGCGCTTGAGCTCGCCGCCCCTGGCCTTGGCGATGTCCCGGCCGTTGATCTTCACCGAGCCCGAGGTGGGCCGTTCGAGCGCCATCAGCACCTTGGCGAGCGTGGACTTGCCGCAGCCCGACTCGCCCACGATGCCCAGCGTCTCGCCCTTGTTCAGGTCGAACGAGACGCCGTCCACGGCCTTGATGGCGCCGATCTGCTTCTTGAAGAGGATCCCCTGGGTCAGCGGGAAGTGCTTGACCAGGTCACGCACTTCCAGGATGCGCTCACTGCTGGTCGCCATCGAGGACCTCCCTCCAGTAGTGGCAGGCGCTGCCGCGCGTGCCGCTGATCTCGTAGAGCGGGGGGACGTCGGTCACGCAGTTGTCCTGCCGGTACGGGCACCGCGGGTGGAACGAGCAGCCCGTCGGAAGGTCCAGCAGGTTCGGCGGCAGGCCCTTGATCGCGTACAGGTCCTGGCCCTTCTGGTCGACCCTGGGGATCGAGTCCAGCAGGCCCTTGGTGTACGGGTGCGCCGGCGCCTTGTAGATGTCGTACACGGGCGCCTGCTCGACGATGCGTCCCGCGTACATGACCGCGATCTTGTCGGCCACGTCGGCCACGACGCCGAGGTCGTGGGTGATGAGGATCAGGCCCATCTGGCTCTCGCGCTGCAGCTCGGCCAGCAGTTCCATGATCTGCGCCTGGACGGTGACGTCCAGGGCCGTGGTCGGCTCGTCCGCGATCAGCACTTCGGGGTCCAGCGCGATCGACATGGCGATCATGATGCGCTGGCGCATGCCCCCGGAGAACTGGTGCGGGTAGTCGTTGACGCGCTGCCTGGCGGCCGGGATGCGGACCCGGTCCATCAGCTCGACGGCCTTCTTCATGGCGTCGGACTTCGACATGCCCCGGTGCACCCGGAACATCTCGCTGATCTGCCAGCCCACGGTGAAGACGGGGTTGAGCGCGGACAGCGCGTCCTGGAAGATCATCGCGATGCGCTGGCCGCGCACCTGGGTGCGGGCCTCCTCCGACAGCTTGAGCAGGTCGGTGCCGCGGAAGCGGATCTGCCCCTTGGGGATGACCGCCGGCGGCATGTCGAGGATGCCCATGATGGCCTGCGCCGTCACAGACTTGCCCGACCCCGACTCGCCCAGCACCGCGAGCGTCTCGCCGGGCCCGACCGTGTAGCTCACGCCGTTGACGGCGCGCACGGTGCCGGCCCGCGTGTGGAACTCCACGTGCAGGTCGTCGACCGCCAGCAACGGCTCGTCGCCCAGCCCTCCCTCGGCGGGCAACACGTTGGTGGACGTCTTCTTCACTGAGCCCCCTCCTACCTGAGCTTCGGGTCGAGCGCGTCGCGCACGGCGTCGCCCAGCATGATGAACGCGAGCACGGTCAGGCTCAGGAACACCGCGGGGAACACCAGGGGCAGCGGTGCCTCCAGGAACCTGTTGCGCGCGTCGGCGATCATCAGGCCCCATGAGATGTCCGGCGACTGCACGCCGACGCCCAGGAACGACAGCGCGGCCTCGGCCGCGATGAAGGTGCCCAGGTTGATCGTGGCCACGACGATGACCGGCGCGAGGGAGTTCGGCAGCAGGTGGCGGAACATGATCCGGCCCGCTCCCGCGCCCAGCGCCCTGGCGGCGACCACGAAGTCCTGGCTCTTCGCCGTGATCACCGCGGCCCGCATGATGCGGAACACCATCGGCCAGCCGAGCACCGTCAGGGCCACGATGACCAGGAAGATGCTGTTGGCCCTGCCGCGGAAGGTGGCCGCGATCAGCAGCGCGCCGAGGATCGAGGGGATGGCGAAGAAGATCTCCGTGACCCGCGAGGCGAGCGTGTCGACCACGCCGCCGCGGAAGCCGGCGATGATGCCGAGCAGGCCGCCGATGATCGTGGTCATGAGCGTGGTGAGCACGCCGATCACGATCGAGTTGCGGGCGCCGTAGATCGTCCTGGCGAAGACGTCGCAGCCCAGGTTGTCGCGCCCGAACAGGTGGCCGGCGCTCGGCGCCTGCCGCGCCGTGGACAGGTCACAGGTCCTGGCGTTGTACGGGTCGATGCCGCTGAACAGCGACGGCCAGAACGACATGACGAGCAGGATCACGATGATGATCACCGAGATGATGAACATCGGCCTGCGCCTCAGGTCGTACCAGGCGTCGGTCCACAGGCTCGCGGGCTTGCCGCTCTTGGTCGTGGTGCCCTTGCGTTCCGGCGCCGGGGCCGGCACCGTGTCCGGGACCAGCGTCTGCGTCTCCGGGAGTCCCGGCCCGCCCGGCGGCGTTGGGTTACTCATAGCGGATCCTCGGGTCGAGCACGGCGTACAACAGGTCGACGACCAGGTTGGCCAGAATGTAGATCAGCACCAGCACCGTGATGGTGCCCACCACGACCGGTTGCTCACGCAGGTAGACCGACGTGAAGAGCTGATTGCCGATTCCCGGCAGGTTGAAGATCGTCTCGGTGATCACCGCGCCGCCCATGAGGTTGCCGAGGTCGGCGCCCAGATAGGTGATGAGCGGGATCAGGGCGTTGCGCAGACCGTGCCTGCCGATGACGCGCCGCCTGGACAGGCCCTTGGCCGTGGCCGTGCGGATGTAGTCGGCTCGCAGGGTCTCCACCAGGCTCGTCCTGGTGAGCCTGGTCAGGTACGCGACGGACACCCCGGCCAGCACGAAGCCCGGCAGCAGGTAGCTGCGCAGGCCCGCGAACGTGCCCGCCACGGGGAAGATGTCCAGCCCGGTCCACTGCTTGAGCTTCACGCCCAGCACCAGCTGCAGCACGAAGCCCGTCACCAGCGTGGGGATCGAGATCAGCAGCAGCGTCGAGGCCAGGATCATGGTGTCGGTGGCCTTGCCGCGGCGCAGCGCCGCCCACAGGCCGAGGCCGACGCCGAGGATCGCCTCCATGATCAGCGCGGTCAGTGCCAGGTTCAGCGTGACCTGGAACTTGCCCGCGAGGATCTCCGAGACCGGCACCTGGGCGAAGTTGACGCCGAAGTCGCCGCGGAACAGCACGCCGCTGATGTAGTACCAGTACTGCAGGAGCAGCGGGTCGTTGAGGTGATACTGCTCGCGCAGGACCTCGGCCACGGCCGCGTCCGGGCGCTTGTCTCCGAACAGTGCCGCGACGGGATCTCCGGGCAGTGCGAAGACGATACAGAAGATGAGTAGCGTGGCGCCGATCAGGACGGGTATCGCCTGGATCAGTCGCCTGATGACATATCGGCCCATTTCCAGCCCTCCGGTACACACTTGGAGGCAGCCTCTCGGAATCCGTGATTTACCCGGCCCGAGTGGCTGCCTCCAAGCTCAGTCCTCCGACGGGCGGACGGCAAGTGCCGTCCGCCCAGACGAATGACGTCAGGCCTTCTCGACGTCCGCCCAGTTGATCTGGTTGAGCAGGTTGAGCTTGACGTTCTTGACCTTGGTCGAGTGCCCGAAGTTGCTCCGGTAGAAGTAAACCGGGATGTAAGGAAGCTCCTTGATGAGGATGTCGTCGGCCTGCTGGTAGAGCTTCAGGCCCTCGGCCGCGTCCGTGGCCTGGTCGCCCTTGGCCACCAGCTCGTCGAAGTCCTTGTTGGAGTACCCACCGTAGTTCGAGCCGGTGCCGATGGCGCCGGTGCCGAAGATCGGGGTCAGGTAGTTCTCAGGAGACGGGTAGTCGATGGACCAGCCCATGCGGAACAGGCCCTTGTACTCCTTGGCGTCCAGCGCGTCCAGGATGCCCTGGAACTTCTCGAACGGCTTCGGCGTGACCTCGATGCCGAGGTTGGCGCGAAGGTTGTTCGCGACGGCCTCGATCCACTCCTTGTGGCCGCCGTCGGCGTTGTAGCCGAGCTCGATGCTCTTGGGGCCGCCGGCGCTCTCGTACAGCTTCTTGGCCTCGGCCGGGTTGTACGTGCACGCGGTGCACGCGCCCTGGCGGTAGCCGGGGATGGCCGGGTTGATGAAGTCGTCGGCCGGGGAGCGGGTGCCGGAGAAGACGGTGTCCGCGATGGTCTTCCTGTCGATGGCCATCGAGATGGCCTTGCGCACGTCGACGTTCTGGAAGTCCTTGTTGTACTTCAGCGGGACGCCGATGTAGCCGATGGAGGCGTCGGGCTCGTCGAAGTACCGGTCACCGAGCACCTGCTTGGCCGTGGAGATGGCCGTGGCGGGCAGCGAGTCGTGGATGTCCAGGTTCTCGGCCTGGAGGTCGTTCCACGCGGTCTCGGAGCTGGTGTAGATCTTGAACTGCAGCTTCGTCCAGCCGGCGGGCTTCTTGCCGGGGAACTTGTCGTAGACCGACATCTCGATCGTCTGGTCGGTGCCCTTCTTGTAGGGCTTGTCGACCTTGAACATCCCCTGGCCGATCGGCTTCTCGCCGTAGGCCTGGCTGAGCTTGCCGTCGGCGCCGATCGCGGAGGCGGGCAGCGGGTAGAACGCGGTGTAGCCCAGCATGGTCTTGAACTGCGAGAACGGCGCGGAGAGCGTGACCTCGAGCGTGGAGTCGTCCACGACCTTGAGGCCCTTCATCTCCTTGGCCGTCGGCGTCTTGCCCTCACCCGGGTGCACGTCGTTGTAGCCCTCGACGCGCCCGAAGAAGTAGGACGAGCTCATGGCGTTGTCCTGGAGAGCGGCGAAGTTCCACGCGCGGGCGTAGTCCTCGGCCTTCACCGGAGTGCCGTCGTGCCACGTGTACCCCGACTTCAGCTTGATCGTCCAGACCTTGCTGTCCGTCGTGGTGATGGACTCGGCGGCCTCCTCGACCGGCTGCTTGTTCTCGTCGTAACGCACGAGCGGCGAGAACACCGCGGCGAGCACCTCGGCACCTTCGGTCTCCGTGGTGTCCTGCGGGAAGAGCAGCTTCTGGGGCTCACCGACTTCCATGCGGACCGGCGTTTCACCGCCCGCGGCAGTGCCACCGTTGTCCGAGGCACCGCCGCCACACGCGGCAACCGCGAGGGCGAGCAGCGCGGTACCGGCGACGATCCGTGCGCCCTTAGTAACACGCATGGTGAAAGAAATCCTCCCTCTACAGGTGGGCGCCAAGCGCTGAGCTGCGGTGATCGTGAGCAGCCTGACGGGGGGTTCCTGGTATCCCCCCGGATTTGGCTGACATGGTCAAACCAGCCGACGCCCTGCCAGTCGATCGCGACTATCCCTCACTACTTGCCACCAGCGAGTCTCTGGCGCGTTGCAGTTCGGTCACACGTGTGCCAATCCAACGTCACAGACAATAAGCCCCAAGCGGAGCAAACGGTACAAATCCACCTCAAGGGGCAGGGCCTGGACATGAACAGTCGATGAAAAATACCCCCTACACGACAGTGCTCGTGCCTCCGCCACCACGCCCCGGCTCGCTGGGCTACGGTTGAGCAGGTCTTGACGACGCCTTGGAACCCAGCGTCCGAAGACTCCGTCCAACAGTCTGTCCAACTGTCCGTCGTCAACCCGTACGACAGGCACCCCACCGACCGGGATCCAATAGAGTCCTTGCCATGAGCCAGCCGGAATCCGCTGTCGCGGACGCCCAGGCGGGCGGCCGAAGCGGGCAGGAGCCGCTGGCCAAGCTCGCCAAGAGATACGGGCTTCGCCGTGCCATCGCGCGGCCGAGGTTCCCTGTCTACCTGCGCCTGCTGTGGCAGCGCCGACACTTCATCCTGACGTACGCGACCTCGCGCAACGTCACGAAATACTCCAGCTCGGCACTCGGCCAGCTGTGGCAGGTGCTGACGCCGCTGCTCAACGCCGGCATCTACTTCGTGATGTTCGGGGTCATCCTGGGCGGCGGCAAGGGCATCCAGAACTACCCCGCGTTCCTGCTCACGGGGATGTTCATCTTCACCTACACGCAGCGCACGGTGACCGCGGGCGCGAAGTCGATCTCCGGCAACCTGTCGATGATCCGGGCCCTGCACTTCCCCAGGGCCTCGCTCCCGCTCGCGTACACCATCCAGGAGCTCCAGCAGCTGGCCATCTCCATGGGCGTCCTGCTGGTCCTCGTGGCCGCCACCGGCGAGTGGCCCACCTGGTACTGGCTCATGATCCCGGTGGTGCTCCTGCTGCAGACGCTCTTCAACGTCGGCGCCGGCCTGGTGGTCGCCCGGCTCGGCGCCCAGATGCGCGACCTCAACCAGCTCCTGCCGTTCATCACCCGCACCTGGCTCTACGCCTCCGGCGTGTTCTTCTCCATCCAGGCCAAGGTGGTGGGCGCCGCGGGGCTGCCCCAGTGGGTGGCCGACGTGATGTATCTCAACCCGGCCGCCTCCTACATCGAGTGGATGCGCGAGATTCTCATCCCGAGCTACAACACCACCTATGGGCACCACCCGCCGACGATGGTGTTGGTGTCTTGCGTATTCTGGGCGGTGTTCGCACTCGGCTTCGGCTTCTGGTACTTCTGGCGGTCCGAGGAGAGGTACGGGCGTGGCTGAACTGACCAAGGAGCTGTCACAGGTGAAGGGCGACAAGCCCGCCGACCCCGGCAAGGATGTGAGAGTGCATCCCAACCCGGAGCCCCCGGGCAAGCGGCCCCTCGACGTCCCCACAGGCACTCCCACCGTCATCGTCGACGATCTCCACATCGTCTACCGCGTCTACGGGGCCGCCTCGGAGGCCGAGAAGGGCAACGCGGTCAACGCCCTCACGCGCATCCTCAGGCGCCAGGGGCGGCCGCAGATGAAGGAGGTCCACGCCGTCAAGGGCGTGACCTTCGTGGCCTACCACGGCGACGCCATCGGCATCGTGGGGCGCAACGGCTCGGGCAAGTCCACGCTGCTGCGCGCCATCGCGGGCCTGCTGCCCCCGCACAAGGGCGCCGTCTACACCGACGGCCAGCCCTCGCTGCTCGGCGTCAACGCGGCCCTCATGCGCGAGCTGACCGGCGAGCGCAACATCGTCCTCGGCTGCTACGCCATGGGCATGACGCCCGCCGAGGTCAAGGAGAAGTACCAGGAGATCGTCGACTTCTCCGGCATCGACGAGTTCGTCCAGCTGCCGATGTCCACCTACTCCTCCGGCATGGGCGCCCGCCTGCGCTTCGCCATCTCCTCCGCCAAGACCCACGACGTCCTGCTCATCGACGAGGCGCTGGCGACGGGCGACCGGGAGTTCAGGAAGAAGAGCGAGGAGCGCATCCGGCAGATCCGCGAGTCGGCCGGCACGGTGTTCCTGGTCGCGCACGACCTGCGGGTGATCGAGCAGACGTGCAACCGGGTGATCTGGCTGCACAAGGGCAAGATCAAGATGGACGGCGACCCCAAGGAAGTCATCGCCGCCTACAACAAGGGCTGATCGCCGGTCGCATCTCTTGCGACCGGCCTTTTGCTTCCTCTCCCCCGCGCGTCGCTCCCCCGCCGTCCCGGGCTTCCACCCATCCTTTACGCGCTGCCGTGGCCCGCCACCCGCCGCACTCCGGCTGACGGCCCTCCAGGGAAACGGCCTCTGACCCTTCAGTGGTGACCCGCCGCTACGCGAGCCCGCCTTGACCGTCGAGGTGGGCGTCGGCACCCATTCGGTCAGGTGTGCGAAACGCCCGGCGACTGGAGGGGTAAAAGACTGACACCGAGCCTGCCGTTCCGATAGGATTCGAACGTCAATTCGATCCGGGGAACGGTGATGGAGTGGGGGCGCGCGATGGGAGAGCTTGCGGCCGCGATCGACCACCTGGCCATCGAGGACGTGGCCGAGATTCCTAGGATGCAGCTCGCCGAGCAGCTTCTCGAGTTGCACTGGCAGATGGCCCGGCTGCAGGCCCAGATCGCCCGCCGCACCGGCGTCCGCCTCCCCTGAGACCCGCCCGCAGCGCCCTGGAGGGCCGCCTGAGGCGTTGGAGCCCGAGAGGGCCGTCCCACCCCTTCCTGGGGCCACTCAGGCACCGCAAGGCCCTACAGGAGCCCGCCGTCGAGTGCCGGGGGCTGTCCGGGCGACGCTTCTACCCTCGGTGTCCGGGCAACGCTTCTACCCCGCGGACGGTCAAGTGGGCGCGCGTCACGGCGGCCGGCCACGTGGCGGTCAGCGGGCGTATTCCTGGAGGCCATCAGCCACGTGCGGCGGGTGGCGGTGACCTCGGCCGTGCCGTGAAGTATGGGTGGGGTTGTGGGCGAGCAGGCGAGAAAAGACCCGCCACAAGAAAGGCCCGCCGCCGGAAAGATCCTCCGTCGGAAAGACCGCCGGAAAACCCCCGGAAAGAAGGGCGCCACCGGCCCCGGGGTGGGGCCGGTGGCGCTGTGGGGCGTGGCGCCGCTGCCCTGCAGTGGCGGCGCCATGTGCGCCCCGAGGCGAGGGCGCGTCCGCCCAGGCCCGACTTGAGCCCGCCCCCTACGTGGCGGCGGACTCGTAACCTACGCGCGCCAGTGCCGCGGGCGCCCGGCACCTAAAGGGCGCCCGCGCGGCCTGCCGCATCGGTGCGACGGCGTCCCCGTCGAAGGGACCCCGGCCCGGAGACCACGCCAGTGCGACCTGGAGGTCCCGCGGTGCGCGTGGACCTCCGGGCCCTGGCCGGATCAGGGGAAACCCAGACCTCTAGCGAAGAGGGCCCAGATCAGGGGATCCCCCGACCTCAGGTGGAGCAACGGCCGATGAGGCCCGTCGGAGGGCGTGTCCCGGTCGATGGGGTTCGCCGTCAGGGGACTGCTGGGGCGAGCGAGCCGGCCGCCCGCGTCACCACCAGGCCGGTGCCCGGGTGTCGGCACCTAGGACACCCGCGAACCGTCCTGGCCGGTGTCTTGGGAGGCCGCGCTCGTCAGCGCCTCCATCACGGCCCAGTCGCGAACCTGGGGGTCGCGTCCAGGAGCCGCGTCCGGTCACGAACCTGGAGGTCATGGCCCGGGTCACCGTCCCGGAAGCCGCGCCTAGCCGCGCATCAGGGAGTGCCCGGCCATGAGCTCAGGTGTGTCCAGCCGCGTTTCTAGGAGTGCCTGGTCGCGAGCCCAGTGCGGCGACTAGTCGCGGGCCGCGCTGCCCCGTACCGAGCTCGTCAGCGCGTCGGTGGTCCAGCCGAGGGCGGTGATCAGGTCGCCGTAGGCGCCGGCGGTCTGCACGCCGCGGCCTTCGACGAAGGCGGAGGTGTCCTCCACCAGCGGGGCCAGCTCGTCCATCGAGGCGGCCTGGGTGGTGCCGGGCAGCGCCTGGACGACCGGCGCCATCTCGGCGGGCGTCACCTGGCCGATCGCCGGGGCGAGCTGGCGGCCCGCGGTGTGCGGGAGCGCGCGCCACGTGGCTTCCGTGACCCCGCCCAGGAGGGCGTCGGCGGAGAAGTTGCCGAGGCCCTGGGAGCTGCTCGCCATGGTCTTGGTCGTGGCGGCGCCGCCGGAGACGGGCAGCAGGTTGGTGCCGCTCAGGGAGCTGACCGCGCTCTCGAAGGACGAGCCGACCGTGCCGGCCATCGCGCCGCCCAGGACGTCGCCCTGGGCCTGCTTGCCGCCCTTGACCGAGGGCATCGCCATGCGGGAGGCGCCCAGAAGGGGCAGGGACTCGGTCAGGCCGCCGCCGCCGAGCGGGACGCTGCTGAGGCTGCTGACGATGGGCGACAGCTCGGGCAGCGGGCCGCCGTCGGCGGTGACGTCCTCGGCCGCGTTGGCCGTGGTGCCGTCGCTCTCCGCCTGGTTCTCGCTGGCGATGTCACGCTCGACCTCGGACATCTGGCCGCCCGACGCGGCGCCGGACTTGGCGCCGCCGCCGAGGGCGCCGAGCAGGCCGCCCCCGCCGCCGACGAGGCTGCTGAGCAGCCCGCCGAGCGGGTCGGCGCCGGCAATGGTGCCTCCGCCCAGGCCGTCGATCGGAACGTACCTGGCGGTGTTGTATTGGACTTCCGCCTGTGCCGGCACGGCCATCGCCGCCGCCGCCAAGCCGAATGCTGTGACGGCCAGCGCCGCCTTGACTACTCGATTCATGATTGCCTTCCCGGCTCGTGATCGATCGCTCTCGAATGCGGTGGAAATGCGAATCGATAACCCCCGTATGCCGTTGCGGACGCGCTATGGGCACCACACGAAGCGTGTCGCTACGGCTGAGCTACGCAAGCAGTTCTATCACTCGGCTTGATCGGCCGCAGGCGCATGAATCCCCATGTAGCAGGGGTTTGCAGCCCGGTTACCGAGTAAAGGGGGAGTGTTGAGCGGCGGCACAAAACGGGAAATAGGCGGGTCTTGTTTCCGATATTGTGCGCGACTCGCCGGTGCACGTAAGAGGGCCCCGGCAGTCCGTGAACAAAGGGTCGCGAAAACAAATGTTCACAGGCCGGGGCCCGGAAATTCTCCGGTCGCGGTGGACGCGCGCGGCCGGGTCAGACGGTCAGGAGGGCGTCCGCCGCCTCGAACGGGAAACGTTCGGCGAAGGCCGGGCGCAGGTCCGTCAGCCACACGGCGGACGGGTCGTAGCGCGCGAAGAACGGCCGCCCCACGAGCGAGGGGTCTCGGGCCTGGATGAAGTGGAGCACGAACACCTGCTCCCCGGCGACTTCCATGACGCCGTCCACGCACACCTTGCCCGGCGTGGCCGACATGGAGGGCCCGCGCACCGTGCGGCAGAGCCCGGACACGGCGGAGTACGCGTCCCGGAAGATCTCGTACGCGCGCGCCAGCGGGACCGCGAAGTAGTCCTGGGGCCCGGTGTCGCGCTCGACGAACATGTAGTAGGGGATCAACCCCATTCTGAGCTGGCGCCGCCACATGCCCGACCACACGGCGGGGTCGTCGTTGATGGATCTGATGAGCGGCGCCTGGGTCCTGATCGTGGCGCCGCTGCCGAGGATGCGTTGGACGGCCGACTCGACGAGCGGGGATTCCAGCTCGCGCGGGTGCGAGAAGTGGGCCATGAACGCGAGGTTCTTGCCCGCCTTGACGACCTGCTCGAACAGGCGGAGCGTGTCGTCGGCGTCGGGATCGGTGGTGAAGCGCTGCGGCCAGTAGGCCAGCGCCTTGGTGCCGATCCTGATGGATTCGAGCTGGTCGAGCTCCAGCAGCGGCTCGATGTAGCGCCTGATCACCGGCTCGCCCATGATCATGGCGTCGCCGCCGGTGATCAGCACGCTGGTGACCTCGGGATGCCGGCGGATGTAGCCGGCCATCTGCTCGATGTCGTCGGAGGCGAACTTGAGGTCCGCGTCGCCGACGAACTGCGCCCACCGGAAGCAGTAGGTGCAGTAGGCGTGACAGGTCTGCCCCTGCTTGGGAAAGATCAGCACGGTTTCCGGATATTTGTGCTGCATGCCGGGGACGGGCTCGTCCCCGATCTTGGGGACGTTCAGCTCCTTCTGGCCGGCGGGATGCGGGTTGAGCTGTGCGCGTACGCGGTTGGCCTCGGCCTGGATCTCGGCGTTCGGCGCCTCCGCCTTCAGCAGGTCGGCCAGCCTGGCCACGTCTGCCGCGGGCAGCATGTCCTCCTGTGGGAAGACAAGTCGGTACATGGGGTCGTCGGGCGCGGCCGACCAATCTATGAGTTCATCGACGACATAGGCGTTCGTCCGGAAGGGCAGCACCGTGGCGACGGCGCGCACCTTGAGCCGCTCGTCGTCCCCCAGCCCCGCGCGCTGCAGGAGCTGGTCGAGGTGCTTGGACGTGTACGCCCGGAAACGTCGCGTGCCTGCTTGGTTCAAGATCACTAGGCCGTTCCCATCTTTTTTGTTCGATCGGGTGTAAACCTCACGACCCTGTCGCGCGTCTACGGTTCTTAATACCCGGACGCGCCCGCCCGCGTTCGCGGTTCCGCTGGGCTCCAAGTTTTCCTTGAGGTTTGAGGGCACTCGCGACATATCGCGTATGGGCGTACACTGATTTTTCGTGACCGACGATCCGGACCTGCGCGCCTCAGACGCCGACCGCGACCGCGTGGCCGCCGTGCTGGCAGAGGCACTCGCCACGGGAAGACTCACCACCATCGAGCACGCCGACCGCCTCGACGTGGCCTACACGGCCAAGACGATGAGCGAGCTCGTGCCCCTCACCCGGGACCTGCCCCAGGTGTCCGCGTCCGACGTGCCCGCCGCGATCGAGCGGCAGGTGATCAGCTCCAAGTTCAGCAAGGTCGTGCGCAAGGGGCGGTGGGTCGCCTCCCGGCACCTGCGGCTGTCCGCCCGGTTCGGGGCGCTCGTCATCGACCTGTCCGACGCCGTGCTGCCCGGCCGCGAGATCACGATCGAGACCAGCGCGCGGTTCAGCAAGATGATCGTGCGGGTGCCCGAAGACGCCCACGTCATCGACGAGGGCAGCTCCCTGTTCGGCAAGCGGAACGTGACGGCGGGCTCCGAGGTGGACGGGCCGCTGATCCGGCTCACGGGGGCGTCGAAGTTCTCCAAGGTGATCGTCACCCGGGGCAAGGACGACTGGAACCTGCACTAGCCGGTCCTACCCGCCGGTTACCCTGGCACCTGCCTTGCCTGCGTGCGGACGTACCGAGCCCGCGAACCGGCCGAAGCCGTGGCGGCGGGCTCGATGCCGTACGAGGTGAGCAGTGTCCGAGAGCAGGCCAGTGGCGCTCGACGCCATGGGCGGCGACCACGCGCCGCACGAGATCGTGGCCGGGGCCGTGCACGCCGTGCGGGAGCGCGGCCTGCCCGTCGTGCTCGTCGGCTCCCCGCGCGTCCTCTACGAGGCGCTGGCCGACCACGACGCCACCAAAGAGGTGCCGATCGTCCGCGCCGAGGAGGCGCTGGAGATGGACGAGGGCGCGCTGGCCAGCCTGCGCCGCCCCCGCTCCAGCATCGCGATCGCCTGCCACCTCGTCCGCCGCGGCGACGCCTGCGCCGTCGTGTCCGCCGGGTCGACGGCGGGCATCGTGACCACCGGCAGGCTCCGCCTGAAGGGCCAGCAGGGCGTGCTCAGGCCGGCCATCGCCGTGGACCTGCCCACGCTGCCCGCCCCCGCCGTGCTCCTCGACGCGGGCGCGAACGCCGAGGTCAAGCCGGAGATGCTGGTGCAGTTCGCGCACCTCGGAGCCACGTACGCGGAGCTCGCGCACGGCATCACCGACCCCAAGGTCGGCCTGCTCACCATCGGCAGCGAGGCCGAGAAGGGCGACAAGCTGGTCAGGCGCGCGCACGAGCTGCTGCAGGGCTCCCCCGGCATCAACTTCGCCGGCAACGTCGAGGGCCACGACCTGCTGACCGGCAAGGTCGACGTCATCACCACCGACGGTTTCACCGGGAACGTGGCGCTGAAGACCATGGAGGGCGCGGTCCGCTACGCGTTCGCCGAGCTGCGGGAGGCGGTCAGCGAGAGCAGGCTGGCCCGCCTCGGCGCCGCCATGCAGCGCTCGCGCCTGCGCGAGCTGCGCCGCCGCCTCGACCCGGAGGCGCACGGCGGCGCGGTGCTGCTCGGGCTGAACGGCACCGTCGTCATCGCGCACGGCGCGTCCAAGGCGCAGGGCATCAGCGCGGCCTGCCGGCTGGCCGCGGACCTGTCGGCCGCCGGAGTGGTGTCCGCGATCGGCGAACGCATGTCCGCCGGGGGCCGCTCCCACCGGCTGTGGTGACGCGCAGGTCAGGGCCGTCGCGCGGCGGATCTCCTCCTTCAGGAGGTCACGAAGACCCGACTCAAGTACCTCCCCCCGCTTCTCAGGAACCTCTAAGGTGTGAGACCGATCCGCAGAAACGGGGGCTTATGTGGACGGGCTCATCTCGGTGGCCCACGGGCTCACCTCCGAGCAGGTGGCCAAGGCGAAGGCGAACCACATCCCGCGCCGCTCCAGCCGCTCGCTGAGCGCGATCCTCAGGGCGAACGTCTTCACCCTGTTCAACCTCGTCATCGGCGTGCTCTGGGCACTCATCCTGATCTTCGGTGAGTGGCAGGACGGCCTGTTCGGGCTGGTCATCGTGGCCAACGCGCTCATCGGCATCGTCCAGGAGCTACGGGCCAAGCGCACGCTCGACCGCCTCGCCGTGATCAACGAGGCTCCCGTACGCGTGCGCCGCGACGGCGCGGAACGCGAGATCCACCCCCACGAGGTGGTCCTCGGCGACCTCATCCTGCTCGGCCCCGGCGACCGGCTGCTCGTGGACGGTGAGGTCGTGCACTCCGACGGCCTGGAGATCGACGAGTCGCTGCTGACCGGCGAGGCCGACCCCGTGCACAAGCAGCAGGGCGACCAGGTGCTGTCGGGCAGCTTCGCGGTGGCCGGGTCGGGCGCGTTCGTGGCGACGCGGGTCGGCACCGACGCGTACGCGGCGAAGCTGGCCGAGGAGGCCAGCAAGTTCCACCTCGCCCACTCCGAGCTGCGCGCGGGCGTCTCGAACTTCATCAAGTACATCACCTGGCTGGTCATCCCGATCGGCGCCCTGCTGATCTACAGCCAGCTGCACAACTCCGCCGACCTGCGCACCGCCGTCACCGGCGCCGTCGCGGGCATCGTCACCATGATCCCCGAGGGTCTGGTGCTGATGACCTCCATCGCGTTCGCCGTCGGCGTCGTCCGCCTGGGCCGGCGCAAGGTCCTGGTGCAGGAACTGCCCGCGATCGAGGGCCTGGCCAGGGTCGACGTGCTCTGCCTGGACAAGACGGGCACGCTCACCGCGGGCGGGATGGACCTCGGCGAGGTCCTGCCCGTCAGCGACGACCCCGCCGCGGATCAGGCGCTGGCGGCCCTGGCCAACCTGGACGAGCGGCCCAACGCCACCGCCGAGGCCATCAGGGCCCGCCACCCCGCCGCCCCCGAAGGGTGGACGGCCCGCTCGACCGTCCCGTTCTCCTCGGCGCGCAAGTGGAGCGGGGCCGACTTCGGCGAGCACGGCGCCTGGGTGCTGGGTGCCCCCGACGTGCTGCTGAGCGGCGGCGCCTGCCTCGACCAGGCCACCGAGCTGGCCGCCACGGGCACGCGGGTGCTGGCGCTGTGCCGTACCGACTCCTTGCCGGGCACCGAGAGCGGCCAGGCGGAGGTGGAGCCGGTCGCGCTCGTCACGCTCGACCAGCGCGTCCGGCCGGACGCCCGCGAGACGCTCGGGTACTTCGCCAAGCAGGGCGTCACCCTCAAGATCATCTCGGGTGACAACCCGCTGGCGGTCTCCGCCATCGCGACCGGCCTCGGCATCCCCGGCGGCGAGCGCTCCATCGACGCTCGCACCCTCCCCCACGACGACCCCGCCAAGCTCGGCGAGCTGCTCGACACCCACACCGTCTTCGGCCGGGTCAGCCCGCAGCAGAAGCGCGAGTTCGTGGCCGCGCTCCAGGCCCGCGGCCACACCGTGGCCATGACCGGCGACGGCGTCAACGACGTGCTCGCGCTCAAGGACGCCGACCTCGGCATCGCCATGGGCGCGGGCAGCCCCGCCACCAAGGCCGTCGCGCAGGTCGTGCTGCTCGACGACCGGTTCGCCACGCTGCCACACGTCGTGGGCGAGGGCCGGCGGGTGCTGGCCAACATCGAACGGGTCTCCAACCTGTTCCTCACCAAGACGTTCTACGCGATCGTCCTGTCGCTGCTCGTCGGCGTCGCGGGGGTGGCCTTCCCGTTCGCGCCACGGCACTC
This sequence comes from Nonomuraea composti, assembly GCF_012034275.1. NCBI lineage: Bacteria > Bacillati > Actinomycetota > Actinomycetes > Streptosporangiales > Streptosporangiaceae > Nonomuraea > Nonomuraea composti. The sequence continues at coordinate 3,683 of NZ_JAATEP010000089.1, read as the reverse complement.
GACCCTCGTCAACGCCCTCGTCATCGGCATACCGGCGTTCTTCCTCGCGCTGGCGCCCACCCTTGAGCGGTCCAAGCCCGGCTTCGTGCGGCGGGTGCTGCGCTTCGCCGTACCGGCCGGGGTGCTGTGCGCGGCGGCGGTGCTGGTGTCGTTCTGGGCCGCGCACAACGGCGCCGCCAGCCTCCTGGAGAACCAGACGGCGGCCGTGATCACGCTCTTCCTCACCACCTGGTGGGTGCTCGTGCTCATCGCCAGGCCGCTCAACTGGTGGCGGGTGCTGCTCGTCGGGGGCATGGCGGTGCTGTTCGTCATCGGCATGGCGCTGCCGTTCGTCAGGGAGTTCTTCGCCCTCGAGCCGGGCGACCTCGGCAACGACCTGACCGCCGCCGGCATCTCGGTCGTGGCGGCGCTCATGATAAGCGGCGCGGTCAAGCTCGCCGGTACCCTTAGACCATGACCGACCCGCAGATTGTGCTCACCGAGCGCGTCCAGCAGGCGCTGGCCCGCGCGTTCGGCCCCGAGCACGCCGACGCAGACCCGCTGATCCGGCCCTCCCAGTTCGCCGACTTCCAGGCGAACGTCGCGATGAGCCTGGCCAAGCGCCTGCGACGGTCCCCGCGGGAGGTCGCCGAGGCGATCACCGCCGAGCTGTCCGACTTCCCCGGCACGGTCGAGGTCAGCGGCCCCGGCTTCCTCAACATCACGCTCAGCGACGCGTGGGTCGAGTCCGAGGCCCGGCAGATGCTGGCCGACCCGCGCCTCGGCGTCGGCACGGTCACGCCCGCTCAGACCGTCGTGATCGACTACTCCGCGCCGAACGCGGCCAAGGAGATGCACGTCGGCCACCTGCGCACCACGATCGTCGGCGACTCGCTGGCCCGCCTGCACGAGCACCTCGGCAACAAGGTCATCAGGCAAAACCACCTGGGCGACTGGGGCACCCCGTTCGGCATGCTCATCGAGCACCTGCTCGACATCGGCGAGCCGGCCGCGGTCGCGCAGCTGGAGGCCGGCCAGGGCACCGAGTTCTACCAGGCGGCGCGGGCCAAGTTCGACGGCGACGAGGCGTTCAAGACGCGCGCCCGCGCGCGGGTGAGCACCCTGCAGTCGGGCGACCCCGACACGCTGCGCCTGTGGCACGTGTTCATGGACGCCACCGTGCGCTTCTTCAACAAGGTCTACGACGTGCTCGGCGTCACCCTGACCGACGCCGACATCGCCGGCGAGAGCATGTACAACCCCATGCTCCAGAAGACCTGCGACGACCTCGAGGCGTCCGGCACGGCCGTGCTCAGCGAGGGCGCGCTCTGCGTGTTCCCGCCCGGCTTCACCGGCTCCGACGACAAGCCGCTGCCGCTCATCATCAGGAAGAGCGACGGCGGCTACGGCTACGCCACCACCGACATGGCCGCCATCCGCTACCGCGTCCACGACCTCAAGGCCGACCGCATCCTCTACGTCGTGGGCAACGAGCAGGCGCTGCACTTCCAGATGGTGTTCGCCGCCGCCAAGGAGGCCGGCTGGCTGCCCGACACCGTCCAGGCCGAGCACGTGCGCATCGGCATGATGCTGGGCAACGACGGCCGCCGCTTCAAGACCCGCTCCGGCGAGTCCGTCAAGCTGATGGACCTGCTCCAGGAGGCCATCGACCGCGCCGCCAAGCTCATCGAGGACCGCGGCTACGACGAGGCCACCCAGCGGGAGATCGCCCACGCCGTCGGCATGGCCGCCGTGAAGTACGCCGACCTGTCGGTCAGCCACGACAGCGAATACGTCTTCGACCTCGACCGCATGGTGGCCACCACCGGCAACACCGGCCCCTACATGCAGTACGCGACGGCCCGGATCCGCTCGATCTTCCGCCGGGCCGGCATCTCCCCGGCCGACGCCACCGCGCCCATCGTGCTCGCGGCCCCCGCCGAGCGCGCCCTCGGCCTGCACCTGCTGGGCTTCGGCGAGCTCGTCGCCCAGGTCACCGCCGCCTCCGAGCCGCACCGGCTGTGCGCGTTCCTCTTCCAGACGGCCAGCCTGCTGAGCACGTTCTACGAGGAGTGCCCGGTCATCAAGGAAGGCGTCGACCCTCAGACCCGAGACCAGCGGCTCGCCCTGTGCGCGCTGACGTTGCGGGTGCTGGAGACGGGGCTCGACCTTCTGGGCGTCCCTGTCCCCGAGCGCATGTAACAGGCAGTTGGCTCAAAGTCTCCCGTTCCGTCGTGGGCGCGCCTCCACCGGGTTGGCGCGCCCCAACGGCTAGGCTTTACGCGGTCATGAACTGAGGCCGAAATGGGGGAGTTCTCTGCCTTGAGCACGGACCTGACTGCGAGCCCCCAAGCAGCGACCGAATTGCATCGCTACGCCGAGGCGCTGCTGGCGCACCTCGCCGCCAAGGGCACCGCGCCTCCGGCCGCGCCGAGCTTCAGCGACGTACCCGGCTACTGGCTGCCCCCGGCACTCGAAGCGCTCGTCGCCCTCCTGTCCGGCGACGACCCGCTCGAGCCGCTGAGCCGGGCCGCCGGCCGCGACCAGCAACAGACCGCCCTCTTCCTCTGCCTCGCGCTGGCCGTGTCCGGGCAGGGCAGCCGCATCCACGCCTCCTGGCTGGGCACCGCCTTCGGCGAGCTGTCACTCGACCGGCCCGTCTCCCACGGCCAGCGCTCCCTCTGGCTGGCCGCCGCCCGCGGCGCCTACGGGCCCGCCGGCAAGATCTTCGTCCTGCGCAAGCTCGACGCCCTCGCCGTCCAGGAGCACGCCGACCCCGAGCAGTGGGTGCAGGCGCTCGTGCCCGGCGAGCCGTCCGTCGTCGTGCCGCCCTCCCTGGCCGACTTCCCCGAGATGGCCGAGATCCCCGAGCTGGCCCGGCCCTCCGTGGCCGCCGCCCGGCTGGCCCGGCTCCGCGGCCGCTGCGCCGAGATCACCTCCGCCCGGCAGTCGGAGCACGACTCGCCCGCCCCGCTCGACAACAACCCCGCCACCCCGGCGGCAGCCTGGGCCGAGGACGAGCCGCTGGCCGTGCTGCGCACCCTCATCGGCCAGGGCGGGCCCGCCGGGCCCATGGCGTCGCTCAGCTCGTACCTGCTCGACGACCTGCGCCCCGGCGCCGACCCGCACCTCGCCGCGATCGCCCTGCACGTGGCCGCGCCCATCCTGCGCGGCGTGGCGGAGGAGCTGGAGGCCGACAGCCGCCTCGAACCACCCGCCACCCTCACCGTCCCGCTCCTCGGCCACCGCATCCACCTGCGCCCCGAAGGCCCCGACGCCGCCTCCCTCGCCGCCGCCGAGGAGTCCATCCTCACCGAGGGCATGGTGCCGCGCGGCCGGCCATGGGCCGCCCTGGTCCTCATCGTCGCCGGCGTCGCCTGCCTCGCCGGCGCCGCCCTCGGCCCCCACCTGCTCGCCGCCGCCGCCGTCGCCATGATCGGCCTGGCCGGCTGGCAGCTCTGGCAGCGCCGCAAACTCATCGAGGCCGACGCCCGCTACGTCGCCGGGCAGGTCAACGAGCTGAAGGAGCTGGCCGAAGGGGCGGTGTGGGCGCTGCACGCGTACGCACGCGAGTCGGAGACCCGCGCCAAGCAGGCGGCGGAGGACGCCGCCGAACTCACCCGCCTCATCCGCCGCGGCCCCCGCGCCGCCCACTGACCCCAGCCGGGTCGTGCGGGGAGGACGCCACCGGCGAACTCCCCGCA